>PBOG01000215.1 GCA_002724245.1 Planctomycetaceae bacterium
AGTAAGTGGCGGCACCGACTGCCAACCGGCGACCGGCTATCTTTGCCTCGAGAGCGAAGGCGCACCGATTGAGTTCAAGGGTCTGCGGATTCGCGAGCTGCCCTAGCGCTGCTTCGGCAACATCCTCACCAACGCCGACTCCAACTCCGCCACATCAAACCCCCGCGGACCGTGCCCGCCCTTGTACGCGATTTTGCCATCGCGGATGATGTACAGCCGGTCTGGCATCGCGTCGAAGGTGCGGCTTATGGTGTCGTTGAGGTCATCAACCAACATCGGAATCGTGAGGTTGAGATTCACTGAACAAGTGATGGCCACCTCCTGCCGGCGCAAGTAAGTTTTCGGCTGCTCAATCTCAACGTGCCGGGCTGGTCGCGCGGAATCCGTCGGGTGCGCCTCGCGGATGTACACCCAGTAAAAGTCCGCCTGCTTGCCGTAGGTCTCGTACAATTTCTGGAGGCGCCCGGCCTCCCGCGCAAAGGGGCCTCACGTGTACGAGCCGAACACCACGACGGTGTGCCGCTTGATTTTCGAAAACTCCAGCGTGCCCTTTTGCGTCATGAATTCCGCTTTAACCGCCGGCACAGCAGCGCCGACCTTGGGTCCACGGTCGGGACGTTGTCGTCCGCCCGATTGCTTTCGCCGCCAAGCCTGCCATTCCTCGGCGCTGAGGCGGCCATTCTCGTCCGTGTCCGCTTCGGCCAAAATTTTATCAAAATAATTCTGCCATTCCTTCGCCGAAAGCGCCTTGTCGCGATCCGCATCCACCGCCCGAAACAGTTCCTCCGCCAAATTGCCGCCCGCGTTCTGCCCCGGCCGCCGAAAGCCGCCGCTCCCACCGCCGCGCCGTCGCTCCTGCCGCATTGCCTCACGTTCGTCCGCCGAAAGAAAATTGTTTTTGTCCTTGTCGAACCGGTCAAACAACTCCTTCGGTCCCGGAAATTCCTCGCGCGAAATCTTCCCATCCCCATTAGCATCCATCTGCCGGCCAAACCCACCGCTGGGACTAGGCTGGGCATGCAAAACGCCAGCCATCAACAAGGTGAGAGCGAAACAAAAATTCTTCATTGGGAATGTATAGCCCGAGCAGCTCAGCCATGGCGAGTGAATTCTCACCCTCAATGGCGAATGTGCAAGGGCAATGTGGAGCGTCGTTGAAATGTGTTGCGAGCAGGGGTGACCACGGGATGACCACGGGATGATTGACGGGCGCAGTTCACTTGTGAATCATCCCGCATGCGTCGAAAGTTGGGATTCCTTTTGGGCTTGGGCATCGGCTTGCCGCTCTTTGCGGCAGAAAAAATTGTCTCCGGTTTCATTGCCAAGGGCACGAAGTGGGAGACGCCGGTTTTTCAGCGGATCAGCGATCAGCCCGGACCGACGGTCGTGATTGCCGGAGGCATTCACGGCAACGAACCAGCTGGCGCAGCGGCAGCGGAACAGATTCGGCATTGGCCGATTCCGCGCGGACGGTTGGTTGTGATTCCGCGCGCGAACATCCCCGGGCTTGCTGATGGCACGCGCTATTTGCCGGGCGAGCCGCCAGCGTTGCGCGACCTCAACCGGCAGTTTCCGAAGACGAAAGGAACGCCTGAGGCAAAGGGGGTGTTGGCCAAGGCGATTTGGGGATTCGTTGGCGGGCAGAAACCGGATTGGGTGATAGACTTGCACGAGGGGTACGATTTTCACCAGATCAATTCGAAGTCCGTCGGCTCGAGCATCATTGACGCAAAAGGCAAGGCGGCGGACGCGGTGGTGCCGAAGATGCTCGCGGCGGTGAATGCAACCATCGCCGACCCGAAAAAGAAACTCGTGCGGTTGCGCTATCCCGTCGACGGCAGCCTCGCCCGCGCGGCGCATGAACGGCTGGGCGCGGCGGCGATGATTCTCGAGCCCACGACCAAGTCGCAACCGCTCTCCCTGCGTGCGAGACAGCACCGCGTGATGGTTCATACGCTGTTGCGGCATCTGAATATGGCCGGCGGCGGACCACACGTTTTGTTGCCTACAAATACTAATGCGTTGCGCGTGGCAGTGTATGATGCCGGGGGCGTGGGCAGTAGTGGACCTCGAAACCTGAATCGTATCTTGGGCGGGATGAAAAACGTGCTTTTCCGCCGCGTGGGCGCGGAGGATATCCGCGATGGCGTGCTGGCACAGTTTGACCTCGCCATCTTTCCCGGCGGCAGCGGCAGCAAACAAGCCGCCGCACTCGACGCGAAGGGCCGATCGGTCGTGAAGGCATTCGTGAAAGGTGGCGGTGGTTACATCGGCATCTGCGCCGGTTCCTATTTGGCGGCGTCGAACTACAAATGGTCACTCGGCATCAGCAACCATAAGACCTATTGCGAAACCATCGATCTCCCAAACATTGGCCGCAAGAGCATGTGGTACCGTGGCCCTTCCGCCACGGTGAAGATGGAGCTGACCGATGCCGGCCGTAAAATTCTTGGCGAAAAAATTGGCCCCTTCGATGTCCGCTACCAAAACGGCCCAATCATGTCGCCAATGGGCGTGAAGGGGCTTGGCGAGTTTCGCACGCTCGCGCATTTCAGAAGTGAAGTGTCACGCTACGACCCGCAAAAGGGCACGATGGTCAACACCCCCGCAATCATCACCGGCGACTTCGGCAAGGGCCGAGTCTTCTGCATTAGCCCCCATCCCGAGTCCTCCCGGTCACTACACAAACTAATGGAAAACGCCATCCGCTGGACCGCCCAGCGCGAATGATTGGTCTACTTCGACAGGGCGACGATGTAGCCTTGGAGGCGGTCGGCTTCGCCTTTTTGGTTCTCGTGCTGGTAGATTTGATGAAGGTTGCTGCACATGCGCAGGAGGATGCGCCGGGGGCTGGCGGGGATTAAGAAGGCCTCGTGGAATTCATAGCCGGCTTGCTTCAGGTATTTCATGCAGTCGGTCTTGGTGAGAATGCGGCCTTCGTTAAAAGCGTCGATGTAGATTTCCTTGCGCGGGTTCTGGAAGCGGCAGAGGAAGTGACCGGGTAGTCCGATGCCGGTGATGGGTAGTTGCAGGCGGCGGCAGGCGGCGAGGTAGACCATGCAGAGGCTGATGGGGTTGCCAGTCCGGTTGTCGACAACGCGGTTGAGGTAGCTGTTGTCGGGGTCGTAATAGTTGTCCTCGTTGCCGGTGTAGCCTTTCTCCTTGAACAGGTAGGTGTTGAGGCCGGCGATGAGGCCCTCGGGCTCGGCGCCGAAGTCGAGACGGTCGCAGAGGTCGCGTGCGTAATCATCGAAGAGGGCGCGGTAGGCGCTGATGTTGATCTCGGGATGGCGGGTGCGGGAGAGAAGCCAACAGCCTTCCTCGAGGTTGAGGTCTTCGCCGTGGCGCAGGCAGAAGGCGCTGAAGTCGTGGTCGGCGCTCTGGCGGTCGAAGTGACTGACGATGGCCTTGGCGTGGCGACGACGAATGGGATCCTCGTCGAGGGAGTGATCGGCAAGCCAGTCGCGGACTGCGGGGCCGTGGGAAATAATTTCGCGGCGGATGGCGCGGTAGACGGAGTGGTCGTCGTCGGCGAGCAATTCCAGCAGTGCAGCCTTGCGGCTGGGGGAGAGTTCAGCCGTCGCGGAAGCCTTTGCCGGGCTCTTGGCGGGGTCCATCTGGCCGGAATTGTGGCAGGGGGGGTGAAGGTTGGCAACTGGGTTTTTTGCGTACGGGTCTCCGTTAAAAGTTTTTTACGGGCCCACACAATTAATGGCTTCCCAAAAAAGGGATTGTCCGATTGACTTCGGTGTGTAGACTCCCCGGCCCGTTTGATTTTATGAGCTATCCGAAGGTGGAACAGTCTTTGTACGACGCGCGGTTTGAGCATGACAACTGCGGCGTAGGTTTTGTGGCCAACAGCAATGGCGTGGTGGAACGGCGCGTGCTGGACCTGGCCTTGGAGGGACTTGGCAACCTGGCCCATCGCGGTGCGCTGGATGCTGATGCCAAGACGGGTGACGGCGCGGGTGTGTTGCTGCAGTTGCCGCGCAGGTTTTTTGCCGGGGAGGTTGAAAAGCTGGGCGGGAAGCTGGCGGATGAGGCGGACGTGGCGGTGGGGTTTGTGTTCCTGCCGACAGACGAGTATCAGGCGCATACGTGCCGGCACATCGTGGAGGGTGCCCTGGAGCAGTTTGGCATCCACAAATTTGGCTGGCGGGAAGTGCCGCAGAATCCCTCGTGTCTGGGCGACAAGGCGCGCAACACGATGCCGGGCATCGAGCAGGTGCTGCTGGGCCGCGCGGCGGACTGGAGCGCGGACGAGTACGAGCGGCGGCTGTACCTGGCACGCAAGTCGGCGGAAAAACAGGCGGTGGAACAAGGCATCGCGGAGTTTTATATGCCATCGTTTTCCTCGCGCACAATTGTTTACAAGGGGCTGTTCAATGCGCCGCAGCTGGACAAGTTTTACACCGATTTGCAGTCGCCGCTCTTTGAAACAGCACTGGCCATCTTCCACCAGCGTTACTCGACGAACACATTCCCGAACTGGCAACTGGCGCAGCCGTTCCGGATGGTAGCGCACAATGGCGAGATCAACACGCTGATCGGCAACAAGAACTGGACGCGCGCACGCGAGTTGGAGCTACGCAGCGAAGTGTGGGGCGATAACGTCGAGCACCTGATGCCCATCCTGCAACCAGAGGTGTCGGATAGCGCGTGTATCGACAACGCGCTGGAGGCACTGGAACTGTCAGGGCGCGACAACATCCACGCAGCGATGATGCTGGCGCCGGAGGCGTGGGAGAAAAAGAAGGACCTGCCGCGCGAGTTGGAGGGTTTTTATAAATACCATGCGTGCCTGAACGAGCCGTGGGACGGACCGGCGGCAATCGTGTTCTCCAATGGCACAACGGTGGGGGCAACGCTTGACCGCAACGGGCTGAGGCCGGCGCGGTTTGAGATATACGAGGATGGGCTTGTGGTGATGGGCAGCGAGATCGGCATCGTGGATTTGCCGGAGGCCAAGGTGGTGCGCAAGGGGCGACTGGGCCCGGGCAAGCTGATTGCCATCGACACGGCGGAGAAGAAATTTTACGACGACGACGACTGCAAGGCACACGTGGCGGGGATGC
>PBOG01000216.1 GCA_002724245.1 Planctomycetaceae bacterium
GCGCGGGGTCTCAAAATAGAGAGTCCATCGCGCATACTCGGTGACGGGTGACGTTCGTCGGCTGAATCCTGCCGCAGGTGCGGGTCCCGCCAATTGCTTGAATGCCGGTCTAATTCACGCTCCCGTCCGACTCCGCGTATCCGAACTCGGTGTCACAATCTCCACCTTGTATCAACGCCTGCTCCAGGAGATTGGTCCGGGTACGTTGCGATCAGGCAGCGAGATCTATTACCCACTCGCTGTCCGCGAACTCTATCAACCATTCTTTGACAACGTGGTGATGCTGTTCCAACCGTGCTTCCCATTGTGTTGCGACAATCAATGGCAGGAAATCTGGGTTATTGACGCAGACCAAAAGATTGCGGTCCCCATTGGTCACGAAACCGTCCCGGACGAATGGCCAGAGGACGAATAGGGCGGGGACAGAATTTAAACCCGCGACCTCAAGGTTGTGAGCCTCCCGAGCTACCGGGCTGCCCGGATTTTCAACTCGTCCTCACGCAGTGGCAGGTCTGAACTGAGGAAGAACGCGTCAAGTTGGAGTGGAGCGACCGATGTCGCAGAGAGCATGTCATGTACCTGTCCACGATGATGAACTTGGCCTACGAATAGGTGCCAAAGCACGCTCGACACGGACTCCGTGTACCGCGTACCGTCCGACAGCTGGAAGCTTACCTTCGACGCAAGACTGGCGGGCGTTTGGGCTTCGCAGAAGTCGATCAGGTTCCGGTAGGCTGTGACCTAGTCCTCAACGAGCGGAGCGAGTTTGTTGTGCAACAGGTCCCCCACTTCGGCGGGGAGAATTCGCCCCCCGGTCAATCGCTCCAGCTAGAGCCAGTTCGCGAAGACAATGTGACCGAGATGATCATGAATAGAGCCGAAGAAGCTCGCACGCCTAGCAAAGTATTCCGACTCCAACAGATTACCTCAACACAGTCAAATGCAAATGCAGTTACACTGCTGGAATCAATCCAACTGTTTTGGTTATCCCGATCGTTTAGCAGCCATTGTAGCAGCAGCGTCAGTAATTGCCTCGGCAAGGCCCTGCCGAAGACCTGCTGGCCATAGCTGTCTATTCAAACGGATAAGATTACTACATGTGTTCTCATTTGCGTCGTCGAGCATCAAGAGACCTCGATATTTGCGATGCGAATTGACAATTGCGTCCACAAGCCTTTGGTTCAATGTTTGCCCTAGAACCCAAGGGTGGCCATGGAATTTAAAGCTGTGGCTCAGATGATTTACCTTTAGATCGCCAGCTTGTCCTTCTTCCCGCATATTGTCAAAAAGGATGAATTTTGCTTGGTTCGCGTCCGCTCTCCATGCGCCCCCCAGAGTGTGCAAGTGCTCTGTGGGGGTAGGGGTGGTCACGCCGTTGTAGCGATCTTGCAGCAGAATGTGCAAATTGGCGTTCTCAGCGCAGAACCGCCTAAAATATGTTTTATTTTCATGGTCTCCCCATCCGTTACTCACTTGCAGCCACGAAGCATTCGGTCGGTTTAATCGGGACAATATTAAAACTTTTCCAGCGAGATCCCGTACCGTCGGCCAACCGCCACTATGTTGACTTATGTCATAAACATTTAGCCTCGCCCGGTTTATTTGTTGCGTTATCAACTGATGGGATTCGGCCCCCCCCACATTAGTCCACCCTTGCTGATGTAGTACCATGACCACAAACTCACGAGGGTGATTAATCAGAAACTGACTAACGATTTGAAGCTGACTTTCAAATGTAACGTCAAACACAGCCTTGCCGTGGCACATCCAAATTTGAGCAGGCCGCGCAGGTGCATCTGAGTATGGATCCAACCAGCCTCTGCGATAACCCGCATACTCGTCATATGCAATGCGCATGTCCAATGCCCTAACGCCATCGTCCAACTGCTGCCTGATGTTCCTGCGTTGGGTGTATGTCAACACCTGGCTTGCTATAGCTGCAGCCGCTACCCCCGACTTGGTGCCGCATATAGCCGATCCTACCCATGACGCAGAGTCGTGCGTGCCGGGAATAGCGAGTAAATTAATCGGGGTCTCTGGATTAATATGCGCTAACCAGTTGTTGTTCATTCTAACCTTCTGAGACTTGTCGCTGCTGAGTCGAATCAATGAGAAAAGGATGGGAACGTTGATTACTCAGGCACAGAGTTCATTGTACCAGAGGGCTAATGACAAGTTCATCCGCATGCGGTGATTTGTCGGAATGGCGATGCGGCCCCGATGCTCGAAGACCTTCCTGTCGGCTCACCGAACGGGAAGGTGGCTTTCCCGTTCGCTATAGCGGACGGGAACTTCAACCATCAGCCCGCTTCCATCGATCGTTCTCCAGGTCTCGTAGTATCGGACAGCCCAGGTTTGTGGATTCACACAACAAAGGGCCGCCCCTCCTGCCGCCGGTGCGGCTCCGGTTGCCGCCACACGCTGTGCGCGCCAGCGGTTCCCCCGCAAACGGTGAGTCTCCTGTCGCTACCAGATCCCGCGTCCAACCATTCACCCGCCGGAAAAGATCCAAGCCGCGAGCACCAGCCAAGCGGCCATACTGGTGGCGCAAAACAACACCCAACAGGCAGTGTGTTTCCCCAGTTCTTGGCTGACACAAAAACCGTATATCAATGGGCTGAGTGGAAACATTGCCGCATTCACCAGCCCCCATGCCGCGCTTTTGCGGAACCCGGCTATCACCCCCCACATCCACCCGGAACCGTTGAGCAGCAACACAACCGGGAGAGCTACTAGCAGGCCAATGCGTGGTCCTGTGAACCACCCAGCCAGCATCTTCAAGCCTGCGAACCCATTCTCCATCGTGTCGCCAGTATGTTCGCCGGCAAGTTGCGCCCGCACCGATTCGTGGCGTTCGGTGACAAAGAATTTCAGGGGCTGAACGTGCCCCGGGCTGGACGCCTCAGCGATAGACTTCTCCAAAGCGTCAGCGGCTTCTGGCCCGTTCACATCGATCACCGGCCGCAGGAATGTCGCGCCTCTGTCAATCTGCGACAGCATCTTGTCTTGGGCGAACACGGTGCCCAGATACTCTCCCAGCAGTTCGCGGTAGCGCCTACGGTGGCGAGGGATCTTCAAGACTCGCTCAATCAACGCGTGCCCGCCGGTCTGGGGATGTTCGATACTGAGATTGCGTCGCGATTGAGGCGTCCCCCCCATGTCGTGAGCCCCGAACGAGATATCCAAATCCCAAGGAAGAAAATGAAACTGGTTGGATTCTGGCTCGAGGTAAATGTAGTAATTCTGAGTCCCTCCGAGAAAACTATCGAGATTGCTCAACAGGACATTGACCGCCAGGAATCTAAGAAATTGCTCCGCGTCGACAAAGTTATCAAATCCCTCCGCGAAATCCTCATCCGAGCCTTTGTTGATCAGCCTCGCGAAATCGATCACTCGGCGCTGTTGCATTTCCGTAGCGGTGGTCTTCGGTACATACGCTTTTTCATAGGCAGCCCATTCTTCCCCTAAATACCGAAACACGCGGAACGTGCTCGGCTTCAGCAGGAGCCCCTTGGAGTCGCCATACCGATTTTTCAAGAAGCGTTTATCCACTTGCTCTACGATCGTGTAAAGCCCCAGTACTTTGCTCCGCTGCGGGCCTATCTGAAGGGAGACGCGGGCGAAACCCGTGCGCGAACAGAACACACCCGCCTCTCGAAACAGGTCATAGGAGAGCGCTTCCCGCAGCATCGATGGATCGCTCAAACTGTTGTTGAGATTCAGTTTCTTGAGGCCGCGAAACAACACGCCTTTGCGATATTCGCTGAAGTCAAGTTTGAACGAACATTTACCCGTACGATACCCTCCGATAAAGCTTCCGTTTCCCTTGAATCGAATGCCAACACCGCTGATCGTGACGCCATCGATGACCGCGTCGCCCTGCCCGTACTGGTGGTCGACGCCAAGATAGCCCGCCAAGCCACGTCTCGATGATTTCTCACTGTGGAAATCGCCGCCAAAAATGGCATCGACCATCGCCCCGCTAAAAGCTGCGCCGACTGCCGCATCATCGAGGCGGGTTCCCGCGGGGGGCTGAAGTTTCGCCCACTCCTCATTGGACAGCCGCAGGTTCACGTCAATGACCCGATCCATACCAAACAGAGTGCCAGCGTCGTTGACCGCCTTTGGATCCGCTGTGGTCGCTCCTGCTCCGTCCGCAATACTGTTCTGCGGTCGCGCCAACGGATCCTCTCTGCGCGCCGACTCAAGAGGTTCTTGCGCACGACTCGTGTGCCCAAAGACCGGACAGATAGCCAGAAGAACCCACGCGACAACGCGTCCCACCGCCAGCGGCGTCAGTTGCGGAAATGTGCGGGCACGGCAGAGGCAATGTGAATCGGCGCAGAGGAGGGACATCACCCCATCGTCCTGCGTTACCGACTGCGAGTCAAGAACTGAAATCCGACTACCCAGCAGCCCCCCCGTCCAATTAACGTCTGCTGATCACACCAATCGTCAGAGGATTTCGTCCGTATGAAAGGGTCGCCACCAACGGCACTAAATCCCGTGGAATCTGGTGATGGCTGGCAGAGGCTTCCGGGAAAGGCGTTTTACAGCGGGCGGTGCCAACACAGCCCACCATTACACCAGTCTCGCCCGTACCGTTCACCCGGAGGGCCGACGCCGGCATCGCCGAACTGCAGCAGGCCTTGCCGAAGTGCGAGATCGGGAAGTAACCTGCCGCCCCTCCTGCCGTTGGTGCGGCTCCGGTTGCTGGCCACACGCTGTGCGCCAGCCTCTATATTGGTGTCGTCTAGATACGCTTACCGAAGGAGCTGAACATGAAACGTCTGCTGGGTCTGCTGCTGGTGATGGGGATGGCCGGGTGTGGGGAGGTAAAGACCGTTGACGTATCGAAGACAGTTGAAAGAGGTGGGCTGACGTATGAGATCAACAGTGAAACGCCATTCACTGGGGTCGTGGTGGTCTCCAAATATGAGAACGGGCAGAAGGCGCAGGAAACAACTTACAAGGATGGGAAGCTAGAGGGGTTGGTTACTAAGTGGCATGAGAACGGGCAGAAGGAGGAGGAAACAACTTACAAGGATGGGAAGATTGAGGGGCTGAGTACTGCGTGGTATGACAACGGGCAGAAGCGGTCGGAATACACTTACAAGGATGGGATATTTGTGTCTAAAAGGAATTGGTACATCGATGGCAACGAGAGTAAATAACCCCGCCGC
>PBOG01000217.1 GCA_002724245.1 Planctomycetaceae bacterium
AGGCTCCTTCTTCACCAAGGTTGTTGTTGCTTCCGTTGATTCGATTGACGTGCTTGCCGCCTCCTCAGACGCAGTTGCCGTTTCCTCAGATGCCGTTGCCGTTTCAGGCAATAAACTGCCTGAATCTTGTGGCGTACTCTCCGGTATGGTTTCTGCAGGTTGCGACGGAATGAACTTGGCACTCGGTGCTGAACTGGACGCTGTCTCACGAGTCTCAGACGCCATCTCCTTCGTTCCACAGCCCAACACAGTCAACATCAGCGAGAGAACCAAAAAACGCTTCACAGCTTACCCTTTCAGTACAGAGCCCCACGGCCCATATCAGGAAAACGACAGCCGTCACACCAACACGAGCAAAGTTCCTGCTGGTGCAGGGTCACTCTCCATTATTATGGCCATACCGTAACGTATTGCGTGACTTCCTACGCAGCATTGTGTCGCAATCAGAGCAACTCGACAACTTCAATTCTTGTTTGGGGTGACGACCAGCGTGATCTCCTGGTGAAATCACGCAGCTGTGCTGCCCACTGCAGCAAAGAAACGCCGGCGGCGATTCTCGAACGCGCCGCGTTGGGCAATCTCCCGGTTTGCACCACCCGATCGTTTGCATCTGGAGAAAACCGCCCCACAACAGGCCGTCACCCTCTATATTGGTGAGGACTTGGAACGGCGAACACTGGAGTGCAAACGATGAAACGTCTACTGAAGTTACTACTGGTGATGGCGGTGGGATGTAGTCACAGTGAAACGCCACTCGAGACTGCAGGGCCTTCCACCCAGGCCGACGCATCATCGAGGACAGTAAAGTCCAACGATCCCCTGGCCGTAATTGAGGAACTTGGAGGCAAGACCGTACGAAATGAGCAAGACGTAATCGTCCAGCTCGACCTGGACAACACGCAGTGTAACGACGAGGCCTTATCACACCTTACCAGCTGGCCGCAACTGCAGGAGTTGTGGCTGGATGGCACCAAGATCACGGACTCAGGCCTGGCACGCCTGAGCCACCTGAAAGAACTCAAACTGCTTACCTTAAATGAAACAGCGATTACGGACACTGGCCTGGCGCAGATCACCGTCTTAAACCAACTGCAAGGCCTTTATCTCGAATCAACTCAGATTACCGACGCCGGTCTGGTGCACCTCAAGGCACTGACCAAACTGGAACAATTGAGCCTGATCGATGACCCGATCACCGACGCCGGCCTCGTCCACCTGGCGGAGTTAACCAGCCTGAAGACGCTCGCCTTTGGCGGCTCTGCGATTACGGATGCAGGCCTGGTACACATCAAGGATCTGACCGAACTTGAAACACTCCGGCTTAACAACACCGAAATTACCAACCAGGGTCTGGTGCACCTGCAGTCCCTGACAAAGCTCACCAGACTAGCCCTCGGAGGCACTCAAATCACAGACGAAGACCTGGTCGGCTTGATCAAACACTTACCGGTATTGGAAGAGCTGTACGTCCCCTCCACTTTTATCACTGAGGCCGGCGTCGAGCAGATTAATAAGCTGCTACCCAACTGCGAAATCTATCGTTAATCCACCCAGGCCACCGGTCGCGGCAAATCCACTGCGTGTTGTTCACGACACCGCTACGTGATGCCACAACGTTGTCCCCTGCACCAACCCAGACGCATCTCCTTCACACGTTGCTTCCCTATTACGCAGGGATTTGAGCACTTTCGTTCGAGTCACCCCTCGCCCCGTACCGTGCCTGGATTGCGAGTTGCCGCGCCGCACGGATCTCAGGAATCTCCATTACATTCGTGGAAATTGGACTCAGTCACGGAAATTGTACTGGCGACGGGTACTCACATAGGGACGTTGCCTTTGTTGGGGACGCGGTGCGGAACTAAACACGCGAATCTGTTGGCCGTGCATGTTGAGGCACCAGGGAAGCACTTCCTGCCGCCCGTTCCCCGTCACGTCCCCGTATTGCGGCATCGTCCAACTCGGTTCGCAAACCCCCACGACAATACCACGACGATCACAAATCAGCCCACCTCCCATCACCTCCGTCTCGCCGTCCCCATTCCAATCAAGCAGGTCCCAGCTGGCAAAAGGAAACGGCCACTTCAATTTGACACCTCGCACATCGAACAGCACTGGAGGCGACCATTTATTGGCAAGCAACAACTGCCTGCCGGGCAAATCGTCACGCACTTTGTCGATCCGTACCCATTGACCATTCGTGACACCCGCTAGCCGGGAGAAGTGCGGCCGCCCCGTTTCCGCATCCAATAAGGTACCGCTGGCATAGAAGATCTCTAATCTTCCATCTCCATCGACGTCGCCAATTTCCGCTTCATCAACGTGATCGCTGTCGCCTCCTCCTTGACTGAACAGAGGCTGATACGGCAACCGCCAGAGGACCTGACCATCCTGGTCCAGCATCGTCGTACCAAAGGCCACCTCGTCCATCCCGTCTTTGTCCACGTCGGCCACATTCAAACAGTGGGACCCCACTGCTCCCTTCTCAAAAAAACCAGAGGCATCCCAGAGGTGCTCTAGATCCCCCGTGAACGCAGACAGCTGTACGTCCGGACGATTGGCGTACCCATTCAGCACCAGCAGGTCCGTTGGTCCCTGCCCACGTAGATTCGCGAGAAATATGCGTGCCTCCAGGCTCGTCGGCCGCCCCGACAGATGAGGCCAGGCGATCGCCCTCTTAAGGTGGCCATCACGACCGTCCAGTATGCACAAACGGCCATCTCGCAGACAGACAACTTCACAGCGGCCGTCGCCGTCCACATCGTAGAGTCGAGTCGCCATGGAATTGTAGATCAGGGGTTCGGTCTGTTCCTCGTACTCCCACAGAAGCCGTCCAGAAAAGTCGTAAGCGGCCTTGTACTGGGCATCGATACTGTACAGGTAGTCACACTCGCCGTCGCCCGTCAGGTCTCCAACGTTGACCTTGGAACGCGTGCCCAGCGCACCGAAGTCCATCCCACGGTGACGTACGTCAATCTGGGTAGACAAGTAGGTCGGCCGGTTGGCAAACCGCAACCTGTGGGACTTGATCACGGCACCGCCTTTATCGACAACGCGTACGGAAAGTGCGTAACTCACATTGGGATCCCGTTTGAGGTGTTGTTGAAACGGTTCCAGCAGGGTTACCTGAGCCTCATGGGTGTAATGATGGCTCGGACGGGTCTGGAACAGTTTGCTCAAAGTCAAAGGAATCGTACGGTTCTGAAAAAGTGTGCGTTCGACCACCCGATCCTCCGTGTGATCCGCCTCGACAAGGTCAACGTTGGCCATCAACTTGGCGCCGCGATAGCGTTCCTCGTCCGGCAAATGCAGCACCAGCGACCACCCGTAAACAATCTCCCGCTGCCCAGCCAGCAAGGCCTTATCAAACACGGGTACAATCCAGATCCCGTCCCCAGGAAAGTACCACGGCCCAATACATACCCAGCGTGCTTCGTTCGCCGCATCCGTCTTTCGCGGTGCCTCGGGAATCACGGCCAGACGAGAGACAAGCTGGCGCGTGCCGTCCGTAGCTCGCACCTCGGCGGCAGCTTGACTATCTGCGGCAATGATCTCCAGGTAACAGAGTTGACCCCAACCCCCTGCTTCCACGCGCAATTGGCCTCTGGAGACCTCAACCCGGGCACCGTTCACGAAAATCATCTCACCGCGCCGGGTCGGTCCCAGTAATTGCAGCGAGACTCCGTTCAGTGCGATCGATACCGTGGACGGATACGCCGCGTCCCCGGCCGCTAACGACACGTAGTAAACCCCATTGGGCAGGTCCTGTACAAAGGTCGTCCCACCGTCATCAAACACAAACGTGTCCAGCCTTCGGTCAGCTGCCAGACGCCGGTGACGCACCCCGCGATCCAGGTTCCCTGGGCTGGGTAACAATCCAAAACCACGTTCGGCTGAATACAACGCAGTCGCGTCTAATCGCATATATCCGGCCGCCGGTGCCAGTTTGGCGGCACCAAAATCGTAACGCCAACGGCCTTCCTCTTCGGCCAGAACAACTGCTGACAAGAAACTGCTGAACAACCCGATCAGCATCGCCCCCAGGCACTGTGCCAGATCCCGATTGCAACCTGTCATCACCCGTTCTCCACCTTGTTTGCTGCCGTACCATGCGACGACCTCAGACCGGCACCTAGGTTCGCCGCAGGACCCTGATTCCACTGCGTAGAAAAGCCTAACACGTCCCGTCACACCCGTCATCTAAGGCGTGATACTTAAGCTCGCAACGATCCCCGCAAAGAAAACGAGCCAATCTGAAACTTCTCGATGACACACCCCACCGACGCGACTGCCACCTGTACGCGATACGCCCCTGGGGTACCGTCAGGGGGCCGCTGTGAGAAACCGTTTGCTACAAGCCCACACCTTTTTGCTGGTTGCGCGTTTTTTTATAGGTTACCGTACACCGGCTCATGACTTGCATGTGTGATGCGGCTGCAACGACACCGTCCCTATCCGGATCCACCCTCAGTACTAGAGGCGTACTCCATGTCACTACTGCAACGATTGAATCTGCACCCCAAACGCAGTCAAAAAAGCAATGGCGATGTCGTCTACAAGACGCTGCTGGGAGACAACAGGCTGGAAATCTTTCGACATACCAAGACCGTCAAACACACGCGAATCTGGATCTGGAAAACCACACACCAGATCAGTGATATCCAAGCGTTGACTTACGACTATCAAGAACAACGCGGCGAACACGTGCGCCGCGATCTGTTCATCATTGGCTATCGGCTCACAAATGGAAGCGAGCCCACGGTCTTCAAGATGAATGGGGAACAATCGTCGCGCCGACTCATCAGCGATTTAAAGAACGATTTACGAAAGTCGATTGACCGCAAGAAATACCTCTAACACAAGCAACCAACACCGCTCAGCGCGGAGTGGCATCCGTACGTAGCATTGACTTCCTTGCCGCCTCGCATGCGACATCTTTTCGAAAGGCTGCCTGAGCTATTTGCCCGCCGTCTTCTTGCCTGTCAACACACGCCAGGCGGCCCGCGCCATCAGTCCCGCACCCCTGGCATTGGGATGTACACGATCCGGGAGTGTTTCAGGATGGTCTTTCAGCGCCTCGTACATGTCGATCACCCCCACCTTGGCTTCCTTGGCAACCCTTGTAATCAGTGGCCGCTGTTCCTTGACCCCTTGTTCGTTGATCCCAAAATTCCCCTCCCCTGGGACTGGGACTGGGTAGCAAATGAAGATCCGTGGCTTCGTCGCTAGCCTGGAAAACTTGCCAAGTAAATCGTGGTAGTCCGCAGCAAACCGGTCTTTCAGTTTCCAGTTCTGCGGCTTGGTATCGTTGGTACCAAGCATAATGATCACCACCTGTGGCCTGAATTGCAGCGCCGCGGTGAACGTGCGTTGCTTCTGGTAGGGCTTGTCTCCTTGATTCAGCAGGGTCGAACCACTATCCCCAAAGTTACCCACGTTCCACTTGTCACCCAGTAGCGCAGCCAGTTGCTTGGGATACGAATTCCCTCCAGCGCCAACCCCCGCCGTGATGCTATCGCCCACACACGCCAACCGAATGGCACCCTGGTAGTCATCGACCTGTATCGGCCTATTTGGATCCGCCGCAACCACCGTGGAGCCAGTGAGAGCGCAAACGAGATTTACGATCGTGAGGTGATAAAGAAGTCGAAACACGCGATTTCCTCGTTAGTCAGGGTGACGACACCGTCGTTGCGCACAGCGTTCCACGACGCGCGGTCGACCCTTCCGGCCACACCGCGGACGTATCGTAGCAAAATCGCTGACGCCATGCCCCAGGTCAGCCCTAGGAGTGTGTACCCATTCCAGCCCAAAAACCGGACCAGGTTGCCACACCCGACTGCGGATGTTAGAAGACGGGACATCGTGAAGTGGGAGCAAGGCGATGGAAAAGTACCAGTGGGGAACGGCGACCTGCTCTCAATGCCACCACAACTATGGTCCCCACGTGCTACTCAACGGCCAGACGCTTCACTGCCCGCAATGCGGCGCCGCCCAGGCCATCCCGACCAGGCCGACTGGGGTAGCCAAGGCCGAACGCCATAGACTGGCCCAGCAGGCGGCCAGGACAGCCCCGCGACAAGCCCGCAGCAAGTTGATTGCATTACTCAAAGTCAACCTGATTGTGAGTGTGATTGTGGTCCTGATTTACTATTTCCTGGCAGCGTAGTCCTGAATCGGTCGGTCCCGTTGCTCGACGGCATTCCTGGTTGCCGGCAATCGCTCTCAGAGGTACCTGGCAGCGACTTGCAGCCGAGAATATCAAAACGATCTATCCAGCTCACGGCGGCTACAATCCGTTCGGTACCCCCCGCCCACAAACCGGAACAGGTGTAAACGGATCATGGCAACAGTCTGACGGCTTCCAACAAATATCCGGCGCGGGTCAAACCCAGACCACTGCAATCTCTCCAGCCCGCGCTCATCAATTTGAGGTCCTGCCAGCCCAGGTCGCAGGTGACCCCCGCCAGGATCAGGCAGAGCCACCAGGACAGAGCGCCCATTACCAGGACCAAGGCACCGTGCCAGGGCAGCCGGTTTTCGTAGCCAGGCCCAGAATCGGAGAAAAGATCGCCGCTCGGCTGCCGTAGAACGCCTGGTGCGAAACAGGAACGTGGTTTCACCGGGCAGTGCTGAGGCACAGCCCATTAAAGCCAGCGGACCAGAGCGACGCACCCTGGCCGTTTGACAGAACACGCAGGTATGCGAACCGATTCGTTACGACCGTGACAATCGTCACAACCCGAATGCGGGATCACATCGGCTCCAGCCGTCATATCCCACGCTACCTTGGCTGCGCAACAAGTGACATTTCACTCACCACATCGCAAATCCACTGCGAGCGTGCGCGGCGAATCAAGCCCACAACACCACAATGACAACGGAATGTAACTCCTGCACCGATAACTCTGCATTTTCCTACGAGCGAATCAGAAGATTTTCTCTGACATGAAGAGCCGCTTTCCTCCATCCAAACTATGCTCGAATATGGTGGAACTGATGGGTCATTGCGCAATCTGCCGTGCCACCCAGAGGGACGGAGTCCGCGCACCCAGCCCGGTTTATCTCAGGACGTAAACAGCTATGCCGATACTTGGACGAGAAACACATCTCTTCCCCGAAACTCTGTTTGACCGGGCGTATGACGAACACCGGGCTCACCATGAACCCGGTTCGGACGATGACGAACCTCAACGTAGTGACATCG
>PBOG01000218.1 GCA_002724245.1 Planctomycetaceae bacterium
AGTACGAGTCCCATCTTTTCGCCCTACCAGCAGCTTGCTGGAGCACGCTTTGAATCACTGCCGGCCGTTAATAACCCAGATGTAATTGCCCGTGATCGACTGTTATTGGATGCGATCGACAATACCGTTACTTCACGTGCGGATTTGCAGTGGGTGGCAGCGGAGGAAGTGCGACAACGCGCACCTGGTGACCGGGCCGTCGAACGGCGAGACGAAACGCGGGCTCGTATCTGGTCGTCCTACCAGGCGGAGACCGATGACGCGCTAGGGGAGGCCTGGGATGACACACTGGCATTGCTAACTGAATTGGCCAGCTGATTGACCAGTCCTGTCTGCGGCGGCCTGTCGGATCAGGCCGCCGCGGTGCAGGCTGTTTTTATGCGGTCGCCGGGGATCTGCTGACGGCTCGGTGGCAGGTCTCAAAGTGGGCGTCTTTGCTCGGCTTTTACGGACTCTTGTTACGCGTGCACCACACTTTTCTGGCGGTGTCCATTCACGTAGGATGAGGTGGAATGATCACCCACAGGGCGGTGACCGAGATTTGTGATACCGGTTGTGCCCGTGGCGCCGACAGGAGATTCCGATGCGTACCGGTAACCCGGCATTGAATGAAAAAACGTTCCAGCAATTCCACCTGCCGGACACCAGCGTCACGATGACGCTGGACGGTACGGTACTCAAGACCGGCGTCCTGTTGCTGTTGGTCGTAGTGGCAGCGGCATTCAGCTGGGGCGAACTGGCCGGACAGGGGCCATTGGCTATCCCGTTTTTGTTGGGAGGCTTGCTTGGTGGATTGGTGTTCGCCCTGGTGACGATTTTCAAGCCGGTCTGGTCGCCGGTGACGGCGCCGCTTTACGCGGTTTTTGAAGGCGCGTTCCTGGGCGCGATCTCGCTCATGTTTAATGGGGCTTATCCAGGTATTGTTTTTCAGGCGGTGGTACTGACGTTCGGAACGCTGTTTGCCCTACTGATTGCGTACCGCAGCGGGTTAATCCGTGCCACAGAGAATTTCAAGTTGGGCGTGTCTGCCGCGACGGGTGGCGTCTGCATGGTTTACCTGACTTCCTTTGTCTTGGGTTTTTTTGGTGTGGGGATTCCATATATTCACGAAAGCGGAGGGGTGGGAATTGGTTTCAGCCTGGTGGTGGTCGTGATTGCCGCGTTGAATCTGGTGCTCGATTTTGATTTCATTGAAAAGGGCGTCGAGTCTGGTGCCCCGAAGTACATGGAATGGTATGGTGCGTTTGGATTGATCGTGACGCTGGTGTGGTTGTATCTGGAGATGCTGCGGTTGCTGTCCAAGCTGCGGGATTAGCACTGCGATAGAGGAATGTGGTCGGTGGCTCTATGGGGTGGTCGTATCTTGCAGCACTGATCCTCTCTTTGCGTTTGAGACGGGCGGGGAACCGCCTAACGTCATGTGCGTGGCGCCGGCTGGTCATGATTGACGGTCTGGACTAAAACGTGATTGCTGCGTGTCTCAAACCGGTACTCCTTGGCTGATGGTTGGACGGTTGCAACGTCACGCAGGTGACGGCCGGCACCCCACTGCTTTCTCTTGATGCTAAAGGTAGCTCTGATGTTGCGATTGACTTGCGGTTTGCTGAGTCTGTATCTCGTCGGGCTGGTTGCGCCAGATGCAGCGGCTGAACTCCCTGTCGGAGATTCAGCCGCGGCTCCTTTTGCGGACGGCACCCTGGAGGGTGCCACGACCCATCTTCAGCGGGAAGTGGCGAGTAAACAGATTGTCGGCGGCATGCACCTCGTGCTGCACGCTGGCAAGGTGGTCCATTTTGCATTGGCCGGTGCTGCCGATATCGAGGAGGGTGGCCTTCTAAAGAAAGATGCGCTGATGCGGATCTTCTCCATGAGCAAGCCGATCACATCGGTTGCTGCGATGCAATTATGGGAGCAGGGGAAGTTTCGTTTGGATGACCCAGTAGCACGTTTTATTCCCTCGTTCGCCGACATCAAAGTCCGCGTTACCCGGAACGGTAAGACTCAGCTTGTCCCACCTCTACGGCCGGTCACGGTGCGGGATCTGTTGCGACACACTTCAGGTTTCAGTTACGGCCGAAAGTACGGTGAGCAAGTTTTGCAAGATCATCGCCGAGTCGGTGTGTTATATGGCGGGACGAAAAACATGTTTCCTCCCGAGATGACCATCGCGCAGGCCGCCGATGCGCTGGCTCAGATTCCACTGCTGCACCACCCTGGTGAACAGTTTACTTACGGTTTCAATACGGACGTGTTGGGTAGGTTGGTCGAAGTGTGGTCGGGAGATCGTCTCGATCATTACATGCAGAAAGCTATCTTCGATCCGCTGGCAATGCGGGATACCGGATTTTTTGTTCCAGGCGAAAAGGCCGCTCGGTTCACTTCCTGTCATGCCGTCGAGGAAGGCAAAAATGTGGTGGTGGATCGCGTTAGTCCACACAACCCGTACGTGCGTGGCATGAAATTCATTTCCGGTGGTGGAGGACTTGTTTCCACAATGGAGGATTACGCTCGTTTTTGCCTGATGATGATGGCGGGTGGCGAGTTGAATGGACAACGCGTCTTAAAGCATGCCACAGTGTGGACGATGTTTTCCGACCAGCTCGACCCCGCGCTAGAGCATGCCCGTTGGGGTCTCGGCTTTGAGATCAAGCCGATCGAATTAGGTAGTGGCAAGACGGTTACCGGGTACCGTTGGGGTGGGTATGCCAATACGAATTTTGTCATCATCCCAGAACGCCAACTGATTCAGATATTTATGCGGCAGAATGTACCTTCGACACACCGAGTTTCACGGAAACTGTTTCAGCGTATTTACCAGGGTATGCGGTAAGTACACTGGTCAGTCCGATCGTCTATGAGACCTTTCAACGGGCGCCGCCCGAGAGCAGGAAGACCCTAGTGACCGAGACCCCCGATGCCCTGGAAATCGATTGCCGGGCGGCACACACCCGAATTTCCTCAGAAGGCTTTACCGGTTTGTTGCTCGATTGCCGAGAGCAGGATGAGTATGATCTGGTCCATGTGGCAGATTCGACTCTGCTGCCGATGAGTGAGTTGGCCCGTCGTGTGGATGAACTGGCTCCCCATCGCGATCAAGAAATTCTGGTGCTTTGTCACCATGGCATGCGCAGCCTGCAAGTGGCCACCTGGTTGCGGGAACAAGGTTTTGGCGGGGCTTGTAGTATCGCGGGAGGAATTGACGCCTGGGCCTGTCAGGTCGATACCAACTTGCCTCGCTATTGACGTTGATGGTACGTCCGTCGCGCTGTGCAACGCGTATCTCTGTCGCACCAAAGGAGCGCCGGTGAAGCAACTCTCCGAGGAGCTGTTGGCTGCCTACTTGGCGACCACTTACACTGCCTGTTTGGGTGAGTTGGAGGTGCGGATTCGGGTCGGCTCTCGGTGCCCGAGCATTGACCGGGAATTGGCCGAGCGCAACCTGAGCTGCTGGGCTTATCTCACCGCCTGTAATCCCGGGTCCCAGCCGTTGTCTGCCGTCGAGAACAGGGATCGTCACCAAGCATTGCGGTCCGCCGTTGACGATGGCGGGTGGGCCTGTTATCCCGGTGCAGGTATTCCTGATACCTCGACCTGGGAACCAGAAGAGAGTCTGTTGATTCTGGGGATCCAGCGTCAAGCTGCCTTGCAGCTCGCCAGACGTTTTGGCCAGCTGGCCATTGTCTGGGGCACCCGTGATACCGCAGCCGAACTGCTGTCCTCTGCGTGAGCTGTCTGTGGCGTTTTCCCAGTAGACGTCGCCGGGTATAAAAGGTCTGGTCGCGGTTGTCTGCTGTGGCGCAAAGTGTGTCTCGCCTGTTTGGATCCGCAATATCACTGGAGCGTGTGTGGAATGATCCGTCAACGAAAGTTGGGACGTGGTGTTGCGGTAGTTGGTGCCGGCATGTCGCGGTTTGGGATGTTCTCTGATTTGGATGCCAAAGACCTGTTTATTGAAGCCTACCGTGCGATGCTGGCCAGTGTTGACAAAGGCGTTGGTCCGGAGGACATCGACGCGCTGTACCTGGGCAATTTCAGCAATGACTTTTTCGCCGAACAATCCCACTGGGGTGCCATTCTCTCGGATGCCCTGGGATTAGTTCCCAAACCCGCATCCCGAGTGGAAGGGGCCTGCGCCTCCAGCGCGCTGGCGGTACGCGAGGCGGTCTTCGCGATCGCGTCTGGCTTTTACGATATCGTCCTGGTGGGCGGTTTCGAAGATATGTCGAAACGCACCACGGAGGAGGTGGCTGCCGGTCTGGCGCTGGCCGCGAGTCCCGACGAACGCGCCGCTGGCTTTACCTTTCCCGGTGTATTTGGCGCGGTCGCGACGGCTTATTTCCAGCGTTATGGTGCGACCTGTGCTGACTTGTGGGAAGTGACGATTAAAAGTCACCAGAACGCCGTTTTGAACCCCAAGGCACAGTACCGCAAGTCGATCCAGGAAATCATGGACGGTAAGGTCGAAAAAAGTCGTTCGCGCGGACTGCCGTTGCCCCAGTGGCAGGATGAGCGCGCCTTTCTGGCTGACGCGCGGGCCAATCCGGCGATTGCCTGGCCCATGCATCTGTTCGATTGCAGCCCGATCAGTGATGGTGCGGCATGTCTATTGCTGGTTGGTGAAGAGCTGGCCCGTTCATTTACGGATGACCCGTTGCATGTTGCCGGAATTGGTCAGGCGAGCGGCCGGTCGCTTTCGCAGGCCGACGATTTGACCTCATTGGAGGCTTCGCGTTCGGCCGCCCGGGAAGCCTATGCAATGGCGGGGTTACAGCCAAGTGACGTGCAATTTGCCGAAGTCCATGACTGTTTTTCGATTGCCGAGATCCTGCATATTGAAGACCTTGGTTTTTTCCCTGCGGGAGAAGGATACCGAGCGGTTACGCGTGGTGAGACACGGCGCGACGGCCCGATGCCGATCAACACGTCGGGCGGATTGAAGTGTAAAGGGCATCCCGTTGGTGCTACCGGCTCGGCTCAGCTGGTTGAACTCTGGGAACAGTTACGGCAGTCTGCAGGCCCGCGCCAAATTGAGAATCCGGATTTGCGGGTTGGCGCGGCCCACTCGATGGGTGGAACTGGTGGTACCTGCGCTGTGACGATTTTGGAGAGGAGGTAAATCGTGGCGAATCCCCCCATCCATGACCATTCGTACCGGCAGTTTCTACGGGACAAAAAGCTGATGGGTTCTCGCTGCACCGGCTGTGGCGCCCAGTACGTGCCGCCGCGCGACGTCTGCGCTGCGTGTCACGAGGGAACTATGGAATGGGTGCAGATGCGTGGTGCAGGCAGCTTGTCTGCCTTTACCACGATCTCGATCGGAACTCCTGCCACGGTGGCTGAAGGCTATGATCGGAACAACCCTTATTGCTGCGCCGTGGTTGCCCTGGAGGAAGGGCCACGCGTGGTAGCACGTTTGCAAGGAGTCGATGCCGGCCAGCCCGAGACGATCGCAGTCGGCGCTCCGTTGGAACTCGTCTGGGAGTCCGAGGGAGAGGCCGTTCGTGAGACGCCAACACTCGTGTTTCGACCGCGAGTCGCCGAATCCGGTGCCTGATTTCAGTAGGTGATATCACATGCCGGCAGCGTTTTTTGCAGCTCGGCCGCACCCGCGTCGGTGACCTGGGTGCTAATGGCAAAGAGCGATTCCAATTCGGTCAGCGTGGCCAGGTGTCTCAGCCCGGCGTCGGAAACCTGTGTCCCGGACAATCCCAAGGTCGTCATGTTGACTAACCCACCAAGTGCCGCCAGCCCCTCGTCGCCCACCGCGGTATCGCTGAGGAACAAACGTTTGACCTTCGTCAGGTTTTTGAGATGGACCAGCCCGGCGCTGGTAATTTTTGTCTGGTGCAGACTGATCTCTTGAACATGGTCCAATCCGACAAGATGGGCCAGCACTGCATCGGTCGCGGACGTTTCGCCCAGATCGACTTCAATAATTTGCTCGGCCGCATTGCGTACCAGTTTGGCCCCGGCTTGTTTGAGCGCGGCGATCTGGGCAGCAGAGGGGGGCTCTTTCGGTTCCTCCGCAGCAGCGGGCTCGCTCGTTTCTACGGTCACTGTCGGTGCTGCTGCCGCTGGTGATTTCTCGCTTGCTGACGCAGCAGCGGGTTCGGTTGGGCTGTCCGGTGAGGAAGGCTGTGGCGACCCGCAACCCCAGGTGACGGTAAGCAGGATGCCCAGTGGCAGGTAAGAGGTACGTCGATCGAAATGTCGCATCGGTGAATTCTCCAATTGAAGCAAGCTGCGCAAGATCAAGGGTCCACGGTGCTTTGGTCCGTGGTGTACCATTGTGACGCCAATTTGACGCCAATATTTCACGCCAACAACGCGTGGATGATTTTCCCATGGACGTCCGTCAAGCGAAAGTCACGCCCCTGGAAACGGTAGGTCAGGCGTGTGTGGTCAAGGCCGAGTAGATGGAGGATGGTTGCTTGCAGGTCATGGATGTGGACAGAACCCTCAGTGGGGTGGAATCCCAGGTCGTCCGTAGCGCCCACGTTGGCACCCGGTTGCGTGCCGCCGCCGGCGAACCACATCGTGAACGAGTGGACGTGGTGGTCGCGACCGACGCGGGCGGCTTTCTGGGGTTGGGCGACCGGTGTGCGGCCGAATTCGCCACCCCAGATGACGAGTGTGTCGTCGAGCAACCCACGCTGTTTGAGATCCTGGATCAGAGCGGCCACTGGCTGATCCATCTGTTGGCACAGCTGGGGAAAACTACCGAAGATATTTGAGTGGTGATCCCAATCACCTAGGCTGAGTTGTACAAAACGGACACCTTTTTCGACCATCCGGCGCGCCAGCAGGCAATCACGTGCGAAATTGGGTGTCTCGGGTTGGACACCGTACAGATCGAGTGTGCGCTGAGTTTCCTTACTCAGATCGATCAGTTGTGGCGCGCTGGATTGCATCCGAAAAGCCAGCTCATAGGCGCGGATCCGGGCGGCGATTTCGGCATCTCCCGTTTTCGCCAGGCGTTCGGCATTGAGTCGGTTGATGGTTTGCAGGACCCGGCGATTGCTGGCCGCAGTTATCCCGGTGGGACGGTTGAGGTTGAGAATGGGATCTCCCTGGTTCCGCAGTGGAACGCCATGGTAGGAGGATGCCAAAAAGCCGTTGGAGATGATGCCATCGTGCGCCTGGGGCACAGGACCACGGACGGTGGAAACGAAGCCGGGTAGATCCTGGGACTGGCTGCCCAGTCCGTAGTTGATCCAGGATCCCAGGCTGGGTCGGCCCGCAGTCCGCAGACCGGTAAACAGTAGTAATTGCGCCAGTGGATGCACGGTCTCTTCGGTACGGGCGCTACGGACAAAGGCCAGTTCGTCCACGACCTGCTGGAGGTGTGGCAGTAGCTGGGAGACCTCGCTGCCGGTTTCCCCGTAGCGGGCAAACGAATAGGGGCTCCCCAGGATACGGGGTTGTTTCTCGGTAATTTGTTCGAACCGTTCGCCTTCGACATAGGACGCGGGAATCGGCTGGCCGTCGAATCGGTTGAGCGCCGGTTTGTGGTCGAACAAGTCGAGGTGGCTTGGACCGCCCATCATGAACAGGTAGATCACCCGCTTGGCGGCCGCCGGAAAATGGCTGGGCCGCACAGCCAAGGGGTCACGGGAGGCAGGGCCTCCCGCGGCAGCAGCAGCTGCGTCGCCGGTCAGCATGCTTGACATCGCGATTGATCCCAAGCCGAGTCCGGAGTGAGCCAGGAAATGGCGTCTGTCGATGGCGTGTGGCAATGGACGCATAGTAATTGTGTTATTCGCGGGTAATGAACTCATCCAGATTCAACAGCGTGCGGGTCACCGCTGACCAGGCGGCCAGCTGGCGATTGCCAGGTCTTTTGGTGGCAGAGGGTTCCCTGCGCACACGTGGCGGCGCGGCGACGGGGTCCGGCAGTTCTGCCGCCAGCAGTTCTGCCACGATCTGCCGTTCTGTACTACTGGGGGCGCGTCCCAGACAGACTTCAAAGGCGAAGCCAATACGGTCGTTGGGATCGGCTTCGCGCAGGATCCTGCCGGCGAGTTCTTGTCCGCATTGGAGGAACCAGTCGTGATTCAACAGGGCCAGTGCCTGCATGGGTGTGTTGGACCGATGGCGGCGAGTGCACGCTTCGCTGGCGTCGGGGCCGTCGAACAATTTCAGGAACGGGTGCGGCGTCAAACGCCAGAAGTGGATATACAGCCCTCTGCGGTAGGCTGATGCGTTTGCGTCGGGGATCCAGGTACTCTTGTCGGCGCGGCCTTGCATGACTCCAGCCGCCTGGGATGGGAACACACTAGGTCCACCCAGATCTCGGGACAGTAATCCACTGACGGCCAGCGCCTGGTCGCGAATGGCCTCTGCCGATAACCGCAGCCGTCGCTGCCTGGCGAGCAGCCTGTTTTGGGGATCTGTGGTGGTCAGGTCGTCGCGTGTGTGGGACGATTGTCGGTAGGTCGCCGATGTCACGAGCATGCGGTGCAAGCGTTTGACTTGCCAGCCGCGGTCACGGAAGTCGCTGGCCAGCCAATCCAGCAAGGCGGGGTGTGAAGGAGGATTGCCCTGGACGCCGAAGTCGTTTTCCGTCGCCACCAGGCCCATACCAAAAAACTGTTGCCATACGCGATTGACCGCCACCCGCGGTGTTAACGGCTGCTCCGCAGAGACGAGCCATTCTGCCAGGTCGCGCCGTGTCCGCTTTTTCGATTCTGGCAGGGCGGGGAAGATGCGGGGCACGCCTGCGGCGACTTCCGGGCCCGGGCTTTGCGGGTCTCCCCGGAGCAACACGTGCGTGGTCCGTCGAGTGGGCCGCTCGTTGAGTACCAGAACCGTGTCCAGCGACGTCTCGTGTTGCTGGTGCGCTGCGAGCGATCGTTTGAGGATTCCGTAGTCGGGGTGGGTCTGGCCATAGGCCTCGAGAAGTTTTTCACGCTGTTCTGCAGTGCGCTGGACTGCCGGGATGGCGAGGGTCTCACGTACGTCTGTGGACAGCTCTGCCAGCTCATTCGCGGTCAGCGCGGTGATCCAGTCAGGCAGCGTCCTGGAGAGCTGCCGTTGCCGTTCTTTGAGTTGATTTTCCAGTTGCAGGACCTGGCGGTGAAACCGTTCACGCGCCTGACGGGTGACCCGCCCAGCCAGTGGCAGTACAGGATCATCGGATTGATTGAAAAAATCCAGCAGCTGGTAATACTCACGTTGTGAGACGGGGTCGAATTTGTGGGAATGGCATTGTGCGCAGGCAACCGTCAGGGCGAGGAATACGGTCCCCGTAATGTTGACACGTTCGATAGCCGTTTCCAGTTGCCCCGGACCGACGGTGTGCCGGTAAAAGGCGGTGGCGATACGTTGTTCCACGGTGGCATTTGTCGCCAGGTCACCGGCGACTTGATCGGTAACAAAACGGTCAAACGAGAGGTCCTGGTTGAATGCGTTGATCACCCATTCGCGATAGGCCCACATGCTGCGGAACGGGTCACCTTCATTGCCACCACTGTCGGCGTACCGGGCGCTGTCCAGCCAATGCCGGCCCCAACGCTCTCCGTAATGAGGAGACGCCAGCAGCCGATCGACGCGCTGTGCATAGGCGTCAGGGCGCGGGTCCCGCTGGAAGGACCGCATGGCGTCGCGACCAGGCGGCAAACCGATCAGATCAAGCGTCACCCGCCGGAGTTGTGTGGAGCGGGCTGCCGCCGGTGAAGGTGTAAGCTGTGCCCGTTGTAAACGCCGGAGGATGAAACGGTCGACCGGGTTGCGAATTGCCCGCTGGCTGGCCAGCGCAGGCAACGGTGGACGTGAGATGGGTTGAAAGGCCCAGTGGTTTCCACCGGGTGGGCGGGTAGCCAGACGCGGGATGCTGGCCGGCCAGATGGCGCCGCGCTGCACCCAATGTTCCAAGGCGCGAATTTGGGGAGGTGGCAGCGGTTTGCCCGGTGGCATTGTGAGTTCTTTGGTACCACGGACGAGTTGAATCAAACGGCTTGCGTCCAGGTTCCCAGGTTGGATGACCGGGCCCGAATCGCCGCCGCGCTGCAAACCGGCCGCGGTATCGAGGCGCAGGTTGGCTTCCTGCGATTCTGGTCCGTGACATTGAATGCACTGTTCCAGCAGTGGGCGAATCTGCTGGTCAAACAGGTGGGACGCCTGGGCCGGTTCTGCACGCGGTGGTGCGGCAGCTGTGGGGCTCAACCAGCTGAGCCATAGCAAGCTCAGAAGTCGCGCACTTACGAGTACAGCGCAATTCCCACGTAGAGACATCATCCATCAACCTTCAAGTAGCCTGGAGAGGCACGGCCGCCCAGCCAGCAAGTGATCCCGTTAATGACGAGGATAACCTCTCTGCTGCTGCGGAGAAACCGAGTTTGACCGAAGGCTCACCAGCTGGGAGATCACGGGCTGACAAAAGCCACAGAGCGGCTGACTGGCAACAGGATTCAGCGCGCCGCGGCAGGACGTTCCCGACCCAAAGTGGATCGCATGACGGCCAG
>PBOG01000219.1 GCA_002724245.1 Planctomycetaceae bacterium
GCAACGGTTAAGTATCTCAGGTTCGATGTACAAGTCCGACACCACTACGATCAGCGCGCGTTGACCGATACTCACGGCCGCCTCGTGCAGTGACTGGGCCAGCCCCGTCTCACCTGCCGCCTGCAGCGCCGCCAGCTGGTCGAGCACCACCCGCAAATGTGCTGCATTGCGCTTGGGCCGAATTTCGGTGTGAAAACTCTGGCCCGCACAGTACAGGCCAACCGCATCACCCTGATGCGACGTGAGGTAGGCCAATGTTCCTGCCAGTGATTTCATATAATCCAACTTGGTGGTACCGTTGACGGCAAAATTCAACGATCCACTGGTATCGACAATCAAGCAGAGCCGCAGATTCGTGTCTGCTTCAAATTCCTTGATATAGAAACGGTCCGAGCGGCCCCAGGCGCGCCAGTCCATCCGCCGGGTATCGTCACCGGGAACATATTTACGGTATTCGGCAAACTCCAGGCTCGAACCTCGGATCGGACTGCGGTGACGTCCGGAAACACTTCCCAGCATGGGGATGCGGGCGTGCAATCCCAAACCGGAGAGTCGGGCCAGGACGCGGGCATCAATAAAGTCGTGTCTGTTCGCGTTCGCTGCCACCGTCGCTCTACCCCTCCTTAACGAGCTCATCGACCAGGCGGCGCACGATCTGCCGACTGTCAACACCCTCGGATTCCGCACCGAAAGAGGTAATCACCCGGTGCATCAAGACCGGCTCGGCAACCGCCACCACGTCTTCCAGACGAACCATGTAACTACCCAGCAACGCTGCCCGCGATTTCGCTCCCAGGATCAGATACTGGACCGCGCGAGGACCGGCGCCCCAGTTGATCAAAGGCTTGATCCAGTCTGGTGTTTCTTCATCGCCAGGTCGCGTCCGTCGTACGAGATGCGCAGCGAACTCATAAAGATGATCAGGCACCGGAACCCGCCGTACCAGCTCTTGAAACGCCTGCACCCGGGGACCGTCCAGAACATGCTCCAGCGCAGGCAGCTGCGCACCTGTCGTCGCTCGGGCAATCGCGATCTCCTCCTGCAGTTGCGGGTAATCGACTTCCACCATGAACATGAATCGGTCGAGCTGGGCCTCGGGCAACGGGTAGGTGCCTTCCTGTTCAATCGGATTCTGGGTCGCCAGCACGAAAAATGGCTCGTCCAAGGTGTAGGATCGGCCGACGACCGTCACGCGGTATTCTTGCATCGCTTCCAGCATCGCCGCTTGCGTTTTGGAAGGAGCGCGATTGATCTCATCAGCCAGCACAATATTCGCAAATAGTGGCCCCCTGACAAATTCAAATTCACGGCGTCCCGAGGCGGACTCTTGCAGAATGTCCGTACCTGTAATATCCATGGGCATCAAATCAGGGGTAAACTGCACCCGACTGAAGTTCAAATCCAGCGTTTCCGCCAGCCGGCGAATGAGCAATGTTTTGGCCAGGCCGGGGACCCCCATCAACAGGGCGTGGCCGCGGGCGAACAAGCAGATCGCCAGTTGTTCAATGACCGCTTGTTGCCCCACAATGACCTTGCCCAACTCGTCACACAGTTGCTGGTACGCCTGACGTAACTCATCAATCGCGGCAACGTCGTCTGCGTGCAATTGCTCAGAGGCTGGTGTGGTTGTCACAATCTCTCGTTTTCTGTCAAGAGGACCGGGCTGGCAGGCAATAGCGTAGATACGAGGAATCATTATGCCGTACACAGGCACCGTTGAATCTAACTTGTCACCTGAATTTCCACGACCCTTCCGACGTTCATTTCCAGACTTTCTCGTGTTGAGTACGTTCTGGTTGACTTGCACCCTGTCGGCCCCGGGCAGTGAACCAGTCTCCTGCTGACCATTGAATGGCACATTGGCCGACACCGCAGCGGGAGGGACATAGCGGGATGCGGGAAGGTTCGTGGGAAAACCGGCTTTCGCGGCAGGCTACTTCGGCAAGGACATTGTTTTGGATGGCAGCAATTATGTTGCCATTCCCAGCAGTCCTGGCCTGGAAGCTCGGAATGCCAGCATCACTGTCTCGACCTGGTTTCGTGTCGATAGCTGGTCCGGGCGGTAGGAAACTGGTGCGAGCGACCTGCCTTCCGGGGCCTACGCAATTGTCAGCCGGGATGGCGACAAAACATGGGATCGCGATCGCTCCATTCGGCTGGCCGCCTCGGCGATCTGCAGGTCGGCTGGCCCTTCAAGCTGCAGCTGAGCTCGTTCAACGCCTGCGGACTGAACACGCACCTGCTGTAACCTCCCGAAACGACGGCAACTGAAGTGGTACGTTGGCGGTTGCCTTAAGCCGTTTATTCGCTTCAAAGCGCTGCGTTCAATCCGCTGCCGTGATGACATCGTGAACCGGTCCAGTCACTTCGCGTGGATTCAAAAAATCCCCGGGATGACGTCGCCTTCACTGAGCTGCAGGGTGCGGTTTAACCGCGCATCGACAACCAGCGCGTGTGGATTGAGCCCCAAGGCATGATAGATCGTCGAAACCATGTCAGGTGGTCCCACCGGCGTTTCCGTTGGGTAGGCGCCAATCGCATTGGAGGCACCCACGATATTGCCCCCACGCACACCGCCGCCAGCCAAAACAGCCGCGCCACACTGCCCCCAATGATCCCGGCCGGCTTGCTTGTTGATCCGTGGGGTACGGCCAAATTCGCCCATGCAAACTACCAAGGTCTCATCCAACAGCCCCCGATCTGCCAGGTCATCCAGCAAGGCGCTCAAACCCTGGTCAAGCACCGGCAATAACTCGTCGCGGAGGCAGGAAAAATTATTCTTGTGCGTATCCCAGCCATCGCACCTGGTCATGTTGTTGAAATGCACCCCCACAAAGGAGACTCCCCGTTCGACAAGGCGGCGCGCGAGTAACAAGCTTTGTCCAAAACGATGGTCACCATAGGCCGACCGCAGGGCCGGTTTTTCGGATGCCAGGGCGAACAGACCTTCTTGTTCTCCTGAATCGGTCAATGCCGCAGCTCGACGACGGACCGCCGCATAATCCTGTACGCCCCGCAAGTTACCGCCAAAACCATCCAGTAAGGCCAGCAAGTCACCACGCTCGTCGCGACGTCCCGGCGTCACTTCTGCGGGCAGCCGCAAGGCTGCTACCGCTCCCGGCTGACGGGGATCGCCATTGATGGCCAACGGATTGTATTCCGGACCCAGGTACCCGGCACGCCCACCTCCCGCAACCGGCATCATGGTCATCCGCACCTGGACTTCCGGAATAGCCACATACCCAGGGACCTGGGGGACACGATGCTGGAACTTGGAGACCACGCAACCCATGTGCGGGTCATCATCCCGCGAGGGGGGCAAGACGGTATTGGCACCCAGTGGCCGTGGAGAAATGCGACCTGTCAGTGTGTAGTACGTCATAAACGGATGGTCGCCGTTGTTGTATCCCAACGATCGGACAATCGACATCCGGTGTGTCTGCTGCGCTAATCTGGGGAGATGTTCGCTAATCTGGATACCAGGTTCACGCGTCGCGATGGCATTAAAGGGTCCGCGAATTTCGCTCGGCGCATCCGGTTTGAGATCCCACATATCTTGGTGGGGTGGACCGCCCAGCAAATAAACCAGGATACAGTGCCTGGCTTTGCCCCGACCTTGTCGCACGACGGTGTCTGGACCGGCACCGCGTGCCAGCGCTGCAGCACTGAACAAACCCGTCATGCCGGCTTGAAAAACAAATGTCCTGCGATCCATGAGACTCACCCTGCCCAAGAACAACGCCGTCCGCAACTGCACCGCTCGTCACCCAAGTCAAGCGATGATTTCCCGCACCACGCGCCCACTCACATCGGTCAAACGAAAATCACGCCCCGAGTACCGATAGGTCAGCCGTGTGTGGTCCAATCCCAGCAAGTGCAACACGGTCGCGTGCAAGTCGTGCAAATCCACCGGCGATTCGACTGCGTGATAACCAAAGTCATCGGTTGCCCCATGCGAAAACCCCGGCTTCACACCGCCTCCCGCCATCCAAAAAGTAAAACCTTGTGCGTGATGCCCACGGCCCGTCTTGTTCTGCACTTCCGGCGTACGGCCAAACTCCGTACTCCAAATGACCAATGTCTCGTCCAGCAAACCGCGTTGTTTCAAATCGCGAATCAAGCCCGCGATTGGTTTATCACACGACTTCGCGTTGTCGCCATGACCTGCGACCAAACCGCTGTGTTGATCCCAGCGGCCTCCTCGGCCACCCGTGTGTGCAACGTGCACAAAGCGAATTCCCCGTTCGACACATCGACGTGCCAGCAACAACTCCCGACCGTAATTTTCCGTCACCGGATCATCCACACCATACAGCGCGAGCGTCTGCTGGGATTCAGCTGACAGATCCAGCACTTCGGGGGCGTGTGCCTGCATCCGAAAAGCCAGTTCGAATGATGCCATCCGCGCTTGCCAGGCAACATCGTCTCCAGAACGCTGCAGTTGTTCGCGATTTCCCGCCTGCAGCAAGTCCAACATCTGGCGCTGCTCAGCAGTCGTGAGAGCACCTTTGTCAATGTTGCGAAAGCGGGCTTCTTTGGCGGCAATCCGATTGGTTCCGATCATCGTTCCCTGGTAGGTCGCCGGCAGAAACGCGCTGCCAAAATTCCTCTGTCCGGAATAGGTCAGAGGTGGACAAATCGTCACGAAACCCGGCAGGTTCTGGTTTTCACTACCCAGGCCATAAGCTATCCAGGCTCCCATGCTGGGCCGCATTAAGGTCTGTGAACCGGTGTGCAGTTCCAGCGTGGCGGGAGTGTGCGCGTTGTTATTGCTGTACATCGACTTGATGAAACAGAGTTCGTCCGCAACCTGGCCCACCTGCGGGAATAAATCACTGACCCAGGCGCCAGATTGACCATATTGACGAAACTTCCAGGGCGACTTGAGAATACGACCCAGACCGGCATTAAACTGATTGCGTGCTGTGTTCACTGAGGCGGGCAAGGACTCTCCGTGCCGGCGTTCGAGTTCGGGGCGGTAGTCGAACGAATCGATGTGGGATGCGCCCCCGTGCATGTACAAGAAAATCACACTGCGCGCCTTGGCGGGGAAGTGAGGTGACCGAGGCGTCAGCGGATTTCTGGCGGTGGCGGCGACGGACGCCACTTCATCCTGCAACAGCGCAGCTGCAGCCAGCGAACCAAATCCGCAGCCTGCCCGACGCAACCAGTTTCGACGGTCGATCATTGAACTCTCCCTGCACCTCTCATTCGATATACGCAAATTCATTAAGGCACAGCAACATCTGGCAAAACAGCCGCCACTGCGAGGCCTGGCCCTCTCCGAGAAAGGCAATGGCCCGTGCCTGCTCTGTCTCTGTCGGCAATCGTGACAGAGACAGTCGATAGGCATACTGGACGCGTTGTTCGAGGCCACCCTCCTCCTCGGCAGTTACCCGCTCCGCAAACTGCTCCGCCTGCTGTCTAACCCAGGTATTGTTCATCAGAAACAGCGCCTGGGTCGGGACTGTGGTCACATTCCTACGGGCTGTAATCGAGTTTGGATCGCCAAAGTCGAAGAGTTGCAACATCTCCTGGATCGCCGCACCACGGACCACGGGCAAATAAATACTGCGCCGCCGCGTATCGTAATTGGCGGTCTCCACATTGGCATCATCCACACTGAACATCTTGGGCTTCCATGTATTGACCGTTCCACCAAACTGCGTGTCCAGCTGGCCACTTACCCGCAGCATCGCATCCCGTAACACTTCACTTTCAACCCGACGACGATTCATTTTCCATAACAGGCGGTTTCCCGAATCAATCCTATCCGCTTTCTGTTGCGCGTCTGTCGGGCGAGAAACTGAGGCCTGGCGATAGGTCGACGAATAGACGATCTGCCGGTGCAGACTCTTCACTGACCAATCGGTCATCATCAATCGCCACGCCAACCAATCCAGCAAATCCGGGTGCGATGGTAGTTCTCCCAAGCGGCCAAAATTGTCCGTAGTACGCACGATCCCTTCACCAAAATGCCATTGCCACAGGCGATTCGCGAATACGCGTGCAGTCAACGGGTGTGTCTCCGCGGTCAGCCAGGTCGCCAATTCGAGACGGCCACTCTGATCGGGCTTGATCTCCAGCTGCGCATCGGCCTGCAGGATCTGGGGAACACCGCGTGGCACGACCGGACCCAGGTTTTGACGGTCTCCCGCAATGTGCACCCGTAGATCAGCGGGTTGTTTACCATCAAAAGCAACCATCCCCATGATCGGATCCGGTACACGGGCCTGCTCAAGGTCCTGCGCTACGCGTTGCAGATCTGCGAGCCGTTGTCGATCCTCTGGTGGATAGAAAGAGACCGCATCATCACCCACCATCAGCCCGCCCGACTTGGGTTCATTGAACAACTCCTTGATGACGTCCGAGTTCTCTTGCAACAGTTTCTCGACATCAGCCAACGATGGCACAGGCTGCTGCACCAGGGCATGCAGCGGCAACGTGTCGTTTTCGGCGGCCTGCGTCAAACGAGCAGCCAGCTGGCGCAGAATCCCCGGCACCAGACCCTGTTGGATCGCCTGCTTGTAGGAATACGCCTCGGACTCGGGTTGCTTGCCACCCCGGCGTTCACTCCATTGCTGTTCGACCTGCGCCACATTCTGACTACCTGCGGCGGACGCAAACAGACTACCAACCTCACTCGGCGACAGCAGACGATCCCAAATTGCGACATCATCTAACTCGCCACGAAACTGGTTGGTACTGGCACCGATCGAAAAGCTCTGGGACCCGCTGAACTGCGCCGCTGGGCTGATCTCGGCCAGCGACACTTCGCCTGCTTGCTGTCCATCCAGATAGACGCGTCCCTGGCCGTCACGATCCGAAGTAAAGACCACGTGGTGCCAGCGTTGATCGGTCAATGTGGGTAACTGATCACTCTGCGGCTGGATATCGATGGTCCGTTTGCCGTCGTAGTGACGCAAATAAATGCCGTGATACGACCCCGGGCGCAGCGCGATAAACCACATGGCCGACGGATACGTGATGGCCACGATCGAATCGGCCGTACGTGGTACGTAACCGTCGGGAAGCCGCAACCAGAGGGATACGGTAAAGTCGGTCGCCGTGCCAAACTCAACTGGCGGGAGGTTCGCTTTCGTAAAGGCCACCACGTCGTGCCGCCCTGTAAACCGTAACGCCTGCCCCAGACGCCCGGCGGTGTACGTCGGCAGCGGACCACGGGGGGTTTTCAAATTCGATAGTTTCCCGGCGGGGCCAGCGGTCGCGTTGACCACCGCATCGCGTGGAAGATCGAACGGCCAATGGGCTACGGCCCTGGCAGATGCTCTGGAAATGCGAAGCCTCGCGGCAGCAATCAGGTACTCGGGTAACCGCTGGCGCACCGCCTGCAGCACACTCCTGGCACCCTGTGACCTGGCAGCTGCGATGTCCTTGGCAATGGCAGCCGCACGTTCTCGATTCGTTCGGCGGGCCGTCGTTATGGCGGGAGTTTCCAACGCACGCTCCGGCCAATAGGAAGGATTCTTGTCCGTGTCCAGCAGTGTCTGAGTACTACGAAAGATACCCGCCAGCGCGTAATAGTCTGTGGTTGCCAGGGGATCGAATTTGTGGTCGTGACACCTGGCACATGATAAGGTCAGTCCCAGCAAGGCGCGACCCAGCACATCGATCTGGTCATCCACCACGTCGAGAATCATTTGCTCCTTGTCCTGCATGCCGAGACCCTTGGGCGCCAGGGTGAGTAGCCCAGTCGCCTTGAGACCCTCGACATACCGCTCTGGGTCCTGCCCACTGGGCAGCAAATCACCGGCCAACTGTTCGACCAGAAATCGATCGTAGGGCAGATCCTCGTTCAATGCACCCACGACGTAGTCACGGTAATGCCAGGCATGAGGATAGACATAGTCAAATCCTCCGCCATTGGTATCCGCATAACGCACCGTGTCCAGCCAATGGCGACCCCAGCGCACGCCGTATTGCGGCGACGCCAGCAGGCGGTCAATCAATCGCTCGTACGCGTCCGGCCGCACGTCTTTGGCAAAACGCCGCACCTGCTGCTGGGTCGGCGGCAGCCCCAACAGATCAAACGCCACACGACGAACGAGCGTGCGCCGATCGGCAGCGGGCGAAAACTCCAGCCCGTGCGATTCGAGTTTGCGTAACACAAATGTATCGACGGCGGTCCGCGCCTGCTCCGCATGCTGAACATGCGGTGGCAGCCCTTTTGTCACAGGCCGGAACGACCACCACTGGCGATCTTCGTCGGTAATGGCAAAACGTCTGGAATCAGCGCGTCTGACCGGCGCATTCACTGCCTGGGGAAATACAGCACCTTCCCGGACCCATTGTTCCAGGATCGCAATCTGGTCCGCCGGCAACTTTTCCTCCGGAGGCATTTTGAGCTTTGCGTTGTAGTACACCGCCCGCATCAAGCGGCTCTGCCTTGGATTTCCTGGAACGAGCACCGGTCCGGACACACCACCCGCAGTAATTCCGGACACTGAAGTCAAGTTCAGTGCACTTTTCGGATCTTCTGCACCGTGGCAGTCGCCACAATGCGTGACCAGCAGTGGGCGGACCTTGCGTTCAAAAAACGCGCCGCGATCGGCAGCGGATAACGACGCACTCGATGCCACCCACCCGGCCACCAGCACCAGGATTTGCATGCTCGGCGCGCAGCAGGAAACAGCAGAATTGCAGCGCAGCGCGCGACCTCGTCGGGCGTCGTCAGCAGAGAGCAGATTGCGGACAAAAGGATGCATTGCGGCTACTTGTTTCATCCCATTATACGGACACGCTGGGACGCCTGCAGCGCCAGGCTTGAAGAGGTCATCACAGCGGCACGTGAGTGGCTCTTCAGGAGTCTTGAGAATTCATCCAGGTGCGCTCCCAACGAGGCACACAAGCCCTATTATGGTTGCTGGATCGGCGCACTGCCAACCTCTCCGAATGCTTCGCTGGCCTCCGTTGGGAATCCCCTTTCCAGGATCTGCCTGACGTTACTGGGCCTCAATCAGGAACGCGAAAAGCAAATGAAGATTGACCAGGTAATCGAACAGATCAACGGCCCTTCGATCGCGGAAGAAACCCTGCAGCTGGTGCGGGTGCCAAGCGTCACGCTGCAAGAACAACAGGTGTGCCAGCTGTACGAACAACAACTGCGGGGGCTGGGACTCGAGGTCCAGGTACGGGAAGTCACCCCTGGCCGCAACAACCTCTATGCCCGGCTGCCCGGCACCGGCGGCGGGCCAACGTTGATGTTGAACGGCCATCTGGACACCATACCGAACCAAAACCAGCAACCCGTGCGTCAAGAAGGCGATCTCCTCTACGGACGTGGTACGACAGACATGAAGGGGGGGATGGCGGCAATCCTCGCAGCAGTCCGGGGGCTGCAATTAGCCAACGTCCGATTGCAGGGTGATTTATTTCTCACCGCCGTCGTTGGGCATGAAGAACCCGAGGCAAAAAAAGATGGCCCACTGGCTATGATCGACGACCTGAACCAGGGTCACATCAGCTGCGATCGGATACTCATCGTCGAAGGACCAGACGCGCTTTGGATCATGAGCATGGGATCGATGGTCTTCACAATCACCCTCACATCTGAGCGTGGCGGAACCCACACGCAATATGTACCGTTTGGCGATAATCCTCTGCGGTTCCTGGGAGAGGTACTGACACGATTCGAGACGTTTCAACAGGAACTGGATCAGGGAGTGGTACACCCGCTCGCGGGTCCCGAGCGGATCGATCTGGGAATTGTCGAGGCAGGCGACTATTTCAACCGAATTGCCCAGACCTGCAAACTGACCGGCACTCGACGCTGGGCACCTGGCCGCCAGGCTGAGACCGTACTGGCAGAACTCCGGGCGCTAATCGATCCTATTGCGAAGCGAGGAAACCTTCACGTAGACGTGTCGATGGAACACCAACGCGAACCGTTTGAGACGCCAGGTGACGACCCGCTGGTCGAGGCGGTCGCCACGGCCCATCGCCGGGTTACCGCGACCGAAGCGGGAATCGTTGGCAAGCGGATCGTCGGTGATGCCAACCTGTACGTCCACGGCAGCGGTGTACCCACGATTTACTATGGCCCCAGCAACGAAACAGCGCACGCCGACATCGAAAACGTCTCGATTCAACGGCTCCAATCAGCGGCGCGCGTCTACGCCTTGGCTGCGATGGAGTACTGTGGTGTCGAATAACCCATCGCCTCCCATCGACGTGAACGCCATTCGTCGCGAGTTTCCTGCGCTGGAGCATTACACCTGGTTCCAGAACGGCGGAGTCAGTATTACTCCGGCGCGCATCGCCGAGGAACATGCGCGGCTGATGCGTGAGTTACTCGACCGCGGGCCCCTGCACATCATTTATCCGGATGAAGAATACGAGCGGCGACGCACCACCATGCAAAGCCTGGCTGAGTTCTTTGCGGTAGACCCCAATGAGCTTGCATTGATGCGTGGCGTGAGTGAGGCATACCAGACCGTCCTGCGGGGGCTGGATTGGCAACCCGGCGACGAAATTATCATCAGCCAGGACGAAGAAGCCGCACTGTTACTCCCTGCCCTGCATCTACGTGATCGATACGGAGTACGTGTCGTCAAGCTCCCGCTCTTTTCCGCTACGGATCAACAGCTCGCGGCACTGCAAGAATGTCTGTCCGTCCGTACCCGGCTGGTCGCGTTGAGTCACGTAACGACCGATCTCGGGTATCGACTTCCCATGCACGATATTTGTCGTATCGCAAACCAGCAGGGGGCGCTGACGTTTGTCGATGTGGCGCATTCGGCCGGCCTGTTTGAACTCGATCTGTCGGGAATGGGCTGCGATTTCGCGGGGATCCTCTCCTATAAGTGGATGTACTCACCGTACGCATCAGGGTTACTGTATGCCCGCCAGACCAGTCAGCAGCTGCTCGCCATTACCTATGCTGGCGGCCGCAGCGAGCAATCCCTGGACTTTGAGCAGGATGCGTATACCTTGCGGGAGACCGCCGAACGTTTTCAGTACGGACCCTGGTCGTGGCCACTGGTACATACCTGGGCCGCCGCCGCCAGGTGGCTGCAGCAAATCGGCTTGCCAACGATCGACCAGCGGACCACGCTGCTGGCAAACCAACTGAAACAGCAACTGGGACAACTCGACGGGGTATCCCTGCTGACCCCTCTCCAGGCGGAACGGTCCGCCGCGCTGGTTACCTTTGGACTCGCCGGATGGACCGGTGAGTCTTTGGCTCGCCAGCTGCGCCGCCGCTGGAAGATGATCGTCAAGCCGCTCCCACACACCCGCCAGGGCCTGCGGATCAGCCTTCCTTTCTTTCTGCTTGAAGAGGAGCTCGATCAACTCGTCACTGCGCTGCGCACTCTCCAGTCAGAAACGCCCGACTAACCTGCCGCAGAGAGCAGGGTTGCACCACACCAATGACTTCCAGCGCCGCAGCCCCCGCGCTGACTCGTCGAGGTGCATAGACGAAGTCCGCGACAGGCGACAGAATAACGGTTCCAGAAAACTCAATCCTCTTGAGGAGATTCGTCATGTCACAACGCGCCTTTGAAATGCGGATTTACCACGCCGTACCAGGTCGTATGGAAGCGCTCCATGCGCGCTTTCGGGATCACACATGTGATCTATTCGCCCGGCACGGAATCGGCATCGTCGGCTTCTGGATTCCCCAGGACCCCACCGCCGCCAGCGAACGTCTTATCTACCTGTTGTCGTATCCTGATCGCCAGGCGGCAGACCAAAGCTGGCAGGCCTTCCGCGATGATCCCGATTGGCAAGCAGCGAAAGCAGCTTCGGAGGAAGCGGGACCCATTGTCGCCAAAGTGGAATCCGAATTTCTCGACCCCACGGACTACTCACCTCTCGGCTGACACGTTTTCGTTTGCCCCGAATGCATACCAACGGCAGCGGTTGTCCGCCAGCATCAAGGAAACCTGCTAGGGAACCGGTCGCGCGCTAGGGTCCAATTCAACGTGGGGCGTAAAGTAGCGTTCCGGAGTGAGTGACAGCCAAGGTAGAATACCCTCTGCCGGATAAAACTCGGTTTCATCATGGTTGCGGCCATGGATAAAGTGCAACAACTGCCCTCTTAATTCCGGTCCCACGGAAAACCTCAGATCATTCCAGCGTGCTTTGGCCATCTCGCCATCGGCCACTCGGGCCACTTCGCGGCCATCGGCACGTAACACCATGGCCTGCCCTGCGTCATATCCGAAAGCCACGTTAATCACCGCCTGCTGCGCGTCATGACGTGTCTTGAAGAACACGGCCTGCATTCGCCGGGAAACCAATAAGTGCCAGGCAAACACCTCGCGTTCCAGGTCACTGACGGGAAATTCAATCTGCGGTCGGTTGTGGTCAGTATCAATCCACAATATATATTCCGCCGGCTTGCCATCGGCCGCTACAGACAAAATCGTCTCTCGTTCACCGAGTACGGCCCGCGCCACCTCAACACCATCAGCTCCTCGTGTCACCCAGGCTTGTCCCGGCGCAAGAGCCCCTTTCAACGTGAACTGGAATGCCCGATCAGTCGCTTCACGGGTCACGACAATCGGCAATCCCTGCCAGCGCTTGTAGTACGGCTTGGAAGCGTAATGTGATTTTCGGTGCAACCACATGGAGATCATGCCAGGCGCGTAATAACTCATCCCATAGCGAGGTCGAATGGGACCCTTGGCGGAGGCGAGTGCCGCCAGAAATCCGGGCATCCGCTGGCTGAAATAGCCTCCGCTCAAAGTCAATGCTGGTGTGAAGAACCCGTCATAAAAATGGCCTGGTTGAAGAAACTGGTCACTGAGCATCAGTTTCATTTCCGCCACACCTTTGGACAGATACTGGCGTTTACCGAAGAGGCGATACCCTTCCGTCAGATCATGCCACATCGCGCCACCGCTGCCAAAAAACGCGTTGTCCGTGACAAAGTCACACCACCGCTCCAGGCTGTCCATGGCGGCCGGGTCGCGTGCCAGATGAATATAACGCGGGAGCCAGGGCGCATAGCCGGCCCACCCTGGAAAGACGCCTGAACCGAGCTCGTGCTCCGCATCCGTCTGGCTTTTCAGTAGTGACGCCACATACGTCTGGAGTTGAGGCAGCAACCGCGCATCCCATGTTGCCTCGTAAAGAAAACAGAGACTGGCAAGCGGACCTTCGCCATCACGCCCACTATTTCCACCTCGGGGAAACCGGGCCACGGCATCTGCCGTTTCACGCGCCACGTCGACACCCCGCTGGTACCCAGTAAGGTAGTAGTCGTAGAACAGGTAGTCGCTCATGTTGTTGTAATCGTACAACCGGTTCCCCGAGTGCCAGTGCACGAGGCCCTTGTAGTCGCATAGTGCACCAGGAATCTTGCCGACAGGATATTCCTTGGCTTCGTATTCGGGTGTCGAATAATGGCAGACGTCAACATCCATCAGATGGAGTGCTTGCCGCCGCGCAGCAGTCAAATACTTCGGGTCCCCTGACCTGAGATAGAGCAGCCAATAGGTCCGCGGATTACCGTGGTGATGATTCGCCCAGGTACGATTGACGGGTACCCTTTTTTTCGCGGGTTCCCAACGGCTGTGGCGATCACCAAAATTCCACATTCCGTAGTCCTGCATGTACCGGGTCGATCGCTGTAACCAGTCAAAATGCCGAGACAACGCCATTTCGACATCGGGAAACCGGTCACGATCAACTGGATGCAGCATTCCCACGGCGCCGCTTTCGCCAATCCACTTTGTGGACGGTAAACACCCGATGTCCTGTTCACAGGCAGCGAAACGCCGGCGGGCCGCTGCGACATCCGCACCAAAAGACCAGACCATCTCGTGCGTCTTGGCAATTCCCAGCGCCTCATCAGACTGGCTGTCGATTGCCGATGGGATGTAGTAGAACTCATGCGTCTGGGCATCGTCCTTGTCATGAAATTGCGCGTATTCTCTCGGTATGCTGAAATCAAGTAACGCTCCCTCGTGGGCAAACCACAGCATGTGAATATCGCGGGCACGCACGACATCCGGGGGATGGCGTACAGGCACTTCGTGGCGCGGCCAAAAGTGGACACGGATTGTCTGATTCTCGACTTCCAACTCTTTGGGGAAGTTCTGCCAGATGTCCCGTACGGCAACTCCCACGCTACCAGATTGAACCCACCCGGCACTCTGCCTGGCAATCGCCAGCTCCGCTTCGCGACCGTCCCGCACTTCGGCAATACGCAGACGCTCATGCGACTCTTGAACGAGATAGGCGTGGGATTCGCTGGCGGGCACTGGCGGTGCACCGGCAATACCAAAAAGCGCACGGCCCGCCCGCGTCAGGTGTGACTCCAGCGCGATATTCTGGTAACGCAGATTCTTGGTTGGTGTCGTCACGACAAACGTATGGAAGACGCGCAGAAACGGCTCCCCCCGGTACGCGTGAATCCGCACAGTATATTTGCCAGTTCGACATTTGCGAGTTTGCTGGCCCGCCGGCACAAACCAGCCTTGAGCTGCAATGACTGCGCGCAAGGGACCTGCTTCCTCAATCACAACCTGTGAATCGCGGTCACCGGCAGCCTCATAGATTGTGCCGTGCTCATCGGTCAAAGTGATCCGACTGCCATCGATGACTGGTTCTCCGTTGAGACTCGCCGAATCGAGAAAAGAGAAACCGCGTTTGCGAACAGAAAACCGCAATGGCCCCGTGTCGACCTCGATACGATTCTGATCCTGCTCAATCTTGAGCGGATGGGAAACCGGCGCGCGCTCGACTTGGGGCCCATAGTGCAACCGGTACGCGTTCACACGGTCCACAGATACGCGGCCCGGAAAATCGAGCAGCAGCCATTTGACGTAACCCCGCGGCGACCAGCGGCTGGAGACACGAATTTGCAGCGGAAGCTCACGTGTTCCACTCGGATCCGTCAATTTGAAGTGATCTGCGGTCAAGGTTGTACCGCGTGGCAGCGGGACACCGGTTGTGAGAATCTGCTCCCCTGCGGCCACCCTGTTCGGTTGAATCAAGATCGGTATCGAACCGCTTGACGGTGGCCGCGTCGCTCCGTGGACAAACGGTACCAGCGCAAAGCGAACCACTTCCCGCGCTAACACCACCTCATCCCGGACCAGTCCCACACGCAGTTCGTGAGAACCCACTGCCAGTGCGCGGAGATCGAAAAGCAACACCCGAGCTGCCACACCCTTTGCGGCTGTGATCTGGCGATGAAAAACACGGATGCCTTCGCTCCAGATCGCCAGATCGAGTCGACTCCCTTCGGGAAATCCACCGGCGACGGTAACCATCCCTTGCGCGGTCATGTCCAAGGAATCGTAAACCTTGCGGTCCAGTCGCAACCGTAAATCGACGGAGCGGCCCACAGAATCTGCTTGTGCGCCGTGCGCCGACTGCCGCGGCAAAGCGACGTCGCCCACCCACAGCAGCCGGTTGCCCTTGAATGTCCTGGGCACCGAGAACCTGACGTGATCCGGCGTGACAACTGTGCCGGTTTCGCCACAACTTGCTGCACTGGTTGAATTGCCGGCGCTGGCCAGGAACAACAGGGCCAGCAGCCATCGACCGACCGCTGGATTTAGCAGAAACGCCATCGGCAACGCTCTCCTGGTGCGCCGCCCGCCAGTCGTGCGATGCGCCGCCAGAGTCATGAAAAGTCGGTGGAACTTGAACACTTGATGACAACCGACTACCGCGGACATCAGACCTCGGCCAGCCGCTCGTTCGAATCACCGAACTCTTCGAGGTGGACACCACATTTGTCCATCATCGACAAGAACAGGCTACACATTTTGCGGTTGGGTTTGCCGCCGTAATCCAGTACACGCCCGGTTTCGAGTTTTCCGCCACCACCACCCAGCAACACTACTGGTAGCTTCGTTGCGTCATGAATTCCGGACATCATGCTGGAGCAGATCATCAACATGGAATTGTCGAGCGCCGTGCGTTCACCCTCCTGGATGGCATCCAGCTTGCCGGCAATGTACGCCAGTTGTTCCAAGCAAAAATGATTGACTTTCAACCAATCAGGAGATTGGACACCGCGGTCGGAATGCGACAGCTCGTGGTGTCCC
>PBOG01000220.1 GCA_002724245.1 Planctomycetaceae bacterium
CGTGTTGAGACGCTCGCCGCCAGTGACGACCGGCCGGCTCCCAAACCGCCAGCCGCACCGCCAGCCGCACCGCCAGCCAAACCGACAGGGTACTGGGCGTTCAACGATCCTGACATGAAGGACGCGACGGTTGCGGACAGAAGTGGGCACGGGCATCACGGCGTGATTGTCAAAGCAACCGTGGTGGCCGGTCGCATGGGCCAGGGCATCGAGCTGGACGGCAGTGGGACGGGATTCACGGTCACCGATATTCCTGCCGCTACACTTCAGCGTTCCGTTTCGCTCTGGTTCAGAAAACGGGCCGGCGGTGTACGGCGTCTGATTCACTTCGATGCCTGGAACCAGGTTGGCTTCAGTAATGACGCCTTGTTTGTTCATACCGGGCGCGTTGGCCGAGCGGACTTCAACCTGCCCATGGCGGCCGTGCCGATCGAACCGGATCGCTGGACGCATTTAGTGGTGACTTGGGATGCAACGCGTCAACGCGATCACGTCAAAGTCTACCTCGATGGCAGATTGACACTCCAAGCGACGCTCGATGCGAGTGCCGGACGGCCGCTGAAAAACAGCACGCTGCGAATCGGTCACGACGGTCAGGAGGGTGAGAATGCGCAGCGGTTCATCGGCGTCGTTGATGAAGTTGCCGTCTACGACACGGCGTTGACGGAGCAACAGATCAGGGAGTATGTCCAGCGCATCGTGAGGTCCGCCGGGGGAAAACTTCCCGCAGCGGTCCCGCGGCGCGTGATTTCCCAGAGCCGATCGACAAAGCCCTTTGTCATCAACGAGAAGTACCGCGGCCCGAGAAAGCTGATTCGTGTCGGCAGCGAGTTGGGCAGCCGCTTGCTGGATTCCGGATCGATGGCCGCTGCGGATCTGCCGGCCAAGGTCAAAGCGTGGCAGCAGACAGGGTTCGATGGGATGGTCTTTTCCATCGCTAGCCACCAGCGGAACAAACCCGCCGGCTACTGGAATATGACGGGACAATGGTGGAATCTGACCCGCCGAGACTACTCGGAATTCACAGCGGAGATTGCTGCGTTTCGCGCGGTGTCCCACTGGGGGCGACTGACGGATAACTTTCTCTGGTCGTCGATGGCGGTCTGGCAGGATGGCGGTCCGTCCAGGTGCCAGGACTGGTTTCGTGACGACGACTGGGACATCCTGCTCGACAACATTGCCCTGCAGACCCGTGTCGCCCGGGAGTCTGGCTTCAGGGGAATCCTGCTCGACACCGAACAGTATGTGGGCCATCACGCCCGCGGCACGTGGCATCTTCCCTTCAATTATGCCGTCTATGCGGAGGAGAGCGATCAGCGGTCGGGTGAACAACCGCTGAGACGTTTCGACGAGGTGGCGGCGCAGGTGCGCCGTCGCGGCCAGCAGTATGGCCGGACGGTCAGCAGGGTGTTTCCGGGTGTACGGCTGTTCGTGATTCCGGGACTGTACGAGCTTGTCCCACGCGACGCGCGCCTGGAGGAATGTGAGTACGGCTTGTATCCGGCATTCCTGGACGGACTGCTGTCCGGTCTGGACCGGGATGCTATGGTCATCGGCGGCAATGAGATGACGTATGACAAGACCCGACAGCGTGACCTGGCCCGCATCCGACACCGCTATGATGAGGCGGTACAGCAGCGCTGCTCCGTCGCGGCGACACGGCGTCCGCAGGTAACCTTCGCGGCTGGCATCTGGGCCGATGCTGGAGGTTCCTGGAGCGATGTCGATGTCGAACAGAATGCCCGCCCGCCACGGGAACACAGACTGGCGGTGCGCAACGCGTTCCAGGTTTCGGGCGAATATGCGTGGCTCTACGGCGAGAAGTCGTTCTTTCTCCGCTCGACTCCGACGCGGCTGATGCGTGAGTACTTCCAGGCCAACCGGGCCGCGCACCCCCTGTTCCGGCAGCACTGACATCCGCGAGCAATACCGCGCGCCGCACCGGTTTGCCGGTAGTCTGGCGTGGCACGACGTGCCGTAGAGACCGTTGACCACGGAGTGGTCCGTCGGGTGCGCTGAGGCCTCAGTATTACCGAGCAACCGAGACTGCCTCTGCGTAGGCGAGTTCTCCCGTGCGGCCGTGGTAGTACTGGAAGACAACCTGCGGGTGCGGATAGGCAACCCACCGATCCTGGCCGCCCAGCTTCTTCGGCATGTTGAAAACATTGTTGATTTGCACAACGCAGAAGTAGGGGTACAGCCGTTCCAGACGTGGCAGGTCCGGAAGGATGTAACTGCTCCAGCGGATGTCGCACTCGCGGGGACCGAATGTCCATTTGCCCGTAGCCGGCCGATCGCTCTCGTCCAGTTTCGGAACATGGTTCACGCTATTGTGGGGTCCGCAGCAAAATTCCCACACATTGTCCGTAACCTTGATGGCGAAACTGTTATGCAGGTCGCCCGTCATGACGAACACTTTCTTGCCGAGCTTCTCCCATTCGCGAATCAGCAATTCACGCTCGTCGAAAAATCCCGTCCATGCTTCCTCTTTGTTTGCGGCATCGAATTCGAAACCACCCGCGCCGCTGTGCGGGATCATGAATGGAACGGTGGAAATCACGAAAAAGAAATCGGCATCGCTTTCTCGCATCGACTTCAATAACCACTCGCGTTGCGGTTTGCCGATCATCGAAACGCCGGGCTTGTCTCGCTGCCGAATATCGTGCATGTCCCGGTCGCCTCGTGTGTCGAGCAAAAAGAATTCGCAATTCGACGCACGAAATTTCGAGTAGCTGCGGCGTCCAATCGAATAGCTCAATTCCATATCGTCTACTCTGGCAGGCATGTGCAACTTCAGCGTGTGCTTGTCGACGACCGACTCAATGTCATAAACGTAGGAGTTCTTGTTGCCCGCATCGTTGTCGTAACGAATATCGTTGGCACCGGCCTCTGGCGTTCCCCAGTGAACGTGCAGATTCGTCATCTCTTTCAAAGGTAGCTTCGTGAAGTCGACGTTCTTGTCGACCAGCAGGTCGCTACCGGCTTTCATGCCGCCGCGCCCGTAATGGATCGGAGTGTTGTGGACCATCGGATTTGCCCAGCCGAGATAGTCGTACCAGGCGTGTGTGCCAATATCGCGAAAGACGGTGCGGCGATGTCGTTTGCCGGCTTCGGATGATCCCCAGATGTCGTTGACCAGTTCGTGGTCGTCAAATGTGAAAAAGCTGGGCACGTTGCGGTGCCATTTCGAGAGTGCGGCTCCGCGGCTCAAGTAAAGCTTGTAATTTTCCCAGCAACCGACGATGGTCGGCATGACTTGCACCGACATCGGATAATTCTTGATGCCCTGCGTCAGCCGCCAGGCTTCCGGTGGATACTCGCGCAATTCTTCATAGCTCCAATCGCCATTCATGATGTGGAAATGGACTTTTCTGGCCCAGTCCCGATTCAGGAACTCGTAGGTCGTTGTGCGATGGCCGCCGCCATGCAGAGGATTCTGGTTGGCACACGAGCCAATCTGAAATCGAAAATTAAAAAGTCCCTGCGGATTGTATTTCTGGTGACGCGTGTCATCGGCACTCGGCAAGGTACGGAACGCGCCCGGCAAGCCATGGGGGCGGCCGTTGACCCAGACCTGGTAGTGATAACGCGTATCCGACTTGAGATTGCGCAGCAGCGCCACACCCGTATTGTCGTGTCCAATTCGCGTCGTTGCCGGTTCGCTGGTGTGGTTCAACCTGTTTGCTTGCAAGCCATACTTCACCAGGAACTTCCCAGGATCGGACGTGCGGCCCCACACTGACATTGAATGGGCTGTCGGGTTCCCCAGCATCGGACCGTGAGTAAGTCGGATGGGATCACGTTCCGCCCGTGCGACCGAGACTGCGGTCGTTGCCAGGAGCGTAAATGCACAGAACCGGGAAAACCCGTGAATCGAAGGTGATGAGCACATGAATGGCCTTTCGATCGGCAGTCAATGTCCAAACAGACGTCGTCGCGCAATATCTGCGACGATGTGTTCCATGATGACACGTTGTCGCCGTGACAGAAAGCTGGCTGCGATCACCCAGGTCGCCAGGACCGGCTTGGGTGAGGCGTATTCGATCCGCGGGTTGATGGGGAAGGTCCGGCAAGACGTCGCCCCGCTTGCTGCCCGCCTTGCACAAGCGGGTCGAGAACGCATTTCAGCTGACGACCATGAATTTGATGACCATTGCTGCTACGCCGCCAGTGGATTGCCGGGCGTCAGAGTATTGCACTGGCAGAGCCAGTGGCACACACTGGTACCTTTGCCGGTGTGTGCCGTCGCCGGCGTATTTCAATGGGTATTTGCTCGACTGAAGCCGTCTCCATGAAACACAACCTGAGAGGAAACCGGTTGCTGGTGGGTATGATCACGGTTGCCTGCTGGAGCGCGGGCGCCATTGCCGAGGAGCGTGCGGACGAATACGCCTCAGAGATTCGACCGCTCCTGGAGACATTTTGCCTGCGTTGTCATTCCGCCAGGGAAAACAAGGGCGGGCTGAATCTGAGTCGTTTCTCATCGATCCAGCAGATTCGCTCAGATATCGAGATCTGGCAGAACATATTGCGGCGCGTTGAGCGGGCAGAGATGCCGCCGGACGATCAGCCACAGTTCGGTCCGCAGCAGCGACGACAGGTGGTCGGCTGGCTGACCACTTTGATTGACAACGAAGCGGTGCGTCGCGCCAGTGACCCCGGACCCGTTCTGGATCGTCGACTCAACAATGCCGAATACAACTATGTGATTCGGGATCTCACTGGTGTGGACCTGCAGCCTGCACGGCAGTTTCCGGCTGACGGGGCGGCTGGCGAGGGATTTTTGAATGCCACGGAGGCCCTGGCCATTCCGCCCGAGTTGATGGCCAGGTACCTCGGCGCCGCCAAAGAAGTGGCCGCGCACGCCGTAATGCTTCCGGATGGGTTTCGGTTTTCCGAGTCCCAATTTCGAGCCGACTGGAGTAACCTGGTACTCGGCCGGATCACCGATCTCTACGGTATCTACACGAACGAATTCGGGCAGATTCCATTCCGCCGTTATCTCGCGGCAACGGTGATCCATCGCGATGCCCTGGGTACGGCTGAGACAACGATTGAGGCGGTCGCCGCACGGGAAGAACTTTCAGCCAAATATCTGCAGATCCTCTGGGCGGCGCTGAATGATGCGGAGCAGACGTCGCTGTTTCTCGACTCGGTTCGAACGATGTGGCGTGCGTGTCGCTCTCAGCAGGACGTCGACGCTCTGGCCCGTGAGGTGTCAAGGCTCCAGGCTCTGTTGTGGCATAAGCGCGATCCCATCGGGATGCACTCGCTCGACGATCGCTATGTGCCACCGGGAATCTCACTCACCACGCGCCACACGTACCGACTGGCCATGCCACCGGCGCAGAATGGGACGATTACGTTCTTTTTCTCGGCCCGGACTTTCGGCGCCAGCGACGTCCGGGTAATCCTGGAGAATGGCCGATTCGAGGTAGACGGCAAGCCACCGATCACGCTCCGCGAAGTGCTGGAGAAGACTGGCCAGGAAGACGGAGAGAGGGACCTGCCGCTGCTTGATGTCTCGCGGCTGGGACGCCATCCGGAAGGGAAACCGATTGACGGCACGAGCCTGGTTCTGCAGGGTTCGGAAACGGTAGCGATCCGCTCGGAGGCGTCTCTGGTCAACGGCCGCACATTTGTCGTCGACGTGGCCATCGAGTCGCAGCGCGATGCTAACCCGGTCGTGTATTTTGACGCACGCCAGGCAGCCGATCCGCCGGCGGTCAAGCGGGGCGTTGCCTGGACGGACGTGGCGGGTCGTTTTGAGCGGTTCTTCCTGGCATCCGATGCGGACGCCGGACGCCCCAGGCTGCTGGCCGCTGCCGAAGCATTCCGGCAACTTTTTCCGGCACGCGTCTGCTATCCGGGGGTCCTTGTCCGCGACACGGTTGTTACGCTGGAACGGTTCCATCGCGGCGATGCATTCCTGTCCAGGCTGCTGCTCACCGAGCAGGAACAAGAGCAGCTGAATCGTCTTTGGTCGGAACTGCACTTCATTAGCCTGGATGCTCTGGAGGTTCGGGAAAGCTTCAAGACGGTGGTCCAGGGTGAACTGGCCGGTTACGCCGAAGTCAGCAAGGTCATCCATCGGCGGGCGCAAGAAACCGAGGCGGCGCTGCGGAAGTCGGAACCGCGGCAGGTCGACGCGCTACTGGAGTTCGCGGGACGCGCCTGGCGCCGATCGCTGCAGGAGCACGAGCGAAACTCTCTCCGCCGGTTTTATGACCAACTCCGCGAGAGCGAACTTGCGCACGAGGACGCGTTCCGTGCGTCGCTGACACGTATCCTCATGTCGCCTGCGTTCCTCTACCGTTTGGAATCGTCGCCGCCCGGCGCCGAACCGGTCGCCGTCACGCATCACGAGCTGGCAACGCGGCTCAGTTTTTTTCTGTGGGCGTCCCTGCCCGACGCAACGTTGCGCCAGCTTGCTGATGACGGCAGCCTCCAGGACGGCAATGTCCTGGAGCAGCAGGTGCGGCGGATGTTGCAGGATTCCCGAGGTCGCCGGCTGGCTATCGAGTTTGGCACACAGTGGCTGGAAGTCCGCAGCTTTAACCAGTTTCAAGGCAAGGACGAGGAGCTATTCCCGGCGTTCAACGCACCACTCCGCGATGCCATGTACGAAGAGTCGATCCGACTGTTCCAGGACCTGTTCGAGAATGACCGGACCATTTGGCAGTTGGTCGACGCGGATCACACCTTCGTGAATGACGTGCTCGCGAATCACTACGGCCTGCCGGGAGTCGAGGGCAGCAACTTTCGTCGTGTCGATCGCGTGCAGGAACAGGGACGCGGTGGGATCCTCGGCCTGGGAAGCATCCTGTCGAAACACTCCAGCGCGTCGCGAACCAGTCCAGTCCTGCGGGGAAACTGGATTGCGGAAATTCTGCTCGGTGAGCATCTGCCGCTGCCGCCAGATGACGTGCCTAAACTCCCTGAAGCAGAATCGCTTGATGGCTTGAGCATTCGGCAGCTTGTCGAACAACATGCGCGTCTGCCGCAGTGCGCGACCTGTCATAAGCGTATCGACCCACTGGGCTTTGCACTGGAAGGATTCGATACGATCGGCCGTCGCCGTGAACAGGATGCCGGTGGTCGCCCGATCGACGTCACGGCGCGACTGACAGCGGGAACGACATTTCAGGGTATCGACGGTCTGCGGCGCTACCTGCTGACCGAGCGGCGAGACGAATTCCAGCGTCAGTTTTGCCGGAAATTGCTAGGATACGCCCTGGGACGACGCGTTCTTCTCTCTGACCGGCAACTGCTCGATACAATGGCAAATCAGCTCGAAAAGAACGACGGCCGCGTCTCAGCGGCTGTGTTGGCGATCGTGCGAAGCAGGCAGTTTCAGTTCATTCGAGGGTCAGAATTCGCCGATTACTGACGCAGCCAGGACTTCTTCTGGGGCGGCAGGCTTCTCGGCGGCCCGATACGACATCGTTTGGAGACAAACTCAATGCGACAATGGCTGGAGACAAACGTGGATCAGAGATCTGTCAAACGACGCGATATCCTGTCTCGGCGGGCAGTTTTGCGCGGGCTCGGCGTGACCATGGCTTTGCCCTGGCTCGAATCGCTTCCCGTCTGGGGTGATGATGGCTCAGGCCGACAGGATGTGAGCCAGCCACCCGTCCGCTTCGCCTGCCTTTTCTCGGGCAATGGCTTTCACGCGAAAGAGTGGTGGGCGCGCGGCGCTGGCGCTGACATGGAACTTGGCAACGTGCTTGAGTCGCTCCAGCCATTTCGCAGCCAGCTGAATTTTATCGAGGGACTGTTCAACGCCGAGGCGAAGATCGGCGGCATCCACAGTGCGCAGACCGGGCAGTTGCTCAGCGGAGCAAGGCTCGCGCCGGACGGAGCCGTTCGCTCCGGGACCAGCATGGATCAGGTGCTGGCTCAACGGATTGGACAGCGTACGAAAGTGCCGAGCCTCGTGCTGGGATGCGAACCGTCGCTACCGAGCGTCCATAAGAATTATTCCATGATTTACAGTTCCAACATCTCGTGGAGTTCACCGACGACGCCCACGCCGCTGGAACTTTATCCGGCTCTGGCATTCGATCGTCTGTTCCGCAACGAACCGGGCCGCGCCGACCGCAGCGTACTGGATGCCGTGCTGGCAGAAGCCCGCAGCCTGCGCGGCCGTGTCAGCAATGGCGACCGACAGCGGCTTGGCCAGTACCTGGACTCGGTCCGCGAGGTAGAACAGCGGCTGGATCGCGCAGCGAAGGATCGGCGGTTACAAGGCTGGCGACCGACGTTGGAGAAGCCAGACACGCCGCGGCCAGCGGATGGAGTCCCGCAGGATATCGACGAGCACATGCGGCTGATGTGCGACATCCTGGTGCTCGCGTTTCAGACGGACACGACGCGTATCTGCACGCTCAAGCTCAATAACGACTGGTCGCAGCTCCGCTTTCCGCACCTGGGAGTGAACAGCATTCATCATCTGACGTCACACCGAGATGACAACAACTGGTTGAAGGTCAATCGGTTTTTTGTCGAGCAGGTGGCCTATGTGGCCCGTCGCATGAATGCGATTCAGGAAGGCGACCGCACGCTGCTGGACAACACGATGCTGCTCTATCTGTCCAGCATGAAGAACGGGCATCATCACGTCGACGATTTGCCGGTCGTGCTGCTGGGGGGTGGCGGTGGTCAGATCAAGGGCGGCCGGATCCTCAAATATGGCGCTCAGTCTGATCGTCAGATGTGCCGTTTGTACCTGTCGCTGATGGACCGCATGGGTGTCCATCTCGATCGCTTTGGCGACGCCAGCGAGTCGCTGGCGGAAGTCTGACCGCGACCGAGGGCTGCCAGGGAAGACCACGCGCTTGCAGGCAGGATGCGAATCTTCGAGCCCCTTTCTCCGTTGGCGTTTCAGGCTGCTCTCAGATGATGTTGGAGTCGATATTTCCAGCGTTGAAAACGACGGCTCCAAACATCGTTCTTGTGGCGTGTGATATAGCGCACTTGATTCAACCGTCGACCCGGTTCCTGGGAAACAGGCGTTTCCGTGGAATGGACGATGGTTTCCAGTTGGTCTAGCAGCTGTTCCGGTGTGGCAGCCGACGCAGCATGCGCTGGCGCTCACGAACTTTGAAGATCTTCGTGACGCAGCGCGTCACGGAGAAATCGCGGGCATCTGGATTGTTTGTGGCTGAGTCACGGTGAATAATCATCTTTGCATCGCAACCACCGATCCACCCTCCAGGCAGCGACCACCTTACCAATGCACACTCCCCGCATCATCTTTGCGTCAATGGTTGTCTTTGCAGCACCCGTCCTGAGCCACGCGCAAGACAGCGATCGTGCTTCTGGAAGTACGTATCTCCATCCCAGACCCGCACGTTTCACCGACTTCACATTCCTCAGCCCGCTGCCGGCCCGCTTTGTTAACGCGTATCCCAAAAGAAAAGAAATGGGGGACCAGTATCTGGATTTCTTTGGAGTGATTGCAATTGTCGGCGAAACCAAAAAGCAGAGACCCGACATGCGCCGGCTCACTCATGCGTTAATGGGCCTTATTGACAATGATCAGAACGGTTTGCCGGATGATCAGCACTTATGGAACAAGTGGAAAAGGAAGGTCAACAATAGGAACCGTTTGGTGCTTTATGTCACAGAGGAAAAGGCAAAGTACAAGTCGTTCGATGGCGCAAGTCCCAGCGTATACCATCAAGGGTGGAGCTCTTTCCGGGATGGTGAGAGATTGCATCTCAGTAATATTCAAGAGGAGTTGTTTCATTTTCTGCAGAGACATTTCTGGGAAATCGAATACCCGGGCGCCTTCGGCCTTGATAGAAATCCGCGCAGCATTGCGCACCAGGCGGCGGTGAATGCAGTCAGAAACAAGCATTACGTGTACGACCAGAACTGTATCTCGCACAGCGGCTGTCTGGTCCCTGAATTCTTCTTTTGTGCGATGACAGATGTGATGAAAGGCTGGCAGGGCGACGGTTTTGACGCGCCGGGACAGCGTGAATGGCGATTGAAAGGGGATCACACGGCGATTCGCCAGAACTATCCGGATATGATGGAAATGATTCTGACGATGCAGGATCAAGGGAAGCTTCCCCGGAAATGGCCCAGTTTCTTTCTTGCCAAGAACCGCGGAACTCGACGCAGCTCGATAGAAAACAATTAGCCGCAGTTGTGCTCTATAGAAAAGTGCCTGGTTTGCTGTTGTTGCGGGCGCTACCAGGGCTGGAAGGGCACAGCACTGGGCAGCCATGTGTTGTTTGGTGGTCGCCTCACTGGCGACAGGCCACAGCCGAAGTACAGGACCGTGTAGAACCTATCAGGCATCAGAATCTATGAAGATATCAAGACGCACGTCGACGCTGGCAGTCTGCTTGATGACCAACACTCTGGTTTGCGTGATGGCACTCCCGAGTGGCAGGGCGGATGAGCTGCGCGGAATGCTGGCGATCAATGAAGACAACAGCCATTTCTTTGGCTACAAAAAGCCGGAGGAAATGAACGTGCGTGGGCTGCAGGCGTGGGTCGACCAATACGCGGAAGGGGCTGTAACGCATTTGTTCCTCTGTCCCAATGCGATGCGAGCCAGTTTTCGCAGCAAGTCACGCGATGCGATCTGGGATCCGTATAACGGGAAGACACCAGACCACCCCTGGCCGCGGAATGCGAAGGGACTACACGATGCGGGGATCGATCCGTACAAGGTGTGGATCGCCCGTTGCCGCCAGAAAAAGATCTCGCCGTGGCTGTCGATGCGGATGAACGACGTCCACAACACGGAGGACCGCGACAACTTTCAGCATGCCACGTTCTGGCGGAAAAACATTCACCTCTGGCGCGAGCCGAATCATGAACACGGATCGGGTCTGAATTACGCGTACGCCGAGGTGCGCGCCTATCAGATGGCGTTCGTCCGTGAGTTGCTGGAGCGTTACGACCCCGACGGGTTGGAACTCGACTGGATGCGTTTTCCGAACCACCTCACGCCCGGCAAGGCGCGTCAGGAGCGTGGGTTCCTGACAGAATTCGTGCGTGAGGTTCGTTCCCTGACAAATGCCTGGTCCAAAAAGCGAGGCCATCGAATCCTGCTCGGCGTTCGTGCACCGGCGCTTCCCGATGCGGGGGCGGGCACGGGAATGGACGCCGTGGCGTGGGCGCGGGAGGGACTGATCGACTTGATCGTGGCCACCCCATTCTACTTTTCGACCGACTTCGACATTCCCTTTGAACTTTGGCGTGACCGTCTGCAGGACACTCCCGAACCGGTGGCGGTCATCGGCGGCGTCGACAGCACGGCCCGTCCGTGGATCAGTGGCACGCCGGTCGGCAACACAATGGAGACGCTCCGCGGTTTTGCGGCGTCGAGTTATCACCGAGGTTCGCACGGTGTCTATCTCTTCAACTGGATGGACGACACCCAATGGCCCGTTCCCACGACCGACTACAAACGACTGCTGCGCGACGGCGTCGGTGCGGACGTTGCGGCGCAGGGCACGCGGAGGTATCCGGTCTGTTTTCACGATACGGTGCCGGAGGGCGCGTCGCGTAACGAGCAATTACCCGCGGACGCGCGCAGGGGCAAGACATTCCGGATTCACATCGGTCCCAAACCCAAGTCTGGCAAGGCTTGGGCCATCGCCGGGTTTGCCCAGCGAGACGGCCTGTCGGAGGCACGTTTTCAGGCCAGGTTGAACGGTCAGAGATTGCTGGCGGTCGAGGATCTGGCGGCGACGAAAGAGCTGGGAGGCGCATCGGCGCGCGCGGTTCGTTTTGTGTGTCCGCTCGACGCGCTACAGTCAGGCTATAACGAGCTTCACCTGATTCAAACAGCCGGCTCCACCGATCAGCAAATCGTCTGGTTCGAGCTGCGTGTGGAGCCGAGCCACTAAGCAGGTGATACGTTCCGCCATCCATCGGCAGATCAAACGGATCAAGGATGCTCTGTAGAAAGACCTCGCCGTGGTTTAGTGTGGTTGATATTCCCCGCCAATGAGCCAGCGATCGAAGGCTGCAGAGAAGTTCCTGCATACTTCTGATTCTGGACGCGACGCGCGTTGTCAGACAGCGCGATGCGCAGGGCCGGTTCTTTGCGGGCCCCATCCTGATTGACCACGGTGATGATCGTCAGGCAGAAAACTGGGTGCCAGCGCACTACGCGTTGCGCCAGAGTTTGAGCGCATCAGCGGTGACTGTTAGAGTGTGGTGATGTTGATGGGTTGGATCCGCTGCCCGTCAAGAACTGGCAGGAATACCCGACCTGGGAACCCGATTGAATGGGGCTGGCGCGTGAAAGGAATTATCTGTTTCGGACTTTTGACGGCTGCCTTGCCGCTCTTCGCTGCCGATCGGGAGATCGACTACCAGCGCGATGTAAAGCCAATCCTGCACAGCCGCTGCTACGCCTGTCACGGGGCGCTCAAGCAGGAAGCGGGTCTGCGGCTCGATTCGGGAGTAGCGATTCGTGAGGGTGGTGAAAGCGGTCCTGCGATTGTGGTTGGCAAGGCCGCGGCCAGCCTGATCGTTGAGCGTGTCAGCTCTGCCGACGCTGACCACCGAATGCCACCGCAAGGGAAGCCCTTAACCGCAGAACAGGTCCAAGCGATCAAACACTGGATCACTCAGGGCGCACAATCACCGTCCGCAGAACGTCCTGAAACGGATCCGACGACATTGTTGTTAGTTCGATTGCGGAAGCGGGTGAGCACCTTACGTGGTTTCGGGCACCGCGCAACGGCGGAACCGACTGGGAGCCCCGGCCAGTCGACGAA
>PBOG01000221.1 GCA_002724245.1 Planctomycetaceae bacterium
AGAGATTGTGGGTGCGGCGGGTGCGCTGCCTGGCATCCCGAAGGAAGAGGGGGACGCTTGCAGCCAGGAAAAGAAGTTCGTGGTCACCTCAGCCCGGTCATCGAGCGCCGCTAGGCTGGGGTACTTTTTGGTGGGGGTCACATTCTGGCTGGGGTCCGATTCGGTGGCCTGGGGCACCAAGTAGTCGATGGCCAGCGACTGATCGTTACTGGTGGTGACTTGCTGCTGCAGCTCATTTGCGGCCTGTTCGGCCAGGTCGCGTGCGGCGATCTGGCGCAGGCTCTCCGCGACTTTTGTTTTGACGCCTGGGTCGCTCAAATCGGGGGTCCGCTCCGCTTGCTCGTCGGTTTTCCAGACCAGGTATTCGACCGATTCGCCGCCAGGATTGTTTTTCTGTAAGCGGACCGTTGTATACGGGAGCAGGTTCTGTGCGTAGGCAAATTGGCTGAACGGTTGTTGCATGAGGCTGAATAGCTGCTGCTGAAACGTCTGGCTCTGAGATTGCATGCGTTGCAGTTGGTTTCTTGCTCCCAACGCTTCAGGACTATCGGCACCCTTTTCAGCAATCGTCTGGCTGAGGATCTGTTGGGCCTGCTGGACTTGGGCATTCATCTGTTGCATCGGCTGGATGAGATCTTCAAACCGCCGGGTCAGGTCCTGTAGTTCGTCGTTTTCGGCAAACTCAAGGTCGCTGACCAGGGCCAGTTTGCCACCTCGCAGGAACGCATGCGCATTGGTGGCCAGTTGGGCCGGATCAGGAGGTGCGGGCTGGCTGAGGTCGTTTCTGCTGAGGCTCTGCGGATCACCATCTTTCTTGGCCCAACGTTTGAGCGCACCAAGCTTTTCCTTCGCCAACGCCTCGACGGGGATTACTTTGTCAGACGCATCGTCTGGCACATCGATTTTGGCCAGTAGCTTGTCCCAGGCGCCGTCCAGCTCTTGCCGCAGTATTTGATCTGATTTGGCGTTCTCGTCTGCGGTACGGTCTGAGGTCTCTGCGTCCGGATCACCCGTCGCTTGTTTCAACAGTCGTTCGACGTGCACCCGCCAGCGGTTGCGTTCGCGTTGGTAGCTGCGCAGCTGGGGCAGAATGGTTTCCAGCTTCTCCCGCAGAGTAGTCTGGCCCTGCTCGCGGGCCTTGTTGTCCGCCAGCTCGTTGCGGATCTGTTCCCGCAAGTCGTCATCCAAGACACGCGTTAGCTTGGGTTCGGTTGGCGTTGCCGGTTGTGTCTCCGGTTTCACGTCGAGCGGCGGAACAGGCACCGCGGCGGCGTCTGCCGCTGGAGGGGCGTCTGTAGCCTCTGGATCGCTTACGGGTGCTGCTGCATCGCCGGCAGGCGGGTTGTCCTGGTCAGGCGCCGCCGGATCCTGGGCGGGCGTCTCCGCGGCTGGTGGTGCGGCATCTTGTTTGGTTTCTGGTGCAGCGGCTTCTGCATCCTGTAAGGCGACAAACCGGGTGGGCGTCGAGCCGGCTGCGCCGTCGCTTGCCTGTTTTGGGTCGGCCTGACCCTGGTCGGCCTCTTTCTCGGGCTCAGGGGCCGGTTTGGCATCCTCTGACGCGGGAGTTTCAGCAGGCTTGGCGGCGGGCGGGCTGTCCTGTGGTGTGGCTGCCTCGGCAGGCGCCGCATCGTCGGCTGCGGACGTACTGCTGGTCGGAGTTTCACTCGAGGACGGTTCTGGGGGCTGCTCGTCGGAAGCGGCGGCCTCCGGAGGAGCGACGTACGGCGGATGCCAGTTGTACGAGCTCTGGCTCAATCTGGCATTTTCGTAGCGGTCTTCGATTTCTTGGTCGGTGATCGCCTTCCGCGCGGCGGGCAGTGCGTCGGCGATGAAGGGTGCCAGGTCGGCGGCCACATAGGCCCAGCTTATTTTGCGGCGTTCTTTGAAGCCAGGTTCGTCATCGAGCGGATTCTGGATGCGATCTTTGTGGTCCTCGAAGTGTTTTTTGACAGTCGCGTCGTCCGGCTCCTCGGTTGCGGCCATGTAGTCGGCCACCGGGAACGGAACCACCGCCACCTTGATCTGTCGATTGACGCGATCGAAATATCCGCGTTCCTCAGCGGGAGTTGGGCGCGTGTTGGCCCAGCCAACCGTCAGGTTCTGGTATTGTTGGGCCAGCAGTTCTTTTTTCAGCTGCTCGTAGAGCTGAGGCCGTGAGAGTGGCTCGCGTGCTTGTTTGCGAATCTCATCCACCTGGTCCGCTGCGACGGTCAAGTTGGCGATGTTCTTGAGATAGTTGGTTACCGAATCGTCCGTAACCAGGATCCCGATTCGTTCTGCCTCCCGGGCAAAAAGAAGTCGTTGGACCAGCTGGGCTTCGTTGGCGACGATGGTTGGTAATTCAAAGGTGACAATTTGGTCTCCCAGATCGTTTCGCCCAAATTGCCCGGTCTCTCGATTGAATGTAATCGGGCTTAACGGCTTGAAAGTGCGTCCCTGCTGTTGGGCTTCCCGCTGCTCCTCTTCCGTCTGCGGCAGGTGCCGTTGATGTGCGGCTTGAAGCAGGCTCTGGAGAAACTGCACAGTGAGCACATGCGTCCGGTACTCACGCTGCAAATCGGTTTCATTGAACGAAAATTCCTGCCCTGCATCGTCGGTCCATGTGACGACCGCGTCGTAGTCGCCCGTTTGAATCATGGCTTGTTGAGCCAGGTAATCATTGAGCGGTGGCGCGATCACGAACGAGAACATGAGGAACACGCCGAACAGGACCAGCAGAGCCGCCTGGTACTTGCGAAATTTTTCAAGCATCGGTCAGGTTTTTTGGGAGGAGAACGGGTGTGCGTGGGACGGATGTACCCTTGACAGACGATATCGGCTTGACAGTATGAACGTGCTGCTTGGCGCGAATCTGCCGGGCAAACGAATTGTAGGGCCGATTGACGTAAATACAATCCCAAACACGAGTGTCGACAATTTGCAGGGTGGAAATCCGCTTGGGTCACTGCTGGCCAGGTAATGCGGGCGCTAGTCCGCGAATGCCGGTTGAGACGGTTGAAGAAACGAAATAAAGCAGGCCGGTGGTGATCGCCGATGTTTTTGTCGCGTCCACTCAGTGTGGGGCTTCAGGTAACCACGGTGATCTAGCAAACGCAACTTGGCGTCGTTATGGCGAAGAAAACTGCAAACAAAAACGGCAAATCGCTGGTGATTGTCGAGTCTCCGGCCAAAGCCCGGACGATCTCGCGATTCTTGGGTTCGGGGTACACCGTCGAGGCCAGCGTGGGGCATGTACGTGACCTCCCCGAGGGTGCGAAGCAGGTGCCCGCTGATCTGAAGAAGGAAGAATGGGCCTATTTGGGCGTCAATATCGAAGACGATTTCAAGCCCATCTACATCGTTCCTCCCGGCAAGAAACAACAAGTTGCCAAGCTCCGGAAACTTTTGCGTGAGTCGAAGGAACTCTACCTGGCAACGGATGAAGACCGGGAAGGGGAGGCCATTAGTTGGCACCTGCTGGAGCTGCTCAAACCGAAGGTTCCGGTACACCGTCTGGTCTTTCACGAAATTACCAAGGAAGCTATTGCCGAGGCGCTGGAGCAGCCGCGTCAGATTGATGAATCGCTCGTCAAGGCGCAGGAAACCAGGAGGATCCTGGATCGTCTCTACGGCTACGATGTTTCACAATTGCTGTGGCGCAAGGTGGCTAGCCGACTCTCGGCAGGGCGTGTGCAGAGCGTCGCGGTTCGCCTGGTCGTTGACCGTGAACGTGAGAGGATGCGCTTTGTCTCTGCCAGTTATTGGGATTTACTCGGCACGTTCGTGACACAGCAGTCGCAGCAATTCAAGGCCACCTTGATGTCGGTAGACGGTCGCTCCTTGTGCCGTGGCAAGGATTTTGACGCCGAGACGGGACGGTTGAAAGACGACCAGCTCTTGCAGATGGATGCCGATGCGGCGGAGAAACTGCTGGAGAGACTACGCGCGACGGACTTCCGGGTGAGCCAGCTTACCGTCAAGCCACAACGGGAAAAGCCGAAAGCGCCGTTTACGACCAGTACCTTGCAGCAGGAGGCGAATCGCAAGCTGGGGTTCACGGCCCGGCGGACGATGAACGCCGCGCAGAGTCTTTACGAGAATGGGCATATCACCTACATGCGGACAGACTCCACGACGCTGGCACAAGTCGCCATTGAGGCGGCGCGGGATCTGGTGCGTACGGAATATGGCGACAGTTATCTTGCCGAGGAGCCAAGGACCTACGCCAACAAAGTGCGTAACGCGCAGGAAGCGCACGAGGCGATTCGCCCGGCAGGCCATCCTTTTGCGCTGCCGGATACTTTGAAAAGCCAGCTTTCGGGTGACGAGTTTCGCTTGTTCAGCTTGATCTGGAAACGCACGATCGCCAGCCAAATGGTGGATGCGCGTAAACTGAAGACGACGATTGCAGTGGAGGGAGACGGCGCGGTATTTCAGGTGGCGGGTACGGCGATTGAATTTGAAGGGTTTTTGCGTGCCTACGTAGAAGGATCGGATGATCCGGAAGCCGAATTGGCGGATCAGGAAACATTGCTTCCCAACGTCTCGGAAAATGAAATCTTGACGTGTCCGGGGATGGAACCGAACGAGCATTCCACCAAACCCCGCGCCCGCTTTACGGAGGCATCGCTGACCCGGAAACTGGAGGAAGAGGGGATCGGGCGGCCCAGTACCTACGCCTCTATTATCGAGACGATTCAGCGTCGCGATTATGTTTTCAAGCGTGGGAACGCGTTGGTACCCAGTTGGCTGGCTTTTTCGGTGACCCGTTTATTGGAAGAGCATCTGTCATCACTGGTGGATTATCAGTTTACGGCGCAGATGGAAGACCTCCTCGATGCGATCAGTCGGGAGGAGGCGGAACGCACGGAGTATTTGCGGAAGTTCTATCTGGGGAATGGCCAGCCGGGTTTGAAGCAACAGATCAACGCCAAGTTAGAGGAAATCGATCCACGGCAAATGAGCCGGTTTTCCTTGCCCTACGGCGTTCCCACCCCAACGGATGGAGGTGAGCCGGTTTATGTCCGAGTCGGGAAGTACGGCCCATTTCTGGAGCAAGGCGAACGCCGTGCCAGTATTCCCGATGGCCTGCCTCCGGACGAGTTAACCCTGGAGATGGCGGAAGAGCTGTTGACGGCGGCGGCCAAGGTAGAAGAACCGTTGGGTCTCTGTCCTGATACCCATAAGCCAGTCTTCCTTAAGCAGGGACGGTTCGGTCCGTATATTCAGCTGGGTACGCCAGATGACGGAGAAAAGCCCAAGAACGCATCGTTGCTCAAGGATATGCAGCCCGATGATGTTGACCTGGAAATGGCGCTGAAATTGTTGAGTTTGCCGCTTGAGCTGGGCCCGCACCCGGATTCGAAAGACCCGGTAATGGCGGCCAACGGCCGGTATGGGCCCTATATCAAATGCGGCAGCGAAACGCGTTCGTTACCTGCGGAAGTGTCGCCGCTGGCGGTAACGCTCACCGAGGCGCTGGCCTTGCTGGCCCAGCCGAAGACGCGCGGACGGTCGCGGGCGGCCCCGCGGGAGCCGCTCAAGACGTTTGAGGTTTCACCGGTGACTGGAGAGCCAATCCGGTTGCTCGAAGGGCGCTACGGCCCTTACGTGACCGATGGAACCACGAATGCGTCGATCCCCAAAGGGACACAGGTGGAAGAGGTCGCTTTTGACCTGGCCGTACGGCTGTTGGAGGATCGGGCTGCGAAGGGGGGCGGGCGGAAAAAGAAGAAAGCCGCCAAGAAGAAGACTGCCAAGAAGAAGGCTGCCAAGAAGAAGACTGCCAAGAAGAAGACTGCCAAGAAGAAGGCTGCCAAGAAGAAGACTGCCAAGAAGAAGACTGCCAAGAAGAAGACTGCCAAGAAGAAGACTGCCAGTCAGGTTGCCGAATCATCCGAGTAGCGGGGAGCAACAGCAAATCCTGTTACCGGTGTCCGCTGTCACTGGTGCCGTGTCCTCGAATCAGGGCATCGAGGACAACAAGAGGGGCATCGCCCACTTGTCGTACCGTACAGCGGAGTCCCGCCGGAACGCCAAAGTGATCGTGTTGTGTCGCGTTCCGAGTGATGCCTTCAATATCGATCTCGGCTGTGCCGCGGGAAATGGAGAGCGCGCGAAATCCGCTGGCCGGGTAGGAAAAGCCATTTTGATTGGCTCGCGTTAGACTCAGTTCCAGGCCACCACTACCTCCGCGATGGGTGACGGTGTAGGGAATCAGTGTCTTGCGCCAGCAGGAAGTGAGTTGGGCAGCACGCGAGATTTCTCGTTCCAGATAGACCATCTGGCCAAATGCGGGGCTGTCGCGTTCTACCTGCTGTAAGGTATCAACTGACTTTGTGCTCGGTTCCACATCGAGAAACACGCCCCAACCCGCGTGCTGCAAGGAGCCAAAGATAAACGGGACGTGATGGACCTGATCCGTGGTGTTGACCCACCCGTGATCCGTTTGAGGTGGGATCGGCATGGCGTAGCCTTCATCAACTTTGGCCCGGCGATTTCCCAGCACCGTCATGCCGTGTGTCGGTTCATAGCCAAGGTGAATTTCGACCCCATTTTCGTGCCGGTGTGTGGGGACGTTGCGTTCGTCACCTGCGAGCCACGCCAGGTTCCAGGAATGGTGTTCGCCGTAGACGAGCGGCACGATGGTGATTCCCAGACCGGGGACAACAAAACCTGCCTGTTCTGGGGCATGCGTGTCTTGCGTCAGATGAATGCCGCATTCACCAGAAATGGACTCGATGATCTGTCGAAAACGGTCCTGAATCGTTCTCAGAGTTTGACTGGGGGCGATCGCTAATTCGGCTTGCAAGCTTTCGAGTACGCGGAGAACTCCTCGGTGGTAGCGGTGCAGTGAAGTGATGACTGCCTGAAAATCGGTTGGTACAGGCTCCATCGATTGACTGGCCAGGTCTTCCAGTGTCTCAACGCCACGTTGCCGATAGGCTTTTCCCAACTGGCTGGTGGTTGGGCATTCGTTCAGGGCGATGCGGGTTGCATGGAAGGTGCCGATGACATGCAGTCGGAAGCCATAGCTGTAGAGCCGAGCCAGTGTCGTGTCTTCCGAGGTGATTTCGGACGGATTACGATTCTGCTGATGGCTCTGGTGGGCCTTCTCGATGACCTGGCGGTAATTGGCGTGCATGCGAAGGTTCACGGCGGTACTCCAGCTGCGGTGCAACGTGGTGGGCCGGGATGGGGCGTGTAGAGCAGGTGGTATGGCCTGCTCCATGAGTCTGTGCGGCTCCCGGAACCCGCCTGGTAGAGATGTTCGCGTATGGGTAGCTGGTCAATCGTAGCATGAGAAGCAGCGACGCGAGCGGCGGAATTCTGCCGATTTTTGCGGTTTGTTGGCAGCAGCATCCGGGAGGGGAGAGGCTACCTCCAGACGTGGGGGCGCCCTTTGCGTTACCCGTTTGAGTCGCTAAACTCCGCACCCTGCCAGAGTTGGCACTCAGAGAGGGCGGCGGCACTCTGGCCTCCAGTATGCCGCTCCCCGTGGGGTGTGATGCTTTCGACCTACCGAGCTGACGATGACCATGCGCCGTGACGACTTGCGAAATATTGCCATCATTGCCCACGTAGACCACGGTAAAACAACATTGGTTGATGCGCTCCTGCGGCAGAGTGGCCAGTTTCGGGCCTCGCAACTCGAGGGTGAGTGCATTCTCGATTCCAATGATTTGGAACGCGAACGCGGCATCACCATCCTGGCCAAGAACATCGCGATTACCTATCAAGGTATTAAGATCAACATCATCGATACACCCGGACACGCTGATTTTGGCGGCGAGGTCGAACGCGTTTTGCAGTTGGCGGATGGCGTGCTGGTGCTGGTCGATGCCTTTGAGGGACCACGGCCACAGACCCGGTTTGTGTTACAGAAAGCGTTGGAACGCAAGCTCAAGCCGTTAGTGGTGGTCAACAAAATTGATCGCCCGGACTGTCGTCCTGATGAAGTGTTGTCGGAGATGTTCGATCTGTTGGCTGAATTGGGCGCCGACGACGCGACACTTGATTTTCCTTATGTCTATGCCAGTGCTCGAGACGGTTACGCGGTCCGTCAGTTAGCGGAGCTGGAGACCGCCAGGTCAGCAGGAGTGCGGCCGCTGTTAGACATGATCGTGGAGCAGATTCCACCTCCCGACGTCGTTCCCGATGGTCCACTTCAGATCCTGGTCACGACGCTCGAATGGTCTGAGTATGTGGGGCGTGTCGCGATTGGCCGGATTGCCAGTGGTGAGATCTCCCGTGGCCAGACGGTGGGGCTGACGCGGGCAGATGGTACCTGCTCGGTGGCTCCGGTGACCGCCATCGAGTTGTTTGACAAGTTGGGACGCGTGGAAGGCGAACATGCATTCGCGGGGGACATCGTGGCATTGGTAGGTTTGCCAGATCCGCAGATTGGCGACACTGTGACGGATGCGGAGGCTCCGACAGCGCTTCCTCGAATTGCGGTTGACGAACCGACACTCTCGATGATTTTCACGATCAATTCATCCCCGCTGGCGGGGCAGGACGGCAAGTATGTGACCAGTCGCAATCTCCGTGAACGTCTGTATCGGGAGCTGCAGTCGAATGTGGCTTTGCGCGTAGCAGAGACGACCGACAAGGATTGCTTTGAGGTGTCGGGGCGGGGCGTGCTGCACCTGTCGATCCTCATTGAACAGATGCGACGCGAGGGGTACGAATTGTCGGTTGGCAAGCCACGTGTGATCGAAAAGGAAGTGGACGGCGCCTGGCATGAGCCGTACGAGATCCTGGTCATTGATGTACCGACCGAAGATGTGGGGCCCGTGATGGAGCTCGTCTGTAACCGTCGCGGACAAGTCAAGCAGATGTTGAGTGGAGATGGCGGGCTTTCACACCTGGAATTTTCCATTCCAGCGCGTGGTTTGATCGGGCTGCGCACGCGGTTGCTTAACGCGACCCGCGGCCAGGCGGTGATTCATCATCGTTACGATTGTTACCAGGCCCGTGAAGGCAGCGTGCCACGTCGTAACAACGGAGTCCTGGTTTCCCAGGAAAATGGCAAAGCCGTGGGCTACGCACTCTGGAAACTCCAAGAGCGCGCGGAAATGCTGGTCGCACCTGGCGCCGATGTCTACGAGGGAATGGTGGTCGGTGAAAACTCGCGGGATAACGACATGGTCGTTAATCCCGTGCGCACGAAAAAGCTGACGAATATTCGGGCATCCGGCTCAGACGACAATATTCTCCTTAAACCTGCCCGGGAATTGTCGCTGGAAGCGGCGCTGGAATACATCGAAAGCGATGAGTATGTTGAGATCACACCCAAGGTGATCCGGCTACGCAAGATCTTGCTGCAGGAAAACGCCCGTCGACGCATGGCCAGTCAGTCGCAGTGATTGGAACGCAGTGATTGGAACGCAGTGATCTGCTTCGTTGCTGTCCGGTGTTCAGCGGTGCGTGACCCCGTAGCTGGCTCTACATGCCCAACAGTTCTTTCAGCATGGGAAGTTGTTTCTGATAGAAGACCAGAATGGTCAGACCCATGTAAAACACGCCGCAGAACAGGATTCCGATTCGATTGATCCACCCTGGGTGAAGTGCTTTGGGCAGGTATTTGAGGTTGTTGCGGAGGATGAAGAAGGCGGTGAATCCCAAGGCGATGTTGTTCATATTGGCGACGACGAGCACCATCCCTTTGGGGGCCCCGTAGGTCTGGAACAGATAGGCCCCGATGAAGGTCCAGGTCACATACAGGGCCAGAATCGTGTAGTAGATGCGGTGCACCTGGTCACTCGACATGCGATCACGCACGCGTTGGCTGCCCGACCAGAGGATGTCGGTCCATCGCCGGCAGGTGTTTTCTACGATCGACATTTGGCTTGGCAGCAGCACCAGCAGCCCGATGACGAGGGTCGCAATCCACATCATTTGCTGCATCCCAGCGGACAAGCCGGGGGCATGTCTGAAGCCGTCGGCAGACATGATCGCCTGAGCGTAATCTGGCGCATCCGGCATGTTGTAGAGCGGCGAGTGAGGTGAGAACTCGATGGAAATCAGCGCCGGCAGCGCCATCCCCATCACACAGCCAGGACCCCAGATCAGGAACTGATCGGTGATGATGTACTTCCACCAGCCTTTCCAGCGACGCATGTTTTCGGGAGTCTCGGCAAATACTTTACCGATGTGGCTGAGGCTGATTTCACGACCACCGACGGCGCTGGGAATCGCGCCAACCTGGCTGCCCATTCCCCAGCCTTTGTCACGCACGTAGTTGGAGTAGGTGGAATTGCTCAGGCCCCCCCCGCCGGCGTACCCGGCAAAGGCACCAAGCAAGGCGATTTGCGTCAACATGAGTACGGGAAATTCTCCATCCCGCAACAAGGCCATAAAAACGTTGTCGATGTTCTCCCCGTCCCATTTGCCGTCGCCGTCGACATCGTTGAACTGGGTCACATTTCCGTAGATGTCACGTTCGGTAACTTCTTCAACGACGTCAAGCCGATTGTCATGGTCAAAATCTTCGCCGGGATCGAGCTTGCCATTTTGGTTGCGATCTTCCGGTGCGACGACCGGGATATTGCCGACTTTCAAAAATCCGCTGAAGACGCGTCCCCAGTTTTCGGCACTGATCATGGTGACGCCGACGATGACGCAGAATCCCAGCACGATGATCACTTTGGTGGTCATCACCCATTGCATCATGTTGTAGATTTTGCCGCCGATCAAAATGGGAAGCGACACTGCGGCGAGCAGGATGTATCCCAGGGTGTTGATCAGGAACCGATCTTCCGGGCCCGGTGGCCGGTCCAGGTAAAGTGCGGCGATCACGGTCGCTGCAGTGGTCGAGAGGGCGGGGATAAAGGCACCCAGGCTGAGCAGGACAAAGATCGAAATCCAGAAGCCGGGTCCGGGGCGAGCACGCATGAACCCGGTGAAAACGGGTTCGCCGGTGTAAAGCGCGTAACGTCCGCACTCGATGTTGTAGAACATTTGTCCCAGGATCGAGAGCGCCGCCAGCCACATCAAGCTGCCGCCGTACTTGGCCGTAATTTCTGCTCCCAGCAGCCACTCTCCACCGGCCAGTTGAATGCCGCACATGACGATGCCTGGGCCGATGAAGCCGGCCAGGTTTTTCATTCCCAGTGGCTTGGGTTCTGGTAGCTCGGCCAGGTCCCAGGTGGGCAGACAGGTCTGCGGCAATGCGTGTACGGTCGATTTATCGGCGGTGGCATCCGGTGCGTTATTCATCGGTCATACTGCCTGGGGATGTGTGGCGGATTTGCTGACTGGCGTCCTGGAAAGTGAGCGCCTGCCCGGAGGTGACGAGTGCCTGGATCAGTAGTCCCCACAGTGTATCTTCTGAACCCCGGCAAACGCGATGGGCACAGTTAAACTGCTGGCAAATCGCTTCCAGCAAATGTGGTGAGTTCTGTGGCAGGCTACCTGACAGGACGAGCCGTTGCCAGGCTGTGGCTGGACTGAGCTGGTCAGCACAACGGCGGTAATTTTCGGCCATGTTGCGGAACGCCGCTCGAAACAGCGTGCCGATGGTGAGATTTTCGATTTGTATATTGCTGATTGAGCCCCGGTTTCCCAGCGGGCCGGCAAAAAATGCCAGGTCGACCTCCAGGTCAGTATCTGGTGTGTCTTGCACGGCGCGCGCGATAGACGGCCAGGGATCGTGGTTGGGTGAGACATCTTGTGCAAGTTGGTGGACGAGCCCCACCAGGACATCCAGGCTGCGTCCCGCCGGAAGATGGGTGATGGAGTTGAGGAATTGGCCATCAAAATAGGTGCGGGTCTGATAGTTGCCCAGTTTCAATTGGTTGGACAAGTGGCTTACCTGGGAACCGGTGGAGATGTTCAAGGAGAGTTCGCCAGCTTCCAGTCGCGTGCCCAGCAGTGCGCATTGGTGGTCTCCCAGAGGTGGAAAACAGGGCAGATCGTGGCCACCGATGGAAAGTGTTCCGATCGGTTCGGTCGGATTGGCCAGTCGCGGCCATTGAAGCTGTGGCAGGTCGAGGGCCGCAAACGCGGCATGGTGCCAGTCGCTCGTTGTCAAATTGAGGGCACCGAGCGCGTTGGTTCGCTCGACGGCGGGTGCGGCATCGCACAGGCGGGACCAGACATACTCGCCCAGCCCCAGTGGTGTGGCTCCGTGGGGTAGCTGCTGCTGGCATGCGAGCCAGTAGAGCAGGCTCGTTGACGCGCCGGTTTTCAGCTCTCCACCCAACTCGGCCCGTTGCTGGTCGGTCAGTTTCGCGTGTAAGTGATCGTAGTAACTGATGGACGTCGTCGGAGGGTTGTCCAGGACGCGCTGATCGCGCCAGGAGAGATAGCGGGTCAACGGTTGTCCCTGCCGGTCGACCAGGATTGTACCGGCCATTTGGGTGCAGCTGACTAGTCCAGCTGGAGCGTCGGCACTGGCAACCAGTTCGTCGAGGACTTCCCCGGTTGCTTGGATGACTGCGGCGGGGTCAATTTCGAAGTGGCGGGGAGGGAGACCCGGCACCGGTCCAGGGCAAGCGCGGCGGATCGTTGCGCCGATTTGGCGTCGTTCCAGGTCGAGCAGTGCGCCTTTGATCGAAGAAGAGCCAATGTCGAGGGCCAGGTACTGCATAGAGATGGCGCTTCGGCGTTTACTGAGGTTCCTGTGGCGTTATTTCGTGCTGCCAGAGCGGGCGGAAAAATGTGCGCAAATCTTCGGCGTACGTTTCGGCTTCTTCGAAGATGCCAAAGTGTCCGCCTTGTTTCATCGAATGAAAACGTGTGACGTTGTAGTATTTTTCCGCCCTGGATTTCATCAGTGGCACGATGTCTTTGGGGAAAGAGAGGATTGCCGTGGGGACTTCGATTCGATTTCCCGGTTTGACGCTCCAGGGATGGTGGTGCGATTCATAGTAAATACGGATGGCGGTTCCGAACGTGTTGTTGATCCAATAGAGCATGATGTTGGTCAGCAAGTCGTCCTTGCTGAAGACTTCTTCAAAATCTTCCTGCCAATCGCTCCACTGGTGGTACTTTTCCACGATCCAGGCAGCGGCGCCAACCGGTGAATCGGCAACCAGGTGGGCGAAGCTCTGGGGGCAAGTCATGTTCACATGACTGTAACCGGACTGGTCGATCCAGAAACGCTCAGCCGCTTTCCAGAATGTGAGGCTGTCCGGATCACGTGGCCGGATCGGCGCATTGGCAAGGCCGAATCCACGAATCAGATCAGGGTCCCGTTCGTCGTCGGGCCGCTCATCACGCATGCGTTGGCCCATGTAGTTGATGTGAATGCCGATTAAATCCTGAGGGAATTGGTGGCCCCAGGGAAAGGTGATGATGCCACCCCAGTCGCCACCATAGAGCCCGTAGCGCTGGTAACCCAGTTCGTGCAGGATGGATCGGTAGATGGCTGGATGGTGTTGGAAACCAAATCCGCGCTGCGGCACCTGGTCGGAGAGGCAGAACCCGCAAAGCGATGGGATCACCAGGCTGAATGCATCTTCGGCATCACCACCGAACGACTCCGGGTCGACCAGGCGTGGGATGATCCGTAAAAAAGTAGCCCATGACCAGGGATAGCCGTGCAACATGCAGAGCGGTGTCGGATTGGGGCCACGCCCGGGGATGTGCATGAAATGGACGCCCAGGCCGTCCACATCCGCTTTGTAATGGGGGTACTGGTTGATTTCCGTTTCTTGTTTGCGCCAGTCAAACTCGTTGATCCAATAGTCGACCAGGCTTTTCATGTACTCGGTATTGGTCCCATAGTCCCATCCCTGTTCGGGGAACGACTGGGGCCAGCGCGTGCGCTGGAGGCGCTGTTTCAAGTCGGCGAGTAACTCGTCTGAGGCAGACAGCTGGTAGGGTTCGATCGTGACAGGCATCGGTCCTCCTGGGGCCGAGGTTTGCGGCTCAAGAAATGAGCGTAGCATCAGGCAGATGCGCCGTTTACAGGCAGCTTAAGAGAACCGTCCGAGCAGGCTGCCGGCCAGGGCGATAGTGATTTAGTCTGCCTTGCCGATGCGATAGAGGTTCTGGTCCGAGCGAATAAGTAGGGATTGCTGGGTCACGCCATAAGAGGCCAGAGTGCGTTCGCCCAGCTTGTTCGTCGAGAGCAGTTCAAATTTCCGTGTCGCTCGGATGACGTTGCCCACCCCAGTTTCGCTTTGGAAATAGATTTTTCCTTCGGAGTAGAGAGGGGAAGCCGAGTACCCGCCGCCGCCACTCAGGCGTTGCTGCCAGTGCTGTTTTCCGGTTTTGGCGTCCAGACAACTGGCGACACCTTTGTCGGAAACCATGTAGAGCTCCTCTCCCACCACGAGCAGCGAAGGCGTATGTGGGATTGCCCGCTGGCGTTCCCAGCTGACGTGGGTTTTCGTCACGTCACCACTTCCGTCTGGACGAATGGCAAGCAGATGAGGAGTTCCATATCCGGTGCACACGTATACGAGCCCGTGGGCGAAGATCGGTCGCGGGATTACGGAGTAACCTTCTCCGTAGTTGACGCGCCAAATTTCCCTTCCGTCGGCCGGGTCGTACGCGCAGACGGCGCCACTACCAGGGCTGATGATTTGCAGCTTCCCAGCTACCTCGATCACCGCGGGAGTCGTAAAGGAGAACTTCGCAGATGCGCCCGTGGTACGCGTGACTTTCCAAAGGACTTTGCCTGAGTTCTTGTCCAGTGCGACGACGAACGGATCGGAACCCCCATCGCAGCTGAATACCAGGCGATCGCCAACGATGACCGGTGAGCCACCGTTTCCGTGGACGGGTGGGTAGTTCAGTTCACGATTGCGCCACACAATCGTTCCATCGGTTTTCGTGCAGGCGGTACCCTGGTGTCCCCAATGCAGGTAGACCCGGTCACCTTCGATGATTGGAGTCGGGCTGGAATGACCGTTTTTGGTGTGGATCTTGGCAGCGGTACTGCCGTCTTGGCGAAAGATTTCAACCGTCTTGGTGATCTCGCCACTGCTGCCGTCAAGTACCAGCATTTGCAGGGAGTAGTCTTGCTCGGTATTTGCAACAGGAACCGCTGCCGTGACGATGATCTGACCTTGGTGGATGACCGGCGAAGACCAGCCTTCACCCGGAATGGCCTGTTTCCAGGAGATATTGTCCTCACCTGTCCATTGGACCGGCAGGCCTGTCGCCTGCGAGTGGCCGTTTCCCAAAGGTCCGCGAAACTGGCTCCATTCCTCAGTCCAGGCAATCATGGGGGTCGCGAGCAGAAATACGATAATGACGGAACAGCGATGCATGCCTGGATCCTTGCAATGAGTGCGGCGGGATACATGTCTGAAGGCGGGTGATTTCAGTGCCGGTTTCCGTTGGCGATGTGTCGTAGAGGTCGCACCTTTGCCCGTGTTCGGGCCTGGGCGACCGCGTTTGTAAGAAACGACACGTACCGCTGTGAAACAGGAACCCCAAACAGAGTAAGCCACACCCTGTCAGGTTGCAAGCGACGACGTGGCGGCAAGAGACCGGGGGCCGGGCCCCAGACGTCCCGCGTCGGTCATCACTTGAGCGCTGCGGGGATTTTTGGTGCGCCGCCAAGATACGGGTGTTGGTCGAAGTCCTGGCCGCCTCCCTTGGCGCGCGGATCGCCACTGCGCTCGAGCTGTTCCATCAGCTGTCCAGTGAGACGCGTCTGGACTTTCGTATACTGTGCCCTCCCCGCCACATTGACGAGCTGGTGCGGGTCTTTCTGGAGATCGTACAGTTCAATCGCGGGACGTTTCGCAAAAGACAAGTCGTAGAGCCGTTGATACTGGGCGTCGAGCTTCCGTTGCGTCACCATGATGGTTTTGGTGGGCCCGTTGTCGCAGTCGGCCAACCAGGCACCACGAATGGTTGCCTGCTGGTAGAAGGGCGTGCCTGCCGGCCAGCGATCGGGTTGGAAATTGCGGATCAACAGAAAATCGCGTGTGCGAATTGCGCGACAGGGATAACCACCTTTGTCAGGTGCTTCTTGCGCCACGACATGGCGTTCCTTGCCGAACAGGATGGATGGACGTAGTGGTGTGGCAGCAGTCTGTGGTTTTTGTTGCAGCAGTCGTGCCAGGCTGAGGCCGGTCATCTCATCGGGCACCTTGACCTCAGCCAGTTCCAGGTAGGTTGGTGCCAAGTCGGTCAAGCTGACAAAATCTTCAACCACGCGGGCTGTCGGGATACCCTGGGGCCAACGTACGGCCAGCGGGACACGTGTTCCCGTATCGTAGAGGTTGCTTTTGCAACGTGGGAACGGCATACCATGATCGCCTGTCATCAGTATCAGGGTATTGTCCAATTCCTCCAGCTCTTCGAGTAGCTTCATTGCGGATCCGACGAGCTGGTCAAATCGCTGGACTTCGAAATAGTAGTCGGCAACGTCGCCGCGCACTTCGGGATGGTCTGGAAAGCAGGCTGGCAGTTTGATTTTCTCCAGGTCCATGCCGCTGGCTTTCCCTGATCCTGGACGGTAGGGCCGATGGGGATCGCCTGTTCCTAGCCAGAAGCAGAAAGGCTGGTTCGGGGAGCGTTTCTGTAGAAAGGTCTGGAAGTTTTTGTACCGTGTTCCGGCAATGGCGCGGTTCCTGGTGGCCGTCCGGCCCGGGCCCCAGGCTTTGCCAGTACACCCCACCGCGTAGCCGGCTTCGGCCAGCAGTTCGGGATAGGTTGGCAGACGATCGGGAAAGACGGACCAGAGATTGGCCGCCGGCCCCAGTCGCCAGTGCCATTGGCCCGTGAGGATTGCACCACGGGAAGGCGTGCAGGACGGTGACGAAACGTAGGCGTGGTGGAACAGGAGTCCTTCACGAGCCAACCGGTCAAAGGCCGGTGTTTTGACGACCGGGTCGCCGTAGGCGCCGGCGTGAGGCCAACCCCAGTCATCGGCAATGGCGAACAGAATGTTGGGGCGTTCCGCAGCGCTGCTGCTCGGTGTCTGGAACGAGGCAACCGCCACGCACAGCAAGAGCATGGTGGCCACGTGTTTCGCGCTGGTAGCAGATCGCATAATTCTCTCGGAGCTGGTATTAGGGATTCCGGGAACGGCCGATTCGCCGCCTGCAGGATGCGTTTATGTACGGACTTTCGATCGCCGTGGTGGCACCAAAGCCGCACCATTTTCATCCTGCATATCGTCCTGCCATCGTACACGATCCGCCAGTGCGCCGCGCAGTCGCCACACTGGGCAGCGACGTTTGTTGTTTGACCGATGCTTCTGCGCAGCTAGGATGTGCGGGATGAGCAGTTCCTTTTTTTCCGCCGGTGAGTACTGTGACCGTCTTCCCCGGCGGAATTTGATCCAGGCTGGGCTAGGGGGACTATTCGGGCTCTCGTTGCCGACGCTACTCGGTCTGCAGACACGGAGTATCCAGGCCCAGAGTCTCCAGACCCAGAGTGGCAACGGGCTGGCCACGCGTGAGCGGTCGGTGATTTTCGTGGCTCTGGCGGGCGGGCCGACGCAGCACGAGACGTACGATCCCAAGCCGGATGCTCCGCGCGAATACCGCGGTCCTTTTGGGGTTTCCGCGACGACGCTCCCGGGAATCTCATTCAGCGACCGGATGCCACGACAAGCCGCGATCGCAGATCGTCTGGCCATACTCCGCGCAGTGCAGCACGAATCGGGCAGTCATACGTCGGGATCGCATTTCACACAGACTGGTTACTACCTGCAGAATCCGCAGACCGTCGATAACGAAATGCCCTGCATCGGCTCTCTGGTCGCCAGAGTGCGCGGGACCCGTAACGGGATGCCGCCGTTTGTCTCGATTCGCGGTGCGCTGCGGTATGGACGTGCTGCCTGGCTTGGTAGTGGTTATGACCCATTTGTGATTTCCAGTGATCCAGCGGCGCGAGACTTCAAGGTCCCCAACTTGAATCTGGTGGATGGTTTGACCCTGGATCGTTTGCAGGATCGTGAACGCCTATTGGCCGGATTCGATGCGGGCCGGAAGTACTACGATCGACAGGCGACGGCAGGCGCGCTGGACCGATTTACACGGCAGGCCTTTGAAACTGTCGGTACCGACCGTGTACGTCAAGCGTTTGATTTACAACGCGAGGCCGAACCCACACGTCAGTCCTACGGGATGAACTCATTTGGCCAGGGGCTGCTATTGGCTCGGCGGCTCGCCGAGCGCGGCGTCCCCTTTGTCTCGGTCAATTCCGGAGGCTGGGACAACCATGGGGCAAAAGTGTGCGGATTTACCCTGGAAGAGAGCCTCAGGAAACGGGGGCCCATGTTCGACAGTGGAATTGCGGCCCTGGTGACGGACCTCTATCAACGGGGCCTCGATCGAGATGTGTTACTGATTTGTATGGGCGAGTTTGGGCGGACTCCCAAGGTCAATAATGAGGCCGGTAGAGACCATTGGGGACCACTCATGAGCGTGCTGGTATCCGGCGGCGGGCTGGAAGTGGGCCAGATTGTCGGTGGCTCCGATCGGCATGGTGGCTACCCGATAGACCGTCCCTACCGTCCTGAGAATGTGCTGGCGATGATCTACCGCCATCTGGGGATCAATCCGGAGTTGACATTTGCGGATGCCAACGGTCGCCCACGTTATTTGCTGGAGGAACGCGGCCTCATTCGCGAGTTGCTGTGAGGTGACGCCGTCGCATGCTGGGCGGGTGTTGCTGGTTTCAAGTTTCGAGTGCCAAGGCCTGTTCAACGATCTACAGCATTCGCATTATTGCCGTCGCCGCGGAGCCGTACGTGCAGCTGTTGCCCTTTTAGTTGGGCTTGCAGGCCGGCCTGATTCAGCAAGTCGTCAAGCGCTCGCTGCAACGGAACCTGTTCGCCGACCAGGTTGACCAGCGTTTGATGCTGTTTCCCGACCTGTGGATCGAAGTGCAAAGACCAGCTGGCTTGACGGCACAGGGCCTGCAGCGCTTGTGCGGCCGTGACGTTGCGCAGGGTGAGTTTCTGGAAAATGATGCGTTGGGGATCGGGTGGGATAGGGCGAGTCGGGGTTGGTGCTGCGCCGGTGAGCCACAGACGCAATTGCTGGTGGGCTTCGAGAGGCCCGGACATGGTCGGGCCAGAAATGTGGATTTCCGGAAAACGATATTTTAACTGCGCGACGAGAGCAGGTTTTCCGCGTAGCGTGTAGCGGCGCGTAAGCGCTGGGCGGGTCGGCAGGGAGATGAACTCCAGCCGATTGCGGGCCTTGTCGTACTTGTAGGTTAGGTCAAAACCGGCCAGGACCAGCGTCAGACGCTGGCTGACAGGTAATGCAGGCAACTGATTGCCAGCCCAGAGATCGTGGGGGATCTGGGCGAGATTGGCGGTTTGTATCTCGGCTTCCTGGCATAACCGCGCCACCAGGTCCTGAGGGGTGTCGAGGTCCTCCCAGGAAAACGGTTGGGAGTGGGCGAGACGCCGTGCCAACTCCGGAGCTTGCTTGCCGACTTCCAGGCGTTTCAATTCCACCATGGTCGCCAGTCGGCGCGTGACTGTCGGGGGTCCGAGGTAGACCACCCGCCCAATGACGCTGACCCCCACATTCAACTGGCTTGCCAAGGCGGAGATTCTTTGGTCCAGACTGCCGGCGAAGTTGCCATCAATCGTCTGACCTGGATCCACCCGGCGATCGAGCAGTAGCGACACCTTCTCGGTCGTTGCCAGCCCCTGCAGGGCTCGCCGCAGCGTCTGCCCTTGCCAGGAAGTGGTGCCCTGGCTGGTGCGAAAACCCTGTGGCCAATGGATCGGTCGTGAAGCGGGCACGTCCTGGAGAGTATCGGGGGTTGCCGCAATAGCGGCCAAAGCCAGGGGCTGGCAGAGAATGACGCCCCAGAACAGGGGCCAGGCGAACGGACGCAACGCCTGGGAGGTTTGGGATAGGTCGTAACGGGAAGAAAATGGCGACATTGCCCAGCCCTCATGACTTGCGAAACCTGTCCGGTTTCCATAGTTCCTATTTTTGTCGAAACTGCCGGCACGGAAAAGCAAAATATTGGTATCTCGGGGGTTGCGACTATTGTCACCCTGTATAGCCGGCACTAGACTCGAACTTGTACCTGCTGGGAAGCGGATGTCGTTTATCGATCTGCGGTTTCAAGCAAGAACACCTGTTCTGATACCCATCAATACCTTCGGGTGGCTCGCGTGCCACGCCGGCGACGGATGGAAAATTTTGATGAATTTGGGTGGCCGGCCGGTCTGTTTTTCCGGTTGTCACCCGCACTGGAGTGTTATTCGTGGCAGCATCGTCTCGTCGTCCTTTGTTGGAACTGTTGTACCGGCAGTTTTTGACTGATGAACATTCAGCTTCCTTTATCAAGGAAGTATCGACTCGTTACTCGATCTCCACGCTCGAGCGGTTGGCTCAAGCGGGTTCAAGTTCTTCGCGTTGCTGTGCGACATTGGCGCTAGGCTTTCTTGCGGATTTCTCTTCCAATCAAGTGTTGGCAGGTTGTTTGCACGATGAGAGTGACGCAGTGCGCATGATCGCGGAACGGAGCATTCGCGAAGTGTGGTTGCGAGACGGATCGGATCGCCAGCGTCAGCAGTTGTCTTGCGTCATCCGCATGAATGCCTCCGGGCAATTGGACGAGGCGATTGTCGACGCGACCGAGCTCATTGAGAGTTTGCCTGAGTTTGCCGAAGCCTGGAACCAACGCGCGATTGCCTACTTCCAGCAACGTGACTTTGACGCCGCCGCGGAGGACTGTCGCCAGACACTGGAGCGGAATCCGTGCCACTACGGGGCTGCGGTCGGGCTGGCCCATTGCTACCTGCAAATGGATGACGTCCAGGCAGCCGTGGAAACGTTTCACTGGGCGCTTGACCTGAATCCCGGCATGGAAGGCGTGCGGGCGCAGTTGGCCCGTTTGAAGCGAGCTCTTGGTTAGTCGGTTGATTCTTCTGATCCATGGCAACCGGATGCGTTCAAATGGATGAGGAAATTCGGCACGCCCCGGCGGTGATCTGTCCCCGCGGTTGCCGAGTGCTGGTCTAGAATGCATATTGCACGCTCTCTGTTGATGTGCGCGCAGTTGGTTTCGATTGAAGAGAATCCACACGATGGCCGGTTTGACCTACAAGGACGCGGGTGTTGATCTGGATGTCTACACCGAGTCGATGTCTCGTTTGCCAAAGTTGATGCGGCGCACGTTTTCCCCGCGAGTACTCAGATTGGACGGGGGATTTGCGGGGCTCTTTCAGCTTGATTTCAATAGCCGGCTGTTTTCCCGTAATTATTCTCAGCCGGTACTGGTTTCGGGTACCGATGGCGTGGGGACCAAGCTGAAAGTAGCCCAGCTGACGGGTTGCCACTCGACTGTTGGCATCGATCTCGTTGCCATGTGCGTCAATGATGTACTCTGCTGTGGCGCCGAACCCCTGTTTTTTCTTGATTATGTGGCGATGGCCAAAGACGATCCGGCGCAGCTCGAACAGATCGTCCAAGGGATTAGTGATGGCTGCGTTGACGCCGATTGTGCCCTGTTGGCGGGAGAGACGGCGATCATGCCCGATCTCTATGCCGCAGGTGACTATGATCTGGCGGGTTTTTGTGTGGGGGTAGTCGAAAAACGAAGCTTGATCGATGGCGCCGCGATTGCGGCGGACGACGTGCTCATCGGCGTCGCCTCCAGCGGCTTGCATTCCAATGGCTTTAGTTTGGCTCGAAAGATCGTCTTGGAACACGCAGGTTTGGGAATCGATGATCGGATTGAGGAGTTCGGGCAGACGGTTGGCGAAACCTTGTTAACGCCCACTCGCATCTATGCGCGGGCGGTACGGCAGATTCTCGGTCATTACAAGGTCAAGAACGTGGTCCATGGAATCGCCCACATCACGGGCGGAGGTTTGTCTGAAAACCTGGCACGTATCGTGCCGGCGCATCTGCAGACTGTGGTTGATCGAGATGCATGGCCGGTGCCTCCGGTGTTCGACTGGCTGCAGCAATTGGGTGACGTGTCTGCGGCAGAAATGGAACGTGTTTTTAATATGGGCCTCGGCATCGTGCTGGTCGTCAGCCCTTATTTTTCGGAGAGCATCATGCGGATGCTCTCCGATGCCGGCCACCCCAACTGGCAGATTGGGCACGTGGCCGCTGCCAGCAGCAAATGATCCGCTGGTGGGCGCTTTGTAGCGTGTCGTCCTGCAACGCCGCCCAGATACCGCCTGGCTTTTACTTGAGTGCGGTCTGTCGAGCCTCTCCGGTTTGACTGGCGGAGGGGCCAGCCTGCTCCAGGGCTTCCAGCACCTGTTCCAACGTGATCAGTCCATCCATGGTCTTGGGTGGGCCGCCGTCGGCCGGGTAGATTGCCACGAAAGGAATAGCTCTGCCGGCATTGCCCAGTTCGAGCAACAGTGCGTCCACATCGGGCGCGGGTTGTGTCTTGTCGGCTTTGATGGCGATGACATCGTTCTTGTTGATCAGTCTTTTGGTTTCCCAGCGGTTCAAGGCAACTGCCTCGTTAAATTTGCAGGTGCCTCACCAGTCTGCCGTGAAGTCGACGAGAATCGTACGCCCTTCCGCGCGATAGTTGTCCAGCGATCCGCGGCTATAAGGTTCCCACGAGAGCTCATTCATCGTGAGCAAATAAGGCACCAGGTAAAACGCGGACACTGCAGTCAGCACTGCGAAGGAAGTGCCGCCTGCCCAGGCCCGCATTTTCTGGGCACCTGTCGCGGTAAAGGGTGTGCGACCAATTAACCAGCATGAAAAGCCGAGGGCTACGAGCAGACTGAGTGCCTGCACGGTGTACTGCTTATCGAGGAAAAAGAAGATGAACACAACCGTTCCCATGAGTACGAAACCCATGACTTCCTTGAACGTGTTCATCCAGGCTCCCGGCTTGGGGAGGATACTAATCAACTTGGGAAAGGCCCCGATCAGCAGGTAAGGTGTCGCCATACCCAGTCCGACACAGGTAAACGTGATGTAGTTCATCACGACCGGCTGTTTGATCGCCCAGCCAATGGCAGGGCCGAGGAAGGGGCCGGTACAGGGGGTGGCCAGTACAGTGGTCAACGCGCCTTTGCAGAACGCTCCAAAATAGCCTTCCTTTTCAGTCAATTCGCTCGCCTTACCGCTGCCGACGAGCCCCGGGATGGGAATTTCCCAGACACCGAGCAGGCTCAGCCCGAACACGAATACGACAGCCATCAAGACGACATTGAAACCTACACTCGAAAATTGGTCTCCCCAGCCGACCTGCAGAAAAAACGCTGTCGTAGCGAGAATCCAGAAAACAAAGAGCAGCCCCAGCGAATACCAGAAATTGAGGGCAAATACCTGCATCCGGCTTTGTCCGGCCTGTTGGACAAAGGCCATGATCTTGAGCCCAATCACAGGGAGCACACAGGGCATGACATTCAAGATGAGACCTGCCAGAAAGGCCAGAAACAAAATGACGACCGGGTGCATGCCTGCCAGCGAATCGCTGCCGGCGGCCACCTTGGGAGCCACGCGTTCACGGACTGTCGAGTACTTGCTTTCCTGAAAGGTCAGGAGCACTTGTCCGGTCTGTTCCTCATCGGCGACCACCAACGTTGCCTGGAATTGCGCTGCCGTGGGAGGATCACAGCCCTTGGCGTCACAAGTCTGGTAACCAATGAAGCCGCCGATCTGGAATTCGCCTGGCGTGGCATCCTGGGGAACCGTCAGATCGATCGTCCAGCTGACCGGTTGTTCGTGGTAGTGCTGAATGGGTTGTTCTTTCAGCCCCGTTTCTTTCTCGACGGGCTTCGCGGAGGCGGTGACAGGTCCGGTTACCCACCCGGCGTTTTCTGTCAACAAGATGAGGGTGGGCTCGGTTAGTGCCTGGTCGTCCTGTTTGGCATACGCGTAAATGTGCCATTCCGCGTCTGGTTCGGCTGTGAGCGTCACCCGCACGGTGCTGCCAGGGGTTGCGACCGCGGGTTCCAGGTGTCCCCGCAGCGTGACATGAGTCAGCTCGCCACGGTGTTCACCACTGACATAGAAACCGCCGAATTGGATGGGTACGTTTTCATGTTCGATAGGCAGGCAAGTGCCGTTGGTTGTACAGACCTGGCCATCAAAAAAGACCTCAATAGCAAGTTTTTCCGGGTCTGTGTCCGCCGCCAGCTCAATCGGCGCGGTAAACACCACGGTTTCATCAAATTCCTCGATGGGAACGCCGGGATAGATCGGGTCGTCGTGACGGTACGGTTCGCGATCGGGCCGAAATGGGCCGATCACTTTGAATGCGGGCGATTCGGTGACCGTGATCTGGGAGCGTTGCGGTCCACCGTCGGGTTGCGTTTGGGAATAGATGTGCCACGTAGGAGCACTTTGGACGGTGATCGCGAGACGCCCACGTCGCTGACCTTTTTCTACTTGAAAGGATCCGTCGAAGACGACTTTTTCGTCGGGTTCTGTACCGGGTAACCCGGTTCCAGCGAGTGGGTCGAGTGGAAAACCGAACCCAGGATCTGCGGTGGCATCCTTGTCTGTGCCCTCTTGCGACCAGCCTGGAGCGGTCGCATTAGCCAAGGTCAGAAGCAGGCCCAGCGTCAGTAGTGTCAACCGATGCATGATAGGTGCTACCTGTTGCGGAAAAGCGGATTCCTGAAACGGGTTCTAATTTTAGACGTCTCCTGGCGAGGGTCAACGCCGTGATTTTCGAGCTGCGAGTTCCGTGGACGTACTACCCCCCATTCTTTAGTTGCCAGGACAGGGGGAATAGCCAGCAGCCAGCTGGGCCAGCCGGGCCGCATTCTCATCGAGACGCCTTAAAATAGCTTCCCTGTTTTCAAATCGGCGTCGTTCCATGGCCAGCCACCAGAGCCAGTTCATGCCGGACAAGGTGATGGCACTGCGGTCATAAACACCAATCAACGCGCGTTCGGCAGCGTCGAGGTGCCGGACTTCCTCGTAGCCAGCCAGCCCGAGTTGCCAGCGCTGCGGGTTGTCTCCCACCAGACTTCCCAGCAGACGCGCCAGGTCCCCGGCAACCGTTTCCATGCGCATCGCGCCGAAATCGATCAGGCCAGTGACACGGTCACCGGAAAACAGGATGTGGTCGTGCCAGATGTCACGCAGACAGGGTTGCAGCCGGACCTTGGTCTGAGCGGCCTGCTTCAGTTCGGCTGCGATTTGCGATTGGACGCGGGTAAACAAGGCCCTGACCCGTTCGGCTCTGGCCAACCAGCCCGGCCATGTGACGGCGGCCACGGCCTGGGAGAATGCGGCCGCATTCACTTCCTGGAACTGCTGCAGTCGGTGCAGTCGCTGTTGGACGCCGGGGGCGGTTTCAGGAGGACGTCGCTGCGAGTCACCACACCGGACGGTTGCCAGATGGAAGCGGGCGAGTACGCGCATGGCAGCCAGTAGCTTTTCATCGCTTGGGTCCTGGTGGAAGTTTGCGGTGCCCGGCATCCAGGGACTCAATTCCCAGTCGTACTGCTGCCAGTGTGTCAGTCGTTGGCCTTGCACGTTGACCAGTGGAACCGGGATCTCCGGCAGACCCGCGGAGCCCGCCTGCACCACCACCTCGTGGATCCACTTTAACCGTGCACGGTTGGCCTCCTGAGGCCACCTCCGCAGGCAGCAGGGTCCGGCGGAGGTGGCCAGTTTCCAGAATTGGGCTCCACTGTAACCACCCGCGTTTTGCAATGCCCGGATCTGGCTGGGCTGATACGCGGCAGGGAAGCAGGCGAGCAGGGCTGCGACTTCAGGGTGACCATTCATCGACTGCGATTATCATCGAAGTGGCGTGCCGCGAACAGGCGAACGTGGGCTGTCCAGCCACGTGTCGGGGATCGTGGCGGTGGTGCCAGTGGATCACGTCGTGTTGCCGTTCCTGGCCGTGTGGCCCCCGGGAACAGCGGCGTTACAATGACGGCGTGCCATTGGTTTGTGCCCGTATACATTCGCCTGGGAGACCTGCGATGCGACAACTGGCGGTAGGCTGTTTCGTGATGTGTGTGTCGCAAGTACTGGCCGAACCGGCAGTATTGCTGGAAGAGTTCATCTACGAGTCTGCTCCGTTTCCACAGTGTCACGCGTCTTCGATTGTGGAAACGCCGGGTGGACTGGTTGCCTGCTGGTTTGGGGGGACTCGTGAAAAACACCCGGACGTTTGCATCTGGATTGCCCGGCACCGTGAGGGGAAATGGACAGCCCCGCAGAAAGTGATTGACGGAGTGCAGACCGACGGCACGCGACATCCTTGCTGGAATCCTGTTTTGTTCTTTGCGCCCGACGGTCAACTGCTGTTATTTGCCAAGGTCGGCCCCAGCCCACAGACCTGGTGGGGAGTGTTGCGGCGTTCGACCAATCAGGGCCAGACCTGGGGCCCGCTGGAGCGTTTGCCGGACGGGATTGCTGGACCGATCAAGAATAAGCCGGTGTTGTTGCCAGATGGCCGATTGCTATGCGGCAGTAGTACTGAAGATCGAGGCTGGCGGGTGCACTTGGAATGGACACGCGATTTGGGCAAGACCTGGGAGCGGACGGACGTACTCAACGACGGCCAGACGTTGCATGCCATACAACCCGCGATTTTGCGGCTCGATACAGGTGACTTGCAGATTCTCTGCCGTGGTCGGCGCGGTGTGATCGAGCAGGCCTTTGAGCGAGAGGGACGCTGGACGAAATTGCAGAAATCATCTCTGCCGAACAACAACTCCGGCTTGGACGCAGTGACGTTGCGCGACGGACGGCATTTGTTGGTTTACAACCATACGACGCGGGGCCGGACCCCGCTGAACGTTGCTGTTTCCAAGGACGGGCACCACTGGGAGGCCGCTGTGCGGCTGGAAACGGAGCCTGGTGAGTACTCGTATCCGGCTGTCATTCAAACGGCGGATGGTCGAGTGCACATTACCTACACGTGGCGTCGTCGGCGCGTCAAACACGTGGTTCTCGATCCCCAGCAGTTCCAACTGCGGTCAATTGTGAATGGACGTTGGCCCGACTAGCCACAGTGTGTTCGTGTCGCCTCGCCTTGCCGTTCTCGCGGCGTGGTCGGCCGGCCAGCTTTTTGCAGGACAAATAATGAGAATTGAAGACGTCCGGATCACGATTGTCGAGATTCCACAAATCGAGCCGATAGCTCCTTATCGCTCCCATATCCGTACCAGTTCGACTACGTGCAGTGCGATCGTAGAGTTGTGTTGTGACCAAGGGCTGGTGGGATGGGGAGAGTTCAATGTCAACTTTCTGCCGGGTACCACGGCTGGCCCCATGCAGGAGCAGGCACGTGATTTTCTGGTGGGCTGGGACCCTCGCGACGTAGAAGTTTTTGCGCAGCAGTGCCCATTTGAGAACCGCCTGAAATCTGGCTTAGAGATCGCGATGTGGGACGCGGCGGGCAAATCTGCCGGCTTGCCAGTAGCACGCTTATTGGGTGGAATTCTGCGGCCGGAGGTTGAATTGGCTGCCTGCATGGGAATTCAGACCTACGAACGTGCAGGTGAAATCGCCCGCTGGTATGTTGAGCAGGGTTACACGACGCTGAAGACGAAGGCGGGAGCGAACGCGGAGGAAGACTTGGAAATGGTGCGCGGTGTCCGCGACGCCGTGGGCGATCGGTTGCAGTTGCGCATCGACCCCAACCGGGCTTATTCACCGCAACAGGCGGCTGAGCTGGCTCGCCAACTGGAGCCCTATCAACTCCAGTATTTCGAGCAACCGATTATGGCAGATCCGTTGGCAGATGCGGTTTGGCTAAGGCAGCAGACACAGACTCCGTTGGCATTGAATGAAAGCGTCATCGATCCGCCCAGTGTGTGGGAAATCCTGCGGCTTGATGCCGCGGAATTCATCTTGCCAGATACCCACATTGCCGGTGGTATTGGCCCCTGCCGCAAAATCGGTGAGCTGGGTGCCGCGGCCGGTGTTCCCTGCATCATGCACTGTGGCCACGACTTGGGTCCGAAAACAGCTGCCATGGTCCACGTTGCGGCCGCGTGCGAGGCCTACAGTCTGGCCAATGACAGTACGTACTACGGCTTGGTTGAAGACATTACGGTACGACCATTGGTCATCGAGAAAGGCCGCATCCGTGTCCCTGAAACACCCGGTCTGGGTGTCGAGGGAGATCCGGAGAAGATCCGCAAATATGCAGTTGATGCGGTTAGCCAGGCGTAAGCAGAGGCCGGCGTTTCAAGGAGTCACTACGGTTTTCCGCTGGCGCACCGGCCACCATTGGTCGATGCGACTGGCCAGTTCCGCTACCACCGCGGGGTGCTGTTTAGCCAGGTTTTGTTCTTCATGGGGGTCTGCCAGCAAGTCGAACAGCTGTGGCCTGGTGGCCCTGCTGTCGTGTACGGCCTGGTAGCGGTTGACTTGACCATCATACGTAAGCACCAGCTTCCAACGGTCGCGGATACACCAGCGGTAGAGCAGGGATGCTTCCGGCACACCCAAGTTAGCGATGTCGTGGGCAAACCCTTCGCCGAATAATGCATCTCGCTGCAGTGGACGGTTGTGCGTGGCCAGCGGCAACAGGTTGAGGCCAGGTAAATTTGCTGGCGCATCGCCGTTTGCTGCCGCCAATAGTGTTGGTACCAGGTCGATACTGCTGACGAGATCGTCGCGCCGGGCAGCCGGAATCCGGCCGGGCCAGCGGAGCATAATGGGCGTCCGCACTCCTCCTTCGTAGGGAGACTGTTTCGACCGGGGAGCGAATTGCGGCCGCCAGCCAGCCGGCACTTTGGTGCCGGCCGTCCTTTGGATCCAGCCATTGTCGGTGACGAAGGCGACGAGGGTATTTTTTTGTACCTCGAGATCCGTCAACGCGTCGAGCAACTGGCCGCATGTTTCGTCGAACCACTCGCACATTGCGTAGTATTTAGCCAGCTTTGCTGGCCGGCCGGGTACACGGTAGCGGCGCAAAATCCGCTCGGGAGGATTGTGGGGCGAGTGTGGTAGGAAAGGCGCATACCAGACAAAAAAAGGAGTCTCCTGCTGGACCGCGCTGCGCATGAAATCCAGTACGGGCTGCAGACCCTGGCGTCCGACTTTCAGTCCGTCGTCGCCATGTCGTCCGCCCGGTTCGGGGAACCCGCGTGTCATGCCGTGGGTGAATCCGCCGCGTCGGTAGCTTCCTTCCCACCACTTACCGCTCTGGTGGCTGCGGTAGCCTTGTGCGCCGAGGAGCTGTGCTAATGTTGGCTGGCGGTCGATGTGATCGATCAGCCGGCTACGCAATTCTTTGTAGGCGTTGGAGGCTGGCGGAGCGAGCGCCGGCGACGGGTCGTTACCGGTCGTCAGGTGTTGATGGGCATACAGCCCGGTTGCCAAGGTCATCAGCGATGGGCGGCACAGCGAGGTGGGAACGTAGCCGCGTGGAAACAAGACACTCTGCCGGGCCAGCTGGTCTAAACGTGGCGTTTGCACTATGTCGTGGCCCATAAATCCGAAATCAGTCCAGGCCTGGTCATCGGAGATAATGAGCACCAGATTGGGAGCGGCTGGTTTACCTGCCCCCCAGGCAGTTTGCCAGAGTGTGCATGCGCAGAGCACTGAGACCAGCGATAGCAGCGGTCCTAATTTCGGATAGGGAGAGTGCATTTGCATAGCCAGCCCCATGGGGACGAAAATCCAGGCGCCGTCGCACCATCATCGAGCTGACAAGCCAGCCGGCGCCGCAGCATTGCCTGCGATGACGCATTGTAGGCCACGCCTCCTGGTTTGTGCAGCGTTGGAGCCTCTGGGCGGTTTGCCGACTCTGACCAGCGATGACGCACCACGGTTCACCAGCCCGGCACCAGGAACTTGATCCTGGCGGTCCTGTCCCGTTGGTAGCCTTGTCTCAGTTCCTGATGCCGCGGATACTGGGGGAACAGCCTGTTCCGACGATTTTGCGGCGCTCGTAAGGCCGAGTGCGATTGGGGGCGATCTCTCTTGACGGTTGCGAAAACGACCATGAACTTTCCACAGATTTTTGCTGCCGGCCTGGGCTACCAGGACTATCTGGCGGAATTTGGTACACCTGAACATCAGCGGCGCTGGGGCGAGGTCGCAGAACAGGTCGCTTTAACACCCCCCCAGAAGTCCCTGCTGAGTGGATTCCAGAGGGAAATGCATGTGATCTGTGTCGCTGGTGCGTGGTGTGGGGATTGCGTGAATCAGTGCCCTGTTTTTCTGCATTTTGAACAGGCCAGCAGCCGTATCCAGGTACGCTATGTGGACCGGGATAATGCACAAGTCTTGTCGGAACCACTCCTGTTGTGTGGTGGTGCCCGGGTTCCCCAGGTGGTCTTTCTCAGCGAGGATGACGAGTTTGTCGGACGCTACGGCGACCGCACGCTGGCGAAGTATCGCCAGATGGCCAGTCAGCAGTTGGGACCGACCTGTCCCAGCGGTCTGGTGCCGCCTCCCGAGGATCTGCTGGCGGCTGTGGTGCAGGATTGGCTGAATGAGTTTGAACGCATCCAGTTGCTCCTCAGGACGTCGCCCAGACTGCGCGAACGGCATGGCGACTGAATGTGACAGTGCCTCGATGTCTCTGCTTGTGTGCAGACATTGAGAAAGGTAATTCCACGATCCATTGTTCTGAAGAGAGGATCCGGATTGGGCGTGTGAGGCGGTTCACCTGACCCGGTTGAAGACGGATACCAGTGATGCGTACGACCACGATCGAAGAGTTGTTGGAAGATTTCGAGTTCCTGGACTCGTGGGAAGATCGCTACCGGTACATCATTGAACTCGGGGACGAGCTCGAAGACCTGGATGCTGAATTGCGGGTCGAGGAAAACCGTGTGCAGGGATGTGTCAGTAACGTCTGGCTGATTGCGAGTTTTGATGCGTCCTCGCCTCCGCAAATTTCGTTTCGGGCGGATAGCGATTCACAGTTGGTGCGTGGCCTGGTATCGATCTTGATCATGCTCTGTAACGACCAGCCGGCGCCAACCGTCCTGGCGCTTGATGTCGAGGATTTATTTACTCGATTGGAACTACGCAACCACCTCAGTCGTTCGCGCAGCAATGGCCTGTTTTCGATGGTCAAACGGATTCGTGTCCTGGCGGCGGAGGGCATTGCGCAGGCCGACCATTAGCCTGCTGACGCACGTGAATCGATTGGCCAGATGTTGCCGCGGCGGGGAAGCGGCGGCGCGGCAAGTCACTATCAGTTTGACAAGAAAATGGCGCGAGGTGCGAAGCAGACGATCGGGATTGCTAGTGATACGCAGCCGATGGAGGTTCTCAGCCAACCGAGCTTGACGCTGTCATCACGGGTTGGGGGATGATCCGGTCCGGAAAGTAAGAGCAGGCCGATCATCAAGATCCAGACTCGCTCGTTCGTGTACACGAGCCACGCCAGTGCCACGACCAGGAATCCCCGGGCCAGCCAATGGGCACGTCGACCAAATAACGCATAGGCGACGTGACCCCCATCCAGCTGGCTGACAGGGATCATATTCAAGCCGGTGATGATCAGACCGACCCAGCCAGCCATGAAATAGGGGTTGAGTTGTCCCTGCCAGAGGATTTCCCGCGCGTTTCCACTTTCCGGTGATGCTAGTTGCATGGCCCATTGTGCCAGTAACGGTTGATCGAGCAGAAACACTCCGAATTGCGGTAGATCCGCGTCGAGTTGGCGGGCACCGACCCAGAGAATCGGTATGGCCACCACCAGTCCCGCGAGAGGGCCAGCCAGCCCGATGTCAAACATTTCCTTGCGATTGGCTTTCATGCCGTCCATGGCGATGACTGCTCCCATAGTACCTATGGGCGAAATCGGGAATGGCAGGAACAGCGGGTAAGTGGCTGGGATTCGGTATCGGACCATTACCAGGTAGTGGCCCATTTCATGGGTCAGCAGGATTGCTAGCACACATGCCGTGTAGGTCAGCCCGTCCTGCCAATGACGCAGCAGGACCTGGCGAATGGGCATCAGACTACCCTGCTCGAGGGCCTCTACCAGTAAATAGGTGGGAGAAAAGTTGAGGCTGCCTGCCACCAGGGTCGACAGACAGGTCAACAGAAACAGAATGATCGGAAGTCGCAGGCGTTTTCGCTTGGGTTGCAACCCCCGGGATGTAAACCGCCCACCATTGTCTTGGCGTGGTGGCTTCGCCAGCGTGGCAGTAATGGTCCCGGAATCTGACAGGCTGGACGGGGATTCACCGATTTGCGAGGGAGCAAACTCGGCGCCGTTTTCCGGTGTGTGACCATCTGGAGCACTCATGCTGCCAGGATAACATTGCAGCGAGCTGCCAGCCATGGCCGGTAGTCCGTGTCATGCTCCGACGGCTGGGAAGCGCCCTTTTCCTGTTTTCCTGGTTTTGGTACTTAGCCACTCGCGAGGCTCGTTTGACTCGGCTACGGACGATCCGAAGTGATCTCTCTGGCGCTGACCCGATCACGGTCGAAGCAGTTGGGGACGCCGGCCGGAGTAATTCTCGCTGCGGTCGCTGCAGATACCGGGGCGTTGTGGCCTCTACGGGATGATCCAGGTACGAGGGACTATCGTCATGAAACGGCTGCCCGCACAATTGGGAATGATCGCGATCATGATCTGCGGTGGTTTGGTGACTATTTTTTGGCCAACGGGGCAAACAGGGCCGTCTGCCGGAAGTGGCGTGGCGGCCACGGAACCATCGAGCGAGCCAGCCCTGCAACCGATCCCTGCGCCAGCTGATTCGGAAGGTCAGGCAGTTCAGGACGATTCCGGAACCACGGCGACTGCCTACGCGCTTCCTCCTGTCAGTCGAGCGCTTGGTGACCCGCCGCCCACGCAGCCAGGAAACGGGTACCAGCCGCAACGCATGGCACCCACCCCAGCTGGCGAACGCGAACTGGATAGCAGTCACCTGGCTTTGGCTTCTGCACCGATCGACGATGCTGCCGGTACTCCGGCTCCAGTCGACCCGCTTGCCACTCCGGTGCGGGCGGCCATTTCGTCATTGGATCCAGACGACACGGCAGATGGTGATTTCACGACCGATTCGGTTCGCGCCCGCTTCAACGCTCCACCAGCATCTGGCGTGGCACCTCCAGCAACGTTGTTGAACGCGTCGCCTGAGACGCGCGTGTTGTCTGGGACCAGATCGAGGAACCCGGCGTGGGATGACTCAACTGTCCCACCTGTCGAGGGTGGTGCCCTGCACGCAGCAAACCCACCGGTCGATCCGGCGGCTGCTGCTCCAGGGGCATCCGTAGCAATAGAGGAGCGCGTGAACGTACCACTTCCGGCAGCAGCGGCTGTGTTCGACGTGCCTACGGGTGAGCCGGTGCCGGCAGCGGAATTGAAGCAACCTCTGGACGGGCAACCTCTGGACGGGCAACCTCTGGACGGGCAACCTCTGGACGGGCAACCTCTGGACGGGC
>PBOG01000222.1 GCA_002724245.1 Planctomycetaceae bacterium
GGAAGACAAAACGTGACAAAAAGCGTCTTTGCTATCGGTTCTTGCAATACTGATGCCGAGTATGAGTTGCATTAGAGCCACCAAGGGCAAGACCCACGCGCAGGCGATGAAGCAAGGGAAGAAAGCAGGCAACAAGCTTCCGTCGCCATGATAGAAGTTGGCGGTCATAAAAGCGTAGATCACAAGCGATATCACGTAGAGGATAGACGGCCAGAATATCGTGATCTCCCTCCTCATCGACATTTTGAGCAGCAGACGTTTCATGTTCAGCTCCTTCGGTTGGCGTATCCAGATGTACTCAACACATCTAGAGCCCACCGAGGGCAGTTGGGTGCGCAAAAACGGGACTGTACGTGTCTCGAGCACAGCGTGTGGCCAGCAACCGGCCCCGCCCCGTCGGACTGCGGAGACCTGCACCCTTGTGTTAGGCAACCCGTTTTCGGCCAATCACAAGGGACCTCGACCCACATCAGCTTGTCAAAGAACGCCATTCAAGCTAGAAATTCACGCCCAAGGTGGTAAAACGATATTGTCCAGGTTCGCTGCCCTAAGGACGACTCTCAGGTGAAGTTTGCTCAACCCGACGACGCATTCTTGACGGCGCTACGGCAGCGTGTGGACGACCTGTTCAATAGCACCGGGCGCCGTCGCCGTGACTGTGCCGCGATGTACACCAAGACCCTGATGATTGCCATCTGGTTCGTGGCCTCCTACGCGACGCTGGTTTTCCTGGCCGCCACCTGGTGGCAGGCCGTGCCGCTGGCCGTCTCGCTCGGATTGGCAATAGCCTCGATCGGGTTCAACATCCAGCACGACGGAGCCCACTCGGCCTATTCCAACCACAAGTGGGTCAACAGCCTCATGGCCATGTCTTTGGATCTCCTGGGTGGGAGTTCCTTTTTCTGGAAGAGGACCCACAACCAGATCCACCATTCCTACACCAACATCACCGGCCATGATGGTGACATCGACATGGGCGCCCTCGGCCGCCTGTCACCTCACCAGCAAGCACGACGGTTTCACCGGTTCCAGCACCTGTACCTGTGGGTGCTGTATGGCTTCCTGCCGTTCAAATGGCAGTTCTACGACGATATCCGCGGTGTGCTGACGGGTCGGATCGGATTCAACCAGTTCGCCCGTCCACGTGGCCGTCACCTGGCGGTATTTGTCGGTGGAAAACTGCTGTTTGTGTCACTGGCGCTGGTCATCCCGCTGATGTTTCATGCGTGGCACACGGTGCTGCTGTTCTTCTTCATCGCTTCATTCGTCCAGGGCCTGACGCTCAGTATCGTCTTCCAGTTGGCGCATTGCCTGGAAGAAGCAGATTTTCCGGTTCCTCCCGGCGACACTGGCCAGATCGAAAAGGCGTGGGCTGTTCACCAGGTCGAAACGACGGTGAATTTTGCCCCCCGCAGTCGCGTCGTGACCTGGTTCACCGGTAGTCTGAACCACCAGATCGAACACCATCTCTTCCCACAAATCTGCCACGTCAACTACCCGGCGATCTCCGAGTTGATGGAACAGACGTGTCGCGACTTCGGCGTACGTTACGTGGCTCACAACTCGGTCTGGTCCGCTGTGCGGGCCCACTACCGGTGGCTGCGACAGATGGGCCGTCCGGACAGCCTGGTCGCCGATCTCAATGTCAACAGCCCGGTCGCAACCGGCTGAACCAGTTGCCGCAGCAACCGGCACTCGCACCGGCGGCAGGAAGGACGGGCAGGAAGGACGGCGGCGGCGACCTATACGGTCTCCTTGCGTTCTTTCGACCATTGCAACCAGCTGTGGTAACTGGGTGACAATTGGCCTCGGTAAGCACAGTAACCTAACCCCAAAATAGACAGGGTTACCGGGATCAAGAAACCGATCGTGACGATTCCATTGTCCGTGAACCCAACAATAAACATGGCGAGGAAAACCAAGGGAATGACGCCTGACGCAAAGAAGATAATATTTTCGTCACTCTTGATTTGAGCTGGGGCGACCACTTTTCCGTTACAGAGAACGCACTGTTCCTTGCGGACCTTTCCTATGCGTTCTCTGTGTTCTCCAGTAATATCTTCCTCGTTGATCACGCCCCACACCATCTCAGTGTCGTAGTAGGTGTGCGCGCGGCACTTCTTGCACCACGGTATGTCTTCATCCGGATCCACCGACGCGAGATATTTCGCTTCCCATTTGTCGTGCCGCCTCTTTTCCGCTTCAACAGCGCCTTTTCTACGATTGTCTCTACGGCGATTTTCAGACCAGGCTTTGCGAATTTCCGCTTTTGAGGGTTTCCTCCGTTTCCTTTTGCTCATGGGAAGCTCCTTCTATTGACGTATCCAGACGCCACCAATATAGCGGCGGCCGGGCAGCGGAACGGTACCGGCGGCAATCTGGTGATCGCCCTCACTGGCATCGTGAGCGTGCAGCTCGGTGGTCTGGTGTTCCCCCGGAGCGTGTCATGAGTGGCTACAAGGGCACCGCCAGCTTGGGCGGACCGTTCTTGCCTCATCGCAGCCGACATCGGGTGTGTGTTGGCTCAATTCCGCTGGTTCTGCGTCGGTCGTTTATTGAGAACACTATTTGGCCACCACGTACTTTAAGATTTCCACCACTTGTTCGCTGGTCGTTGCCCAGGCCATCGCCGCAGCGTCCACTTCTTTGAGCGGATGAACGATGTCGTCGCTGTGCAACGTAATGTACGGCTTCCCCAGGGCTGCACAGAATCCTGCATCAAAAGCGGCGTTCCATTGCTTGTATTGATCACCGAATCGGATCACAGCGAGATCGCACTTTTGAATATGGGTTCGCCCGCGGATCGCATTGACCTTTGCCGACTGATGATCGCGCCAAAATGGCTGAGCTTGCTCTCCCAACACATCACCTGCGGCATCACTGGCCTGGTGATCCGTCACCGCGGAAGTAAAAGTGACGGCCAACCCTGCCGTTTGTGAACCAGTGATGATCTGCTGCCGCCAATCCGTATGTATTTCGCCAGATAAGTAAACAGTCCAACTCATGATTCCCCCACGTTTCTCGGTACACTTCAAAGAAAGAATCGCCGCGAAGACGACCCAGCCTACGCTCGTCGCGAACGCTGGCCAGTACTGCACTTTGACCCGATTGTGATACTCGGGCCCGGTAAGGTGCGTGAGCGAGCAGGCTGATATTGTGGTCGCGGAAATGGGGCAGGGCAAGGTTGGGTGCGATCCGTCACCGATCATTAATCATTCCGGTAAACGCCCTTGTGGGGTACAGACAAGTGATCCAAGACGAAGTCGATGCAACGGTCGAGACATTCCGTCTTGATCGTCTGGAAAGCATTTGGTTTATACCCCGTGGTCCGCGAGATTCGATCGGCGGGATCTGCCCATTGTTGGCTTCCGGGCCGGCCTGTCACGACGTCACGCGGTCGATAGGACGCCAGGTCTGTTAACCCGATTCTCTGTATTCACGAAACGGCTTCTTCTACTCAAAGGGACCGAACGCTTCTCCAAATCGGTAGACCTCTGTGGCAATGCGACTTCCGCAATATGCTAAACAGAGAATGGCTACGAAGAGGGGTGTGTACGGGGAGCTTCCACTGTTTTGTAGAAACCCTCAGAAAACGTCATTTGAGGCGTTAAGTCGTGCGGCGCTGTTGGTATGGTGGGATTGCCTGCGATCGGGTGGGGCCGCTTTGGAGGGGTTTTCCGCAGCTGCTGTCTGTCTTTGTATCGCTCCGGTCATGTTGCCTGATGACGTGAATCACTACAAAGACGGGGCCTGAAAATTCCGCATCTGTTGCCCCAGGGCAGATCACCCCAGGTTGGTGAATGCGCCGTTTGTAGCTAATACTGGTAACAGATTGGACTCGGCCAGCCACGTCGCACGTGTCAGCATTGAATTGGGAAGCACGCATTCTCTGATCACGATCACTGAGCATTCGGAGTGAAGCATGTACAAGCAGCATTTCGCCAAACCCGCCATCGGTGTGATTCTTGTTTTGACGCTCGGCGTGTGGGCGAACGCCGCCGCCGAGCGGTTGAGCCTAGTCCAGGATGGCCGACCATTGGCAACCATTGTCTTGCCCAAAGCACCGACAGAGATTGAGAAGTCGGCGAGCGTCGACTTGCAACGCTGCTTGAGACGAATGTCGGGTGCGGTGTTGCCCATCGTGGCCGAATCGGAACAGCCGACAGGTATTCGGGTCGAAATCGGGGCGACAGAACATGGGAGTCGCTTGCGGGAGGAACTCTCGAGGGCGAAACACCGCAACGAGGAAGTCTGTGTCATCGCGGTGAATGACCAGGCTGTCGTTCTGGTTGGGCGGAACGACGCCGCGACGGGGCACGCCGTTTATTCGTTGCTGGAGCGACTGGGTGTCCGTTGGCTACAGCCGTCACTTGCCTGGGAAATCGTGCCTCGCCAGAAAACCGTGTCCGTGCGCACCGGCCGACAGATTTTGGCTCCGTATTTCGACCGGCGTGGCGGTTTGGCAACGAGTCCGAACAAGATGGATGAGAGCTGGAGCGATAGTACGCAATCGTGGGCTCGGCGGAATCGCCTGGGCGGTTGGGATCACGTCGGTAACGGTCATAGTTACCAGTTCATCGTCTCGCGGGACCGCTTCAAGGATCACCCGGAATATTTCGGATTTTGGCAGGGACGGCGTCACCCGTTACAGCTTTGTACGACCCACCCGGACGTGATTCGGATGGCCATTGAAAGAGCTCGCGACGATTGGTGCAAGAACAGTGATGCGCGGCTCCTGTGCATCAGTCCGAACGACGGCAATCAAGGATTCTGTGAGTGCGACCAATGCACGAAGCTGCGATTTGCTCGTGGCAACCATTCCGATTTGATCGTCGAACTTGCCAACCAGGTTGCGCGGGCGATTCGAGACAAGCATCCCGATCGGTTCGTGACGTTTTACGCGGACTACCATTGTGTAGGTCCACCGCTGCAGGTGAAGCCAGAAAAGAACCTTGTGTTCTGGATTCCACAATGGAACGTCGATCGTGCCCAGCCCCTCACGCACCCACGGCAGAAACGCTTTCGCGACGCCCTGGAATCGTGGTCGCAGTTTGGGAATCCGATTCACCTCTATCTCTACTACACGTCGTACAACCATTGGTTGTACTACCCGTTGACGCACTGTTTCCGTGTCGATTTCCCCCATTTCGTGAAAAATGGAGTGCGCGGCGTCTACAGCCAAAGCCAGCCGAATTGGGGCACGCAAGGCTTGAACCTGTATCTCTACTCGCGACTTGCCTGGGATCCTTCGCTGGACGTCGATGAGTTAGTCTTGGAGTTCTGTGAGCTGGCTTACGGACCTGCGGCAAGAACGATGCTTCGCTATTACAAACTGCTGGAAGAGACCGCCGCTAGTGGTACGTACTATACGGTGTCAGACGTTGTCGGCACGTTTGGCCCGAAAGTCGTTGACCAGACCAACCGATTGATGGCCCAGGCTGTGCAGCAGGTTGAGGCGGCGATTGCAGATGGAGGGGATCCGGATCTCCTCCATCGCATCCAATACGTGGCGCGGGCTCAGCGAGTCGTTTCGCTCGACTTGCAAGCTCGACACGCGATGAACCGCTTCTTCGAGTCACGCAACCGCGATCTATTGAATCGCGCCCAGCGGAATTACGAAGAAGAAATCGAAATCCTCTCACGGCCTGGAAACGAGTATTTGATCGATGCAAATTTTCGCAAAAAACTAGTGGCGAGCTTGGCGGTCCTCAAGAGCCGGACCGTGTTCGGGGTGGGGCGATTTCGATACTCGGACGGATTTTCGGGCGGAGGCAATTCGGCCATTCACGCCAGGCATCTCAACGGCTTCCGCCCGGGACAATGGGGGCTCAATCTACCACCTCGTGGGGCGGGCCGGATCGTCTACCGTTTTGAAGCATCTGACGGCGGAGTATTCAAAACCGCGGTCCTTACAAGTCCCAAGATCGCTTTTGACGAGGACCAGCTAAGCAATGCTATCGAAATCCGCTCGCCTGCCACCGGTGGCGAGAAGTTCGTGAGTCTCGCCAGAAACCAGAACCTGGAAAACGTAAAACGCGACTTCGACTTGTCCCGTATCGTCGCCGATGTGCCGTGGTTCGAACTCCGGATATCGGCACGCAATCAGTCAAAGATTACACGTCTCTCGCTGGTCTCTTTTGGCGTGCGTGGAGAAGTTGTCGAGAAGAGGGACTAAGCGAGGTCGTTGTTATTGAAGCAGCGTAGTGGCGGCTGCTTGAGTCGGTCCTGCGCCCACCGTGCGAGTTGCTCTTCTCGCCGTTGCCCGCAGTTCGGGTGTGTAAAAGCTGAGGACATTTACGCTCACCCAGTGGCCCGGCTTCGCCACTCGCCGGGCCTGAACCGTCACAAAATTTCCCGCACTCAAATACAGGTAGAAGGTGAATGTCAGTCCACAGACAAGCAGGGATGACAAAATGTGACTCTGGCCCCGGCCGTTCCTGGTGCATAAACCGTAGATGCCGATGATAAGTTGTACGAGCGCAACCAAGGGCAAGACCCAAAGGCAGGCGACGAGGCAAGGCAGGTGGATTAGCGCGAGCCCCCTCGCGCCAAGACTGCCGGTGTAGAAGGCGGTGACTGTAAGGCCGTAGAGTGGAAACGCTATGATGTACAAGAGAGACGGCCAGAAAATGGCGATGTGCCTCCACGACCCTGCCCAAGTTGGCGATGGATTTGCCTTCCATATTGAGCCCTCTTGTGGAGGTTGATAGGGGTCAAGCATCAGGCGAGCTTCCATGTGATTCAAGAATAGTCGCGTACGTATTTCATGACCGCTGATTGAAAAAAAGGTTTGTGACCGGCAGGTTTTTTTTGTGTGCTCCGTGCCTGTTTCACGCTGTTGAGTACTTGGAGCCCATTGCGCTCAGCGGCATGCGCAGTATTTCTGCAAAACAGGTCTGCGACCGGACCCGCACCGGCGGCACGAGGGGCGGTTCAACTCGACCGATTCGAGGATGCCGACACGCACATGGCATATTGCGCGAAAAGGTGGAGCGGACGCCGGCCATGGTGTCACGAGCGGGAAACGCTGGTGCACGGCGTGAGGCGGGCTCCGTCTGACGGAGCTGCTGATCACCGACGGGGTGACTTTCAAGAACCCGACCGTCGCAATCATGGTCTGCACAGAACGTGGTTCAATGCGCAGGCATGGAAGAAACAGAAGCTTAGGAGATCAACTCGGGAATTAGCTTGCCGGTGTCTTCGACCAGGTATTGCGGGCGACCATTAAGGTCGTTGATGGTCGTGTGACGCGGGTCAATTCCAAGGTGGTCGAACAGCGTGGCGTAGACTTCGCCGAAGGTCACGGGACGGGCGGCGGCTTCACCGGCGATTCTGTCCGTAGCGCCGATGACCTGTCCGTGTTGCATCGACCCGCCGGCCATCAACGCGCAATTTACTTGCGGCCAATGGTCGCGGCCGACTCGGGCACTGATCTTTGGCGTCCGGCCGAATTCTCCCCAAATGACGACCGCACAATCGTCCGCCAGGCCGCGCTGATGCAGATCTTCGACCAACGCACTTACGCATTGGTCGAAAATGGGGAAGTCTTCCCTTTCACGCGTAAAGATTCTATTGTCGGCCCGGCCTTCCGCGTTCAAGCCGCCATGCCAGTCCCACTTGCTGTAGTTCAAAGTGACAACGCGGGCGCCGGCTTCAATCACACGCCTGGCGAGCAGCATACTCTGCGGCACGCGGGGAGCGCCGTTGGCATCGATCATGATCGTCGGGTCGCCGGTGCCGTAGCGAGCCACCACACGAGGATCTTCCCGGGAGAGATCGAGGGCTTCAGCCAGCTTCGACGATGTCAGTAATCCCATCGCCTGTTCGGTGAAGGAGTCGAAGCCCGTCATCGCCGATGTGTGATCGATGTCGCGTCGAAGGATGTCGAAGCTCTTTAAGAGCGATTCCCTGTCGGCGAGGCGGTCCAATGTTATACCGTTGAGAACCATGTCTTTTCGGGTGTCACCTAAGGGGCGCAAAGGCGAATGCGACATCCCAAGGTAGCCTGGGCCGGGTTCATTGTAGGGACCGTGTGTGCACGTGTAGCACAGGCTCACAAACGGTGGAGATTCCGGGTAAGCCGGTCCTTGTATTTTGGACACCATCGTTCCGAACTGCGGCCAACCGCCGGTCGGTTTGGGTTTTCTGGGATCGCGCCCATTAAAGACCTGGATCGCGTCGTGCCCGTGTTGGTTGCCGACCAGTGAGCGAATGACGGTTAACTTGTCCGAGAGGTTTGCCAGACGCGGAAATGCCTCACAGATGTCGAAGCCGGGAACTTTGGTAGCGATCGGACGCCAGGGCCCCGCGATTTCTTTTGGAGCTTCCGGTTTGAGGTCAAACATGTCCTGGTGGGGAGGTCCGCCGACCAGGTAGATCATGATGACGGACTTAGGCGACTTTCGGCCCGATACCGATTCTGCTCGCAACAAATCCGGCAAAGACCAGCCCCCTGCAGTCCCCAGCGCGCCGAGTGTTCCGATTTTCAGCAGATCACGTCGCGAGACACCGTCGCAAAAATCGCCGCGTGAATTCGAAGGTCCGGCAACTGTCAACATGCTCAAACTCCTGTTAGCAGCAACGTCGTGGGAACCCGTGTCATGCGTAGGGCCGCCTTCTTTATATCAACAACTTCGGAAGAATTACATGCTGTTCTTGCCACATCTTCGCTGAAACGCCCCCGCACGATGCTTGTGACGAGGGGCAAAACAAGGTCTGTTTCGGTGTTTCCTGTAACGCAGGCTCTCCTGCTGCGTTTTGTTGCCAAAGGCTTTTGATGGTTCGCCAGACGCTGGAGCGATGGCTTGTTTACGTCGGTTTTTCTACGCTCTCGTTGGGCATGTGCCGTTTTTCCGGAGCATTCGCATTCTGTTGGAGCCCCTTCTCCATTACTTTCGCGAGCTGTCGCAGGTACTCCCACAGCATCGTCCAAGTCGTTAACTCTCAAGGACTTGTGCGAATTCTGTCGCGCCGCCGGCGAGGTGCGGTTGATTCGTCTTCTCCAGGGAGGACTTGTCCAACTGGCAGGCCAACCGATCCCAGTCTGCCGGCTGGCGGATTTGGCGCAACAGCTGGCAAAAAAAGGGGGCGTTCTAGCAAGCCCTGAAACGCTCACGGCCAGTTCAGTCCGACGGTTGTCGACAGCACTTGCCGGTTCTGGTTTAAATATTCCCAGAGATCCTTTGGTTACCTGGTGTGAGAATTTTATGACATGGTCTTTGTTGTCGATGTTCTGGTCTGCTGTGTTTCTAGCTCTTCTGACGCCGGTTGCCGGTGCCGCGGAGCAACGCGTGGCTCGGAGCGTGTTCAATGACGATGGGCAGGTGCTGGCAGAAGCGCCCGGCGAAAACTCGGCAGCGTTCATCAAGGAGTGGCTGGATCGCGAGTCCGCGGCGGTCCCCTTCACGACATTCGTGTACTTGGCCTGCATGCCCGACATCTGCTTTTACGACACCACAGCCGGCGAACTGTATGGCGCGCGGAACAACAGGAAAGACGGTGTCTACATCAAGGGGATTCTGGACTTGATGAAGCAAGGTACCGACCCGTTGCGACTCGTCACCGAGCACATGCAGGCCAAAGGTAAGGAAGTGCTGGCGGCTGTGCGCATGGGTGACACCCACCATGTCCGGCTCAACAAATTTGATGATCTTTGCTCGCAGTTTTCCATCGATCATCCTGAGTATGTAATCAAGCAACCGGATGGCCGGACCAACGAGACGGCACTGGACTACTCGTTCGCCGCCGTGCGGGATCACCGGATGAGAATTATGACGGAGATCATTGCGGAGTACCCCGTCGATGGTCTCGAGTTGAACTTTGTCCGCTGGGCCAAGCACTTTCCGAGGCACCAGGGGCGTGAAAAGGCACCGATCATGACCCGCTATGTCGGGCAGGTCCGCGAGATGATGGACAAGTCGGGGCGCCGTCGGAAAAACGGCCAGCGTTTGACCCTGGGGGTGCGGGTTCCCGAGTCACTGCACGCTTGCTGGCTGGCGGGAGTGGACATCGAGGGCTGGGTCAAGCAGGGGTGGATCGACTTTGTAGTGGTCTCGACCTGGAACAACACCGATCCCCAGACACCTGTCGACGAGTTTGCCCGCTTCACACGTCCGGCGGGTGTCGACACGATTGTGACGATGGGCAATATGATCGGCTCGTTTTCGTCCGGACCTCCGCTTCCGCTCGATCGCGGTGTTGCCACCTCAGCAGAACACGCCAAAGGATACCTGAGCATGTTGCTGAACACAGCTGAGGCACGGGGCGCGGCGGCCAATTTCTATACGTACGGAGCCGACAGCATTTCGTTCTGGAATGTCGGCGCTCACTTTGGCCGCGCCGTGACGGCAGCTCCTGAGCAGCGAAAGCGGATCGCTGCGTGGACGCAGGCTGTGCGAACGCGCGAGGCTGTTTTTGCGGGTCCTCGCACCTATCGATTTTTGCCGATGGGCAAGGGCATCGGTCAGCGAAAGCCACCGTTCCGGAATTACCCTTGGTACGACGAGGGTTCGAGTGCGCTGGGCCACAAAAACAGCCCGACCCTGCTCTTCTCCGAGGAGTTAATCGGCAAGCGGCAGGTCTTTCCATTTCGAGTGGCAGACGGCCGGCGAGGCGAGCGTCTGTCCGGACGATTCCGGTTCTGGTTCTATCACGTCACTGACAACGACCGTGTCGACATCGACATCAATGGCGTGGCGGTCGACAAGAAGCACATTCGCCGGATGCCGGCCGGAAAGTTGCGTGGGGGACTCAAGGGGACCCGCTTCGAGATCAATCTGGCCGACTGTCCTCCCTTCCGAGGGGACAACGTGCTGGGCCTGGTGCTGGCAACCCAAAAGAAGCGGCCGCATGTGCCGATGATGGAGGAACTGGAGGTGCACGTCACCGCCGTTGCCAGCTCCAAGTCGGTTTCAGTTATCTCCGCCACGGCGATCGCCGCGGATGCGGCGAAACCGCTGAACGTCTCCAGGGCCGACGACGTGGCACAGCTCAAACTCTGGCGCTTCAGGTCAGGAGTGACTTCGCTCCCAATCGAGTGACCGACGCCTATCTCACGCTTCTGAACATTCAGACCGCGCGAACGGATCGTCGTTGCGTCCATCCCATGATACGGCCGCCTGTCTCAATGGGACCCGCTGGCGGGTTTGGATTCTCAGAAGCTTGTCTTTCGCGTCACCGTGTTTGCGGTAAGATCCGTTCCCCCGGCAAAACCAGGGGAACAGTGGCCGCACAACAAAATCGTCGCCACCGTCACTTTGCGGCGCCTTTGATTTCGCGGCGGAAGAAGCGGATCTGCACGCGCCCCTGGTATTCAGTCCGCGGTTTGTATTCAGGTGGCAGCAGCTTGCCAGAGGGGATCATTCCGCTGTCACAAATGACAACGACCGTATTGTTATCAATGACCCGGATGATTGGTTCACCGCCCGGTGGCCACTGTCTCGACCGTTCGGCCGCTCCCTTTTTCCAGGGGAGTTCGGCCGGGTCGTGCTGGACATGCCACGCTGCGCCTTGGTCATAGGAAATCCAGACACTAGCTAGATTGTCGTCGCGGTAGGTAGCCATCACTGCACCACCGGGGAGGGCAGCGATGTCTGGCTCTACACCAAGGAATCCAAAAGATGATTTCCAACTGCGCCCATTATCCGTGCTGCGTGCAAGACAGAGAAGCGGCATACTTAAAGGACCGCGCGCGGCATTTTCCGGTGCCGGTGTCCCACGCGATTCTCGGAAGATCCCTAACCACTCCGTGTCATTCAACACGGCCAGCGATGTTTCACGCAGGTCCGCGAACGGTCCGTGCGGCAGCCCTTGATATCGCCTGCCGGGATGAGTGGCCCAAAAAACTGGCGCGCTCCAGGTCCGGCCACGATCTGCACTGAGAATGTAGCACAGCGGATGTTTCTTGCTCGCTCCATGAAAGGGCCGTTGCAAAGGAAAAATCAGGCTGCTGTCAGCGCGTTCGACAATCTTGTCCGCCTCATGGACCGCTGGCATTCCTGTGATCCGAGCCATGGAACCAATGGTCTGCCAGGTTTTCCCTTCGTCGTCCGAGCAGGTCAGGATAATGTCCTTGCGATTCCTGGTGCTCAGTGGCAACAACAGCCTCCCCGTTGAGTGTTGCACCATCGCGCCGGGTACACCGGCACCGGTTCCGGTATCGAACAACCCACCGACTTCCGGCGGCATCGAGAGGTCTGCAATCTTTTTCCAGGGACCAGTGACCTCTGGCGACCTGAGCACGCAGACGCCGGTTGGTGCAAAACCGTATGCCGTGCCGGCCTTTTTCGACCCGGTGTAGCCCAGGCAAATCCAGTCGCCGCTGCGCAGCTTGAGCAGGGTCTTGATCCGGATACCCGCCGGGGCCGCAGGGATGTGCGGCAACTGGTACGCTTCAGCCATGCGCCACTTCGCTGCCGGTTTCTGTTTGCCGCGCGGTTTCTGCTGTGTAGAAAGAGTGCCGACAGCTCGACGAATCAGCTGGGTACGAACTTCTGTACGGGTTTCATTGTTCGTTCCCATCCAGTGATAGACGACCATCACCGCATCGCCTAGCTTAAGCAGTCGCGTGCCACCGCGATTCCCAGGAGCGTACCAGATACACGACCAAACCTGATCTTGATACAACCAATCGTCACCCGCGTTCGTGCCGACAGTGAACATAATACCGCGGTCCTTCCAGCCACCGACCATGATCTCTTCGCCAGCTTGACCGTCGAGTGTGACCGTGGATGTTCCATGGTTAAGAAACTTCTGCTCGGGCAAGCTCCACGTGCGGCCGCGGTCAGTGCTGATCGTGCGGCAGACGCGGGGACGCGTGTAATCTCCTCGACCGCGATCATTGCCTTGCAACATTCCGAGCCAACGACCGTCGGGGAGGACGGTGATTTCTCCCGGGCCGTATCCGATCCCCTGGGATTGCTCTGCCTTCACCAGCCAATGTGAGAACCGCCACGACTTGCCGTCATCGTCGCTCCTCATGAACCCAACGCCGCTGAGTGCGGCATCCATTTGCGATTTATTGGAAGGGCCGTAAACGGGTAACCAGGCCACGCCGTTTGCCTCAAATACTCGACCCATGGCAGCCGCCGCCAAGGGGCCGCCACTGGTATCTGTTACAGCGGACGTCCAGGAATGCCCCTCGTCATCACTGATCAGAAGTTTTAATTTCCTCGCGCGGCGGAAGCCACGCCATCGATAGTGATGAACTCCGGCAGGCCTGGCAGCAATATGAATCACCGTTCCCGGAGTTTCTTGCCATTCATGGCACGCCAGTACCAACCGTCCCGATGCCAACGTGCCGGCGGCTCCGGCAGTGATGCGCCAGTCGTCCTGCGCCCGAGTTAGTACTCGCGGGGCGCCCCATGACCCATCGCCGTTCGTGCTGCGCGACAACAGAATTATGCTCCCTTTCACCCGGCGACTCTCGGCGGCTACCAACACGGATCCGGAATGTGTCCGTAGCAAAATGGAATCGACCGTGTTGTGTTCGTCGGGAAAGACTACAGACGGGAGTCCAGTCACCCACCGGGACGCCAGGACCGCGGGGGAATGCTGGGCCTGAGTCTCAGGGGCGCAAAAAAATGTCAGGATACAGAATGCGATCCTCGACCATCGGATCGATATGTACGGCGTTGAGTCTTTCATGAACGGGTTGCGAATCCGCAACGCAACGTTACGGACCCATTCTCTCCGGGAAAGTAATTGCCAAGTGTCGGGCCGAGTTTCGTTCGCCAGGGTGTAGGCGGTCACGTCCGAGAGTCGACCAGCAACCTCTGTTGCGGCCAACTGGCATCTTACATTGTTGTAGTGCGAAATGTGGGTATCCGCAGTTTCTGTGGCCTGGGTGCAAGCGGGTATTGATGGAATGCGCCGTTCGACCGGAGACTGAAAGACACGCTGCGCATGGTGCGGACCTACGAGCAACTCGGCAAGACGCACGTGATGGACGCCAGGTTTCACTACGAGCAGGTAGAGAAATTTACGGCCGACTACGAGAAGTGGACGCGTGCTGATGTTTTTGACCGTCCCGAAGATTTCTCCGACGAGCCAGCTGCGAAACGGGAAGTAATTCTCGTGGGACGCCATCCCGAGCACCCGGGCGATGCGCAGGCTTTCGCACAGCTCGCACGGCGCATGGCGCGCGGATCCACGGTCGTGTTCCTGGACCAGGCCGTCTTCGACAAACCTGGCCAACCAACCGGCTGGCTGCCACTGGCCAACAAAGGAGGCATCGGGAAATCGCTGCACATTGTCTATCACCCGGACCAGTGGACGAAACGCCATCCGATCTTTGACGGCCTGCCGACGGGCCGCATCATGGATTACACCTACTATCGAGAGATTGTGCCCGATCCGGCCTTTGTCGGACTCGACCCGCCGCCCGAAGCAGTCGCGGGTGGCATCACCACGTCGTATGGCTATTTCTCGGGCCTCTACGTTGCCGTCTACAACTTTGGAGCCGGTCGTTTCATTCTCAACACGTTGTTTATCCGCGAGCACCTTGGCGAGGATCCTGTCGCGGAACGCCTGCTGCGCAATATGCTTCGCTACGCGGCACGGGAGCTGGACAAACCTGTCACTGAGCTGCCGGTGGATTTTGCCAGGACGCTGGATGCGATTGGTTACCGCTGAACCCGCGTGGCCGGAGGGCGGTTCCTTCTTGTTGAGTAACGGGCACTCATTCGATCGTTACAGAAAGTGTCGACACTCGAGCTCGGGTGTTGGCTCCAGGCGCGAAGTACACGCCAAGCACGAAGTCCTGTCGTCCCGTGACGTGGTTCGTCAAGTCGAGGCGGTGATTTTTCCATTGGTTGGAGTCCACCCGTGTGACGGTTTTCCATGTTCGCCCGCGGTCAAACGACAGCCGCCATTCCCACCAGCCTGCAGTTTCTGCGTTGTCATAACCGAAAGCCGACACCTGACAGTGCTCGATCGTTCTGTCGTGGCGAATGTACCAGGCTGCCACTTTTCCGTTTCCGTAGACGTAACCGTCGTCAACGCTGTTTGACCAGCCAAGGCCGTCGGATTGAACCATGCGGGCGAAGCTCACAAACTTCTGGCCAAAGCTGTCGCTGCGAAAATCCCCTTTCCAGGGATCGATGGTTTTTTCACCGAGGGCGATAGCAGGTCCCTCTAGCATCGACTTGAGCATCGGCACGGTACTCCAGTAGCGAGCCGGGTCATAGGTTCGGATCCGCGCGTTGACGGTCGCTGCCTTTACGTATGCCGCCTTCGCCGATCTTGCAGACGGTATATCTCCGGCGGCATCGAATACTGCTTTGGCAGCGGCCAGCTCATCAGCGGCCAGGAGCAGATCCATCGCGTCGATGGAACGCTGGAGCTGAAATTGTTGTGACTTCGTACTCGCCTTCACGCGCGCCCCCTCCAGAACTTCCCTGGCCCTGGTGAGACGACTACGCGGGAAAAGTCCTGGAATCTCGTCCAGGCCACCTCGGGCGCGGAGCGACGAATCGCTGGCGGCTTCGCGGAGGATTGAAAAGTAGGTCCGCATCGCGTTTGCTGCCGGGCCGTACAGACCGCGGAAGTAGCCGTCCGCCAGTGAATCCGGGTTCTGCTCTGGATGCCAGGCCAGTGCGGCCAGCAGGTACCAGCCGATCTCGGACCCTTCTGAACGCGACTCCAGTTCTGCATTGAACCCGCTGAAGCGCCGTTGCGAGAGATAAGGAATATCTGCGGCGACTGCTGGCCACATCGGCCACGGAGCCCACCAGCGACAGTAGTACTCCCGCACGAATAGCTGCTCAGCCACCGTGCTCCAACCGTTGACGTAGCTGTTGAAGGTAGCGTTTGCAGACGAATTCGGGTCGGCAATCCCACGCAGGTGGTCGAAAACATAATGTGCGAGAACGACCAGGACATTGTCGTCCGGGTCGGAGTAGGTGGGGGAAGCGACACAGCCAGCATAGGCGTAAAACGCCAGCCAACGATTCGGGTGCTTCTGCTTGACTTGCTTTGCCACAGCGTTCACGAAAGTCACAACCCTGTCTGCTTTGCCGTGTTCGGTCCCCCGAGACATCGGAGGGTCTAGCGTTTCGCATGTTGCGCAATGGCACCACCCAGCACCGTCATTCGGAGAAAGAGAGAAGGACTTTAAGTCAGGGTTGGCGTCAAAGGTGGCGATGGCGGCGTTCGCAAAGAGGTCGATGACTTGTTCATTGGTTGTGCAGAGCTGGCCATCTGGAACGCGCCTCCCATCACGCAATGGAAAGAACTCGGGGTGTTCAGAGAAAAATCGTTTTGCGGGAACCACATAAGCAAAGTTGTGGGCGAAATGCACCGGTGCGCCCCCCATCCTGTTGCGGCGTTTCCAATCGGCCAGCTCTGCGCTGCACGCGGCGGCATCCTGTGGCGCAGACTTCATCGTTCCCAGGGTTGAATACCACAGGTCTCGGTGGATGAAGGCTGGCTTTTCCAGCCGGTTCCAATTGTCCAGAACCAGCTTGTCGACCGTTGGAATCACCTCGCCGTGTGGGCCTGGCATAAACCAGCGGCATCCGAGTGCTCGCAGCCAGCCATAGACGGCGTTCGAGTGCCCGCCCTCGCGACGCCCGCAGAGCAAAAGTGTTTGTTCATCCAGAGAGCGGATTAAATAGCCGTCGAAGCCGATACGTTGTTCGGTGAGTTCGGTCCGTACGGCGGGTGGCGCAAACTCATCACCCACCAGTATCGCTGGTCCGTCTGAACGCTCCGGCGCCTTAACCACAGGTGGGCGAGAACCGATCATGCGGCCCAGTGTCTCCGCCAGGTCGCGCGCCGCCGTCAAGCGTCCGTCTGGACATGTCTCAGGCACAACAATCATCAATTCGGCAGCATTTCCGGCCGGGAGTAAGGCAGCAAGGTGAACGACGGTCAGTAGCTTTGCCAGGTATCGCATGGAGCGGCGAATTTCGATAAAAGTCAGGATGGAAGACAACCCAGACGTGGACTAATCGTCATCGTAACATGTCGCTCGGGCTTCGTCGTAACGGTGAATCGCGTCGATGGTGGCCACATCGACGGCGGACGGAAGTTGAACGACTGAGGCTGTGTTTCCGTGCGTGCTTGGACGCTGTCGTCGGCAGGTGTTTCGCGAGTCAGATCAACATTCGGAGTAATGCTGCTCTACAACAGGGGTGAGTCTCGCGATACGAGTTACTGGGACTTTGAGCCCTCAGACGACAGTAAGTTGACCAGGTCCTGTCGCGCTTGCCGCATGGTGGTGGCGTCACTGGTTGATGCCAGCACGCGGGTCACAAGTTTGTCCACGATCTTCTCGTGGCCTGACTTCGCGGCTTTGTCTAGCAAGAGCCAGTCCTGTAGTCCCATGCGTAGCAGTTCCCAGCGGCGGGACGGCACAATATCACCATTGCCGGAGAACACCATGCCGCCGTCCCAGGATCGTCCCTTCCAAGCATCACCGGCGAGATATGTCCAGATAAACATGCCGTCGGCGCGTTGCTGATAGAGTTGCCAGGACCACAGCCGATAGTCCTGCGCCGGCCAGAAGCGTTTATTCTCCGCGCAACGATAGGGCACAATCGGTTTGCCGCTCTTTCGCAACGCTGCCATGACTTCAGGGCTGCCGTTGACAAGGCCCATGAAGGGACACCAGATATCGACCGCAGGTTCCAGACGCACTACATCCTGGAGCATGATCTGGGACGTGAGGGTCATCGTCACGCGCACTTTCGGGTCAGCCTCGCGTACGATCTCACGCGCCTTGATGAAGTCCTCAAGCCCCGTTCCGGACACTTCGTCGTAGATGTGCAGCGAGAATTCGTCGTAGCCCAGTCCAAGTTCGCGATGCACATGATCGGCCCACCTGCGAATTCCACGGACCCAGGCGTCCCGGTTCTTGGTGTCCTGCCACGCATCATCGCCGCGGAAATGCCAGTGCTCGAAGAAGACCGAGCGGGCTCCCCTGTAACTCAGTTCACGTCTGAGCTGTGCGTCCATCGCCGTGAAGTCGGGTTCTGCCTGTGCTGGATGTGGAGTGAGGCAATTGTGGTACCAGTTTGCGAAGTGGCTCGGCAGGTCGGACGACATCCCGGGGTGGTTGGAGTTGTACTCGCACAGGAAGATGTCCAGCGGATGGTCTGAACGGACTACCACATCGGCAACCTGAACCTGCACCGTGATCTGCTGGGCACGACAACGTTCCGGCGCTTTCAGTGGACTGACGCGGAGGATCGTCGAGTATTCGCCGGCCTCCAGACCCGCCGTGTCGATGCCAGCCCAGATCTGGTGGGTTTCACGCGGTAACAGGAGCAGAACACCTGCCTGGTCAACGGCAGGCAGCGCGTCAGCCAGTGGATCTTTCCGGGGCGCGGGCAGCGCGACCGCGTGTCGAAGCGTCACGTTTTTCAGCGGCAAGCGGGCCGCTGCAGAAACCTCGCCGTCGAATCGGCTGACACGCAGCATCAGTGGCACGTCCAGCCAGTTGGTGACATTGACAACCGCAGCTGCGTGCTCGTTTCTGCAGGCAGCGACTTCGACTCGCTCGACATTAGCCGCACCTGTTGGTCGCGCGTCTGGCGGCACATTGTCTTCGATTGGTGCTGTCCACAGCGTGTACCCCTGAAAGCGTTTCCGCTGTTCCTTGTCGAGCAGTGTCAGGTCATTGACCGTCTCTTTACCGAAGGGCCCTTTGGCAGGCGGTGTAAAATTTCTGTCGGTCGTGAGTGCAAAGGCGTCCCAGCGACCGTACGGCCAGTCGGCAGTAAATTTAATCGAATGCAGCCCACGGCTGAGTTGGCCGACATGACTTTCAACCCAGGCCCAGTTTGATTCATCACTGTCATAGATCACGGTGTCCTGCACGAGTTTCAATGTGACCGGCTTCCCATCGACCTCAACGCGATATCTGGTGCCATTGTGAACCGCGCCTTCGTGGTCGGCGGACCATCCGGACCGTACGCGCAGCAGCAAACGGTAATCCCCTCCACGCGTGATGACGTCCCAGGTCACCGCACCGCCGTAGATCCAGACGGCCGTGCCACTGGCCTGCGCCGCACCGCTGAGGCTCGTGTGTTCGGCTTCGACGAAATGGAATTCGTGCGGCGGTTGTGACGCATCGACAACTGGAGTGAAGACGGCGACAGACGCTATCAACGCGGCGAGCATGCACGACTTTCGGGTAAGCAACGTGACTGACATTGGGAAACCTCTAACTGACTGGAGGTGTCGGTAGTATCGATACTAGGAACGCTCACACTGGCTTGGAGACGAGAGGCCGGCCCATCATGGATAGCTCGCCCTCGTTAGGCGTGCACACTGTCTTCAGCCCAAGCCAGGGTGGAATTTTCGCAAAAATAGTATGATTTGACCATTCCTGTCGACCGCAGGTTTTGCACATCAAAGTGACACTGTCGCGAACCGCTGTATCGGCCACATCGAATGCGGATCCGAGAAAGGTTCGGACTGCCTTCTGTTCACTCGGACTGGAGAAAAACACCTCGTCGCATCAAGTGTGACAGGCGGTA
>PBOG01000223.1 GCA_002724245.1 Planctomycetaceae bacterium
AGTCGAGGCGGACGCGGACATAGCACCGCAACCATGTCCGCCACGGCGCAGATTCCAGTGTTGCAACTGTTGGCCGCTGACCAGGTCATAGGCATACGGTTCCACATAGACAGTCTTGCCTACGATCACAGGATGATGATCCTGCTCCCCATGGCTACCACCCGTGGCTTGTTGTTGATTCTGGGTAGTTTTCCATTGAGGCATTCCGTCGCGTGCGCTATAGCAATGGACGTCGTACCACACACGCCCTTGTTTCCCACTGCCCTGATTGCGAGTGCCAACAGCGATCAGTCGGTTTGCTGCATAGGACAAATACAGGTGATGTTCAATGGAACTCAGGTCAATGTTTCTTTTCCAGACCACCTGTCCCGATGTCGCGTCAATTGCCACTAGCGTAGCGGCTTCTCTCAGTAATGCGGGCAATTTGGACCTGCCGGTCTCTTCATTCAGCGTAGAGCCAATATTGCTTTGCACAAAGAACAATCGGTTCTTGGCCATCGTGATGGTTGGGTTGAGGATAGCACCGGTGGTGGGGGTGTAATCCCATAGCAACTCACCCGTCTGGCGGTGCCGCGCGAAAAGGCGGTCGCTGGTGACGATGGGGATGTGGTCGTAATAGGTTTCATCAATAGTTTGCCGCGATTGTTCCGTTCGTGAGGCCCCAGGTCGCGTGGTGCTTCCGAACAAACGATCACCGACGCGCGCCACATAGCCCCAGTACCGTAATTGGCCGTCGGCGGAGAGGGGGGCGGAAAAATTGCGCTCGGAGGCTCCGGTCCGGGCGTTGAGTCCATAGCAGCGGTCTCGGGCGAGCACATAGAGATAATCCTCGGTAGCGACCATGCTGCCGGCGTCTCGCAGGGCACCAATGCGTCGCGAATCGGCGACTTCGACATTCCACAGCAGACTACCGTTGTACGCGTCGACGCCAATCACACGATTGTCTCCAGGGATGAAAAGTCGACCGTCGCAGACGAGTGGAGGGACGGTGCGATGGTGACGATCCACCATGTCTCGTGGCCCTGGTGGACCGAACCACTGCAACTGCAATTGGTCGGTCACGCGTTCATCCAGGCTACATGAAGTGTTCGCGGGATTGGCATACATGTGTGTCCAGTCACCAGTACCCGCCACCGCGGGGCGGTGCAGTTCCACCCATGTTGTGCCTGTCTGGTCTGTCAGCACTGCAGTTGAATTGGGATGCAGAACGCGCAGGATTTCTTTTTTGGTTGCAGCAGGTACTAAAGACTGTGCGGGGGAGGCGACATAGACCACGAGGTTGAAAAGAGCCGAACCGTAAGGCAACGACGAAAGCCCGCCACGGTGGATGGCCACCTGCCCATAGTGACCTTTGTCGGCGAGATACTGGCGTGCCTGATCGACCTGGTCGTTGTCAGGGTCGACACCGACGATGCGGAGTCGGGTTCGGCGAGCCAACTCGCCGGCCAGCCGGCCATTGCCACTTCCCAGTAATAACGCGTAGCCGATGTCTACTCCGGTGGATTCCACAAGCCGTTGTGCCAATTGGGAGAGGGGTCCTGTGGGATCGGAGTCTGGGCGGCGTTGTGATGGCTCGGGAGGAACATCCGTGGCGGTGGTCGGTGTTGGAGGCGCGAAGCAATAGATGTTTCCACGGTCTGTGCTGACCAGCAGGTGACCCGCGGCGACCGCTAACCCGTAGGCTCTTCCTTGGACGCGGGCACTCCAGATTTCTTCGCCGGAAGCGGAGTCGAACGCTGCCACTCGCCCTGCGCCACCAGCGATCCAGCTCTTTGCGGCACCGACAAAGGAGTACGGGTATTGTTCGGTCCAATTTCCTGACGGCATGGGGAGTGGCTTGCCAGCGCGCTGAAGTTTTGCCAGGTGTGCCTGGGGTCCCCGGCCCTGCGCAATTGCCAATGCGTTGCCACGTTTTGTCATATATCCTTGTGGTGAGAAAGCAATTTTTCCGGAGGCTAACTGCTTGCCAGTTTGCGCGTCCAGCAGGTACTGGAAGGTGCCTTGATTGGGAAACAGTCCCGCCGCGAAACGGATTTGTCCATCGTCGATGATGACGCCGCTACGCACCGGCCAGGCGGAGATGATGCGGCCATTACCGGGGATCCGTCGATCGCGGGGGCCAGCACGGAATTTCCAGACCTGTCTGCCCTGGTGGGCGGACAGACAGTAGACGTGACCATCGTCCGATCCAAAGTAGACCCGGTCCTTCCACAAGGTTGGCGCGAGCCGGATTGGGCCTTCGGCAAAGAAAACCCAACGTGTTGCTCCAGTGCTCAGGTCGAGGCAATGCAGTTGATCGTCGGCGGAAGATCCAAACACAACATTCTGCCCATCGGATACCACGTGCATGGCGCGATCGTAGGTAACGCGTGCCGGCAAGTTGAACTCTTCACGCCAGAAGTTCTGCTTCGCGGGTGGCGGCCATGCCGGAGCAGGGGCATGTTCTGCGCGGTAGTGCCAGGCCAATTTGAGAGGCCACTGGAGTGCACTGGTGCTCATTCCGGATCGTAAATCGTCGCGCAGGTATGTGGGCCAGTCATCCCCCACAGTGCGGCTGGCGACGATACCGGGAAACCCTTGTTTACGCGTCGCAAAACGACTGGCGATGGCACGTGATGAAAGTGCTGTTCGGTGTACACTTACTTCTGCAATACGACCGTCGAGTGGATAAAACTCATCATCGTCGCGGTAGCCGCCGAGTCCGAATCGGCCCCGTTCCGGATACAAGATGTCCCCCCCCTGCTCTTTAGAGCTGGCGGCGAGTTGGCCATCGACATACAGATTCATCGTTTGTCCGTCATAGGTTGCTGCTACGTAGTACCAGCTTCCGGTGGCGAACTCCGTATTGGATGTCAGGTAGGTCAAGCGTTGTTTCCTGGTGCTGACGAGTCCAAAACAGAAGCGAGCGCCTCGATACCCCAGCATCCAACCTCGTTCGTACTCGCCGTTGTCCTGGATCGCGGAAGCGAAAGCACCCCAGTCGGACGTTGATTCCACTAGAACCCAGGCCTCGACAGCCAGCTGCGGGCGAGGTAGCTGGGCATCGACGAGATTGTCCGTCAGCGTGACAAATCCTTGCTTTCCATCAAACACCAGGGCTTCTGGAGTTCGTTTGGAGAACCGGGCACCTCGAATCGTCCCTGCCAGCTTTCCTGAAGCAGGGATCAGTTTACTCTGGCGAGCATAGCGTGGTGCCATGAGCCATGTGCCGTAAAGTCCGCTTTCTTCGCTTCGTAAGCCAGGGCCGTAGTTTACCGCGAGGAAGAATCCGATCAGCACACACAATCCAGGAGCGCGTTGCGGTTTCGTGTGGTATCGGGAAAACGCGACCATGGTCTCAATTGATAACAGCATGGGAAGCGTCTCCACAGCTGGTTCTGTTGAGCTGGTATCGGAGCGATACTCAACCGGTGACTTTGCCAAACGGCTAGGCGAGAATTTCATGGATGACATGGCCGTGTACGTCCGTCAATCGCATGTCACGCCCGCTGAAACGAAACGTCATCCTGGTGTGGTCCATTCCCAAGAGGTGCAGCATTGTGGCGTGCAGGTCGTGGACTTCCTGTTTGTTTTCGATCGCTTTGTAACCGTACTCATCGGTCTGCCCGTGAACCGTACCGCCCTTGATGCCTCCTCCTGCCAGCCACACACTGAATCCGAAGGGGTTGTGATCGCGTCCGTTCGAACCCTGGGCGAACGGTGTACGACCAAATTCCCCGGACCAGACGATGAGTGTTTCGTTAAACAGACCCCGGTGTTTCAGGTCGGTCAATAAAGCGCCAATCGGCTGGTCGATGGCACGTGCATTGTCGGCATGACCTTGTTTCAGGTTCACGTGCTGGTCCCAGCGGTCGTGTCCTATACTTGGGCAGGTTAATTCGACGAACCGAACGCCTCGTTCGACCATTCGACGTGCGAGCAGGCACTGCTTGCCGAAAGTTGCCGTCCCTTTTGATTTAGTCTCCATTCCGTACAGGCGACGGGTCTCCTGCGATTCCTGATTCAGGTCGGTCAGTTCGGGTATCGCTGATTGCATGCGGTACGCCAGTTCGTAATTGGCGATTGCAGATTCCAGCTGGTCGGCCCCGTTTCTCGCATCAGCAGCCCGACGGTCTAATTTGTTCAACAGAGATAATTTGTTTTTCTGCAGCGCAGCCGTCGCTTCAGATCTCTGAATGTACGCCACCGGAGGGTCACCAGGTCCGAGGATAGATCCTTGGAAGGTCGCGGGCAAGAAACCATTGTTGAAGTTGTCGAGTCCACCCGATGGTATCAAGCCACCGTTGAGCACTACGAATGCCGGCAAGTCCTTTGCCTCACTGCCCAGCCCATATCCAATCCAGGCACCCATGCTAGGCCGGCCCTGAAAGCCCGTGCCCGTATGCAGAAAAAAGTTTGCGTTGGTGTGTTCCGAGAAGGCCGAAGTCATAGAGCGGATTACTGCCAGATCGTCGACATGTTTGGCGACGTGAGGGAAAAGCTCGCTGACAGGAATGCCACTGTCACCATGGTTCTGGAATTTCCAGGGGCTGGCAAACGTCGTGCCGATATTGTTGAATTGCGTTGGTTCAATCTTCATCCCAAAGGGCTTGCCATGTTCCGCCGTCAGGCGTGGTTTGGGATCCCAGGTATCCACCTGGGATGGTCCACCATCCATGTACAGATAGATCACGTTCTTGACTGCAGGCGGGAAATGGGTCGCCCGGCTGCCTGGCTTCCCCGATGTCTTCTGCTCTTCGGCTGTCAGTCGTTGATCCTGGTTGAGGAGTGCGCCCAGTGCCAGGGCACCGAACCCGTTTGCACTGGTCCGTAGCATTTCCCGGCGTGTCGTCGGGTGTGGAATAAAACTTCCGCAGTGTGCCATCGTTTGTGCCGTTTGCTGTGCGGGAAGAAAAGGAGCTAAGGTCAATCGACGTAAATAAAGGGCTTGGTGTTGATCAGGACGTGCCCCAGATCTGCCCAGAGTCTCACGTCCGTCAGCATCTGAGCCTCGTCGATTTGATATTCGCTTCGTTGCAGGGTCAGGAAGCCACTCAGATCGGCAAGCAGTTCTTCGGTTACCGGACGACCAAGCGCACGTAAATACATTCGTCGAATTCGCTGCTCCAACGACTCGTTCTCGTGGGCGACAATCTTCTCGGCCCATTTATTCATCTGCTGAATGACGAAGGGGTCGTTCATGAGGATCAATGCCTGAGAGGGAACGTTGGAGACATTCCGTCTGCCCACGCACGTCGCCGGAAACGGGGTGTCAAAGGCGAGCATCATCGGCGGAAGAAAATTGCGCCGTACCAGAATGTAAATACTCCGGCGCCCTTTTCCATCGAGCGGACCGCTGGGAAACGTACCACTGCCGCGGCCAGGCATGTGTCTGGTGAGGTGCACTGGAATACTCGGTCCGTACATTTCAGCAGACAATTCACCCGAGATGTGAAGAATGGAATCCCGAATTGGCTCTCCCTGCAGTCGTCGCATACGCATCCGATGAAGTAACTTGTTTTCAGGGTCTTTCTCGTGTTGCCGTGGATCAAGCGTCGACGCCATCTGATACGTTTGGCTGAGCATAATGGTCCGCAGCAGGGACTTGATGGACCAGCCATCAGACATGAACTTGAGAGCCAGGTGGTCTAGCAATTCGGGGTGGGTCGGTCTCGCGCCGAGCACTCCAAAGTTGTCGACCGAGGGGACAATGCCGCGTCCGGTCAGGTGGTGCCAGATTCGATTGACGAAGACTCGCGCGGTGAGTGGGTTATCAGGGGCGGCAATTTTTCGAGCCAGATCGAGCCGGCCACTTCCAGAGTATTTTTGCGACGTTTTCCGGCCAGTGATCGCGGTCAAGAACTTTCGTGGGACGACGTCGCCCAGGGTTTTGTGGTTGCCGCGAATGAACAGGTGTTCGTCTTCAGGACTGCCGTCCACCATCGTCAACGCGCGCGTTGGTTCTGGGATGTTCTTGATGAGGTCGCGGTACTTTGCGTGGTGTTTCTGAATCGTCTGTTTGCTACCGTCGGTCAATGGGAGCAGCTCATTGGAGAGCAGCCAATTAACGATCTGCACGTGGGTTTGTGTAAGTTTTCCATCGTCCCAGTGCCGGAGTGCCTGATGCCACTGGTCGTCGAATGCGGCGGCCAGCTGCGCGTGGTTTTTCGGATGGTCCGCCGTGATTTCCAGGAAGGACCGGTCCACGCTCTGTGGTGGAGATGTTTCGTCGGACTGGACTAGCTGCGCCAGTTCTACGGCGCCGTCTCCCTGGTCGATGATCTCGATGTAGGCCTTATGGCCGACGTATCGGCTGACGTCATTTGCCTGCCGGTGCCAGTAGTAGTCTCCCTGGTTGATATCAAATTTGACCCCATTGAACAGCAGACCATTGTGGTCAAACATGAAATGGCCATCGATGATGATCCGCGCCTGTCCGGTTGTGCCACGCAATCGATAGAAGATGTTCCTGTGGGTAATTTCAAAGGTCGGCGTTCTCAGTACGCCGCGTAGGCGCGGTGCTCTGGCACCGCTATGGATGCTGTCGACCGTTAGCAACTGCAGCGGATTACTCTCCGGCTGGATACGGGCTTGGCGCAGTGGCGTGCCCGAAAAGGCGGGTCCGTCGGTCAGCCAGTCATTGGTCTCGGGGGAGAAGGTGCTGATCGGATAGTATTTTGAGGCTGCCTTCTGGGCGAGGTTCAACTGCTCAGTAACGGTGGCGCTATAGCTGGACAGCTCTTTGTCGAACTCTGCGGGAGCCAGATGACCCAGCCGCGCCCACGTTTTCATGGGATGGTGCGCCGGCAGTTTCGCGAAGGCGGCAACCGCACGCGTCCAGCGCGTCAGTAACGCGGGGTTGAGCTGGTGCCTGGCAGCAACCGATTGAATCGATTGCCCGCCGGAGGGCGCGGGGTGGTCGCTGAACATGAAATGATCGACGCCGATATTGCCCCAGCTGCTAGGCTCCTGGTCGACGACCTGGATTTGCGCTTGTTTTCCGCGCCACGGGGTAGCATCAAACAGCGCCGGTCGCATCTGGTTGGAATTAAACCCGGTCTGGCTGCGTACGGTTTTTCCGTCGATCAGTAGATTGACGCACGTCTTGCCGGGATGCTGTCCGCCCCCGATCAGAAAGTGGATGTACGCCTTGTCGATCGTAAAGGCGGGACTGGTGAGCGTTCCCAGGTGCGCGTCAGCGTTTTCCTGGGTCTTGTCGCGGGCATTGTGTGAATTGACCCAGTGTTTACCTTTGGCGAGGACGTTCCCTTGGTATTCGGGCGTGCTCTCCTTGGTTTGTGGCCCCATTCCGAACGCCGTGCCGGTGGCGGTCCACAGACCATATTTGCCAGTCTCGAAATCTTCAAAGACGATTCGCTCTGGTATTTCTCCTGCCTGGCCAGATCCATGGATTGTTTCAGTGGCCGCCTGTAGATAGGTACTAAACTGATTGGGGGATGCGGCGGCGATCGCTCGTATTTCACGGCCCAGTACTGCTGTTGTTGCCTGCTGCTCTGTGACCAGTTGGTTGACAATCTTGCTGGTGGTCTCGGGTGGATATAGCATCGCCTGAGTGCGCCGTGAACTCTGCAAATATCCAGCCAGAGCGTAATAATCACTCGTACTGATCGCATCAAATTTATGGTCGTGACACCGGGCGCAGGCAACGGTCAGGCCCAGAAACGCTTTGGACATGACATCGATCTGGTTATCGATGCGGCCCGCTTCGTCTCCGCGCACGTCGACAGGAGAGTGCGTCGCTTCACCGAGCCACCAGAAGCCGGTGGCAATGCGGGATTCATTCCGTCCGGTAGCGGGTTCCAGGCGAGGACGTTTCAACAGATCACCAGCGATCTGTTCAATCACGAAATCGTTGTAGGGGAGATCTTCATTGAACGCCCGGATCAGGTAGTCGCGGTAGACATGGGCGTTACGGATCGGGTAGTCCGCTTCGTGGCCGTAGGACTCGGCGAAACGTGTCAGATCGAGCCAGTGTCGGGCCCATCGTTCGCCGAAGCGTGGCGACGTGAGCAGGCGGTTAATCACTTTCAGGTAGGCTTGTTCCGAGGTATCTGTGACAAAATCGGCGATCTCTTCAGCCGTAGGGGGCAGCCCAGTCAGATCCAAAGTGACTCGACGTAACAGAGTGTATTTATCCGCGGGTTTGGCCGGAGTCAGCCCAGCCTTTTCAAGTTGAGTCAGGATAAAATGGTCCAGATCCTGGAGGGGCCAGCTCTGGTCACTGATGGCGGGCAAGGGGTAGGCTTGCAGGGGTTGCCAGCACCAGTGTGCGGATTTGCGTTGTGCCAGATCAAAGGCCTGACTGGCGTCAGGTGCGGCGTCGGCTTCAGCAGGCCAAGGGGCACCCTGCTTGACCCACTCGGTCAGTATTTGAATTTCTGCCGCGGCTAGCTTGCTCTTGGGGGGCATCTGGTAGACATCGCCGTAATTGATGGCGTCCACCAGCAGGCTCCGCACCGGGTCACCCGGTACGATTGCAGGTCCGGTGTCACCTCCCCGCAATGCGAGTTTCCGTGAATCGAGCCGCAGATTTCCCTTGAGCGATTTTGATTTTCCGCTGTGACAGCTAAAACAGCGTTTGGCCAGTAGCGGTCTGACCTGTTTCTCAAAAAATTCGAGCGAGGCTGGGCTGAAAGCCGTTTCTGTGGGAGGCTCGGCGGACGCGGCGGATCCAGCGATGAGGTCTGGTATCCAGAGCGCAGTGAGCCCCACCAGGAACATTGCGGTTCGCCGAAAGGGTGCTGGGAAATATGTCGAGCCGATCATGGTATTGACATAACCTGTTGAATGGAAACAACCTAGGGTAGTATAGCGATCGCCGTTTAGAGGGTCAAAAGCGTTTCTTTTTTCAATTTGGCAAGCGCGTCCTGAAGCGGTTCGTAGTTTGTTTCAGCAATGCGGCACAACGCCATGAAGCATCGAGAAGAGGATGGGCACGCAGTCCAGCAGCTCACCCGGAATCAGGTGTGGTGTTTACTGGCCATTGTTTTGGCAGGGCTGCTGTTGCGTTTTCAGGGCGTGGCACGTCTGACGCTCTGTCATTATGACGAGGCGATCTACGTGCTCAGCGGCGCTGAATTTGCCGCCACGGGTGCGATGCATTCTGCGCAACCTTTGCATGCACCACCCTTGTTTCCCGGAATTCTGGGCATGGCCTTTGGGTTCCTGCGCATGACCTGGCCCACGTTGGCACAGGTGTTTGTTGTCGTTTGTGGAGCGGCGACGATTCCGGTTGCGTTCCGGGTGTTCCAACGTCTCGCGACAAATTGGATTGCCGTCTTGATGACAGGCTTGCTGGCGACGAGCGATTTACACCGGGTGTTTTCACGTATGGCTTTGACCGACGTCCCCTTGACGCTTTGGTTCGTGTTGTCGATCTATTCATGTCTGCGCTTGGAAGAAACGCTCCAAGGGAAGCGTTCCGCTGCGCGAGCGGCAGTTGCTGCTGCCGAACGTTCTGCTTCACGCTGGGCCGGCCGCGGTTACATATGCGGCTGGATATTAGCGACAGGTTTCTTCACGTCCGCTGCCTGGAACACGAAATACAATGGTTGGATGCCTTTAGCGGTGGCCGGCACCGCGGCGTTCATCGTCATGGTGCGCAGCTCAGTGAAGCGACCGTGGCTGCCGACAGCCTTGCCGGTCCGTGTGGCCCTGCAGTTGTTGTTTTGCCTGGCCCTGGCAGGTGGGATTGCGGTCTGTGGTTTCCTGCCCTGGGTCGGTTACGTTGAGGCCGTTTATCCGGGAGGCTATCGAGCTGTATTGACGCACCACGCGGGTTATTTTGGTGGTTGGTTCAGTTGGCCATCGCACGGGTTAACGCTGCTGGGAACCTTGGCTGCGCTGCGGAATGCTGGTTGGCTGTGTGGGTTGGGACTCATCGCCTGTGCAGCACTGCCAGTTCTGCCACGCCTGATTTCGAAACCGGGAGCCAGCTGGGCGATTGGACTGGCAGCTTGCGCCACCGCCGCATTGCTCGGCGGAGGCCTGGATGGCACGTTTCTGATACTCGTTCCATTTTGTGCCCCGTTGGCGCTCTTGCGAGGACGATGGCCTGAGGTGCTGATTGCCACCTGGGCGCTGGCATTTTTTGTCGCAACCCCACTGTATCAGCCGTATGCACGCCTCCTGGTACCGATGCTTCCGGCTGCGATCGGTTTAGTGGTGCCAGCGATCGCGCGTGTCCTCTCGGATCTCACCGACGCTGGAAGGTATCAAGATGGAGCGCATCGAGGGGGGGAGGCTTTTCTGGTTCGTTGGGGAGGTGCGCGGTCTTGGGGACTGGGCTTGGTACTGGCTGCATGTTTTGCGATCTGGCAACCGTTCGGTTTTTGGCCTTCGCCAGCAATGTGGGAGCGCTGGGAGACCGGGGGCAGTTATCGGCGGGTGGCGGCCGCCATTCAGGAGCATACCTCTCCGAACGCTGTCATTTTGTGTCAGGGTCAGCCGAATCTTGCGGTCTATTGTCCGCGGGAATATTACTTGCTGCCGGACCGCGATTTCCGGGAAACTTTGGCGCAAATTGATGTCGCCCGCGAGTGTTTTCTGCTCGTTGATTTTCTGGTCCTTAATCAGCCTGATAGCCCAGCCCGGCGCGCCCTGGAGGCCGTGGAGGGAAGCCTGCAGCCGGTCGCAGTGCTACCCAACGAGCTGAATGTAGTCACATTGTTGAACTTTGTGTCACCCTCCCAGCTGATCGAAAAGTTCGGAGTGCTTCCCCGGGTGCGCAGTAAGCATGCGGGATTGCCTCCCCCCATCACACAAGGAGCGGCCGATACAATTGTTTTGTATCGGATTCGCCGTAACGAATTGGAGACTTCGCGTCGACGGTAAAGACAGGTGACAGCCAGGAGGCGAGCGCATCGTTTTCGTGTCGGCCTGTTTGACCGCTGTACGGGGTGACCGTTGGGCGCATGACGCGTGATAAGGGGTCACGACTATGGCCGGCGGATCTTGATTAGAACGGAAGGGGTTCGGTTCTGAACGGCTGGATGGGAACTCGACGAGCAGTGTTTCTGGTGGCTCTGGTGCTGGCTGCCGTAGTCGGGCTGCAGACACACTGGTTTCAGCGCCGAAAGAGCGCAACGTTTGATGAGACGTTCTATTTGAGTTGCGCTCTGCAATCGGTTCACGATGGAAGACTTGATCGTGAGTTGGTTCACAAGGGAACAGCCCCACTGCCGATTGTGATTTCCTGGCTGGCGCCCTCCCTGGGAACGGGCGGTCAGGATCGCCCCAATCGCTGGCAGAGCCTGATCGGCGACGCCCCGCAGGTGCAGACCGCGCGGAGCCTGCACTCCCTGCTCATTGGCGTCGCTACGGTTTGGTTCGTCTTTGGCTGGCTCGTTCGTCGCCGGGGGCTGTGGGCCGGTACGTGTGGCGGAGGGATGTTAGCATTTTCACCAACGATCCTCGCACATGCAGCGATTGCCGGGGCTGATCTTTGTTTCGTACTAATGGCACTGGTTGCACTTCTCACTTTTTGCTGGATGCTGCAGTTCCCGTCGACCGGGCGGGTATTCCTAGCCGGTGTGGTCTGTGGCGTGGCTTTGTCAGCCAAATATTCAGGGATGTTTTTGTTTCCTCTTGGGGGGCTGTTGCTGGGTCTGTCCCAGTGGTCTGCGGGGCGTTTTGCCGAGACCAGCTTGCCGCCAACGGGACAGCGCGTTGGTCGAGTTGTGGCCGCTTGGGGGTTGCTGGTGTTGGCCGGTGGGGTCACCAGCTGGATGCTGCATGGATTTGACGTGGTAGCGCTCGACGGGATCGATGGGATCAGCGGGCCGTATGCTCCAGCCTGGCTCTCCCGGTTCAAGTCCTGGAAGCTCCCTGCACCAGTGGCTGGAGTGTTATGCCAGTATTTACACAATCGTGCTGGGCACCGCGCTTTTCTGATGGGCCAGGTATCGCTGACAGGGTGGTGGTATTACTTTCCCTGCGCCGCGTTCTTCAAAAGCACGCCCAGCGAACTGGTACTCGGTTTGCTCATTACCGCTAGCGGTCTCCATGCGATCTGGCGGCGGCTGGACAGTTGGCGGCGGGAAGGGACACACGCACCCACCGCGCGAAATTACCCCGACAAAACACGCGGCGTGTGGTGGTTAACGCTGCTGATTTACTTGGCGCTCGTCGGTACCAGCCGTATTCAGATTGGCCATCGTTACTTGCTGTTCCTTTACCCGCTGGTAGTACTGCTGGCGGTGGATGGGGTCGCTCTGTGGTGGCAGCGAACCCGGCGGCATCGCTACTTGCTGGTCGGCTTGCTGGCCATCCAAGTGTGGGCCGCTTTGTCCAATGGGCCACACTACCTCTCCTATTTTTCTCCACTTGTTGGTGGGCCGGTTGCAGGCCGTCAGCTATTAGGTGACTCCAACTTGGATTGGGGGCAGGATTTGCCTGAGCTGCGCAACGAAATTGCCCGGCGAGGTTACGAAAAGATGGCGCTCGCTTATTTTGGAACAGCGGATCCTGCCGATTACGGAGTCCAGGCGAAGGAAGTGACACGACTTTCCGTAGCCCAGCTGCTCGAATGCGATGGTCTGGCCGTTTCGGCGAACCACCTCTCGGGACTCTATCCCTTACAGGGGCCCTTGCGTGCGCTGGTTGGATTACCGCCGACGGCACAGGCGGGATATTCGATCCTGCTCTATGATCTGCGTGAGCCACGGCTGCGGAGCAGACTGGAAGCACTCCGCTGAGCGGCGTAGACCGCGGTGTTGGGGATTTGTCTACTCTGACAGGCAGTCGCCGTCTACAAACGTCTGCCAGCCAGCATGTTTTCAGCGGGTACTTTGACGTCCCAGGCGACTCGTAACCGTTCCATTAACCTGATGAGCACCCAGCTGAGATCAAATTGCCACCACTTCAGACCGTGTCTCGCTGAGTTGGGAAACGCGTGATGATTGTTGTGCCAGCCTTCTCCATGGGCCAGAAAACCAAAGATGACATTGTTGCGTGAGGCATCACCAGCCTGGTAATCCTGCTTGCCGAAAACGTGGCATACGGAGTTGATTGACCAGGTAATGTGATGTGTCACACAGATGCGAACCAGGCCACCCCAGAGGAAAGCGGTTCCCGCACCTTGCCAGGACCATGTCGTCAGGCCGTCGACCACCAGGCCGCCGATCAACGCCGGTATGGTCAGGCTGGCAATAACCCAAAGGTAATAGAACCGGTCGATAACCACTGCCGGTTTGTCTGACATCAGGTCGGGAATGAATTTTTTCAGACTCGGGTCTGACCAGTAAGGTGAATAAAGCCAGCCCGTGTGCGAGTGCACAAAACCGCGGAGAACCTGCCAAACGCCGCCGTCATGAAGGTGAGGCGAATGGGGGTCCCCCGGCTTGTCGCTGCATTGATGGTGCCGACGGTGTACGGCACACCACATGAGTGGTGAACCTTGCACGGCCAGAGACCCCAGGCTCATCCAGAAGTAACGTACCGGCCGTGTGGTCGCAAAGGACCGGTGTGCCAGCAGTCGATGAAAGCCAACCGTGATTCCCAGGCCAGTGATGTACCAGCCCACGACCAGCAGGCCGAGATCCAGCGATGTCATCCAGCCATACTGCCAAAGCTGGTACCCGCCGTAAACGCAGGCCAGCAGTGGTATGGTCACCGCGAACGTGATGATTATTTTTTCAGACAACGGGGATGAAGCAAGCGGCTCTGGCTGGCCTTCGACTTCGTTGAATACGGAGCGAGGCTGGAGCAGGCCGCGCGATGCTGTCGTGTGATCGTCAGCAGCCGGGTTTGCGTCAGTTTGCGACGGTGTCTGGTCTTGAGAGGGGTCCGTAGTGATACTCATCCAGCTATGTACCTTAAATCCAGCTATGTGTCTTTATTTGACAGCGAATTGCGAACCGACGACGAAAAACGTTCCCAATCCAGCGACACATCCTATGCCATTTGGTAATTACGGGAATATGCCTGTGGGTTATCTTCGGGTAATACTTGTGTAAAACCAGGCCTGCCGCGGTTTTCTGAGACTTTGGCCAGGGGGCCGCGGGGGGGCGGATGGTAGCATGCTGACGTGTCACTGTTCCGTTTGACCGGTTAGTTGCAGGTATAGTCGTTGCACCGCGCCGCGACAGCATTTGCCGTCCGCTGACTGGCGGCGGCAGTCGGCCTCCGGGGAATCCGCCTGCTTGAGTAGTGCTCGAATGCGCTGTGGGCTGCCATCGCGAATGTCAGCTTCTACCTCGTCCCGGCCAAAACCGAAGCAGGCGCAGATCGGAGCCAGTTGATCCTTCGGGTAGACGGGAGCGTGTAGTTCGTCGGTTGTGACGATAGCTTCCAGCAGTGTGAAATAGGCAACGTCGCACCCGGCAAAGCTACAGAACCAGGCGGCGTCTCCGATTCGCGGTCGAGCTGCAGGGAGAATATGGGTGTCGAGCGTTTCGCCAGACACATCAACTCCGAGGGCGCCGCACCGTGGACAATAGCCCCGACCATCGAATTCCGGTTCCCGGACAAACGCTTTGTTCATAATGGGCTGCGGGGTGATTGCTAGGGATATGCGTGAAGTACATCCTGCCCGGTATCAGTCCCAGAGAGGCCGTGCGAGGGTTTCGAATGCCAAAGGCCAGGGTGGACGCAGAAATCCGAGGGCACGCACATCTTCAAACCAGAATCCAAACGGAGAGCGACGCGAATATGTGCTGCCACCGCAAATCCGGCAAATGCGTGTCATGATGCCCTCGGCAAGTTCGGCAATTGCCGTCTTGCCAAGCAAGACTTCGTGCCTCGAATCCGTCTGACTTTCTACTGCGCGGAGCATGCCTTCGTAGGCCTGGCCAAGTAGCCAGACTTCACTTTGTACACGAGTCCATTCGACAGTCTGGAAAGAGTTTACAGGCCGTTGGCGTAATTGCGTGTCAGCGGTTTGAACGGCCGCATCGACAATTCCGACAATAACGGATGTGAACAGGCAGCCGATGAAGCCTCCTGTACGGCTGACGATGTCCAGCAGATGGCCGGGCCAGGCAATCCGTGTGGCGGGTAAGTCCTGCATTTCAAAGGCGTGGCTTTGAGTTGCGGTCATCCCCTGTCCATCCCATTCGGCGATCATACGCAACCCGTCAGAGCCATCCCAGGCACGGTTGCGCATGTCGATGAAAAACCAGTCGGGTTCAACCTCATCGTCCGCCAAAGCCGCGGTGACCATGTAGGTCATGATCCCGCTACCACTGCCAAAGTGCTTGCTTCCGGTGAGTTGGTAGCTGGCAGGATCCGAGACACGTTGGGCTCGTGTCTTGCTTTGCAGCACATCACCACCACTGCCCGGTTCGGAAGTCATCGTGCCCCACCAGTGACCTTCGCTGGCGCTCTGAAAGACGCCTTCTGCTTGGGCGGCCCAATGCTGACCTGCCGGAGTGATTTCGCACGCCGCCAGCCAATAGGAGAGGACCGCTGGATGCATGGCGCTAACCAGGGCGACTGAGGAATCCCCTTTGGCAAGAGTCCGTAATGCCTGGCAGATTGGACGTGTCGCCGTTGGCAGAGATTCCCAGAAGCCACCGTGTGAAGTCGGAACTGCCACACGCGTAAATCCCGCTGTGGCCAGTTCTGAAAAGTCGGATTTGACCAGGTGTCTGCGGCGTTGTCGTTCTGGTCGATCGCTGGCAAAGCGTTCGGCGATCGGAGCCAGAGCATTTGGTAATGAAGCCAGCGACATGGTATCGAGAGGGGCGGCGGTGCGGAACGGAGTCAGGGAAATTCGGGGTCCGCGAGGTCAGAGTTTCACCTGTGTAAGGTCTGTTGCAACTGGGGCGTCGGTCTCGTCTGGGTCTTGCCAGTTGTCCGGGTTGAATGTGTGTGTGTATGCGCCGTAGTCATGGTAGGCGAACTTCTTGGCCAGACGATAGGCAAGGCTGCGTTCAGGAATTTCGCTTCCCGGGTGGTACTGTGAAGGACGGCTCTGCATTGCGTCGAGTTCATGCAGCATTGTTTTTCTGGCAGTGGAGTCCTTGGCACCGTGCTTTTCCACGAGTTGTTGCATCAAGTCGGGGCGTTCTAACGCAATACAGCCACGCGTGTGTGCTGCTGCCGTTTCACGGAAGTCACGCAGGAAAGAGGATTCGTTAAACACCTCGCGGAGCGGGCGTTCTTCATGGATCGAATCCGTTGCGAATTGAATGATCGGGCAAGGTTCGATATCGCCCCAGGGATTAATGTGGTGTGTGAATCCCGTGGTCATAGGACAGAGCGCTTTACCATCCGCATCGTAATAAGCATCGATTACGATAATAGGTTTGTTCACCCGTGTGTTGACAACAAACTCTCGAGCTTTGGTCTGCTGCTCTGGAGTCAGCGACAGGTCGGCGCAGGCGTCAGGGCCAACGGGTCGGTAGATGTGAAACCAGCAGTACATGACGCCCATCTCGACAAGACGATCGACCCACTCATCGGTTAGCAGGTCGGTAAAGTTGGATTGACACAGGCTCGTGCAAACACCAGTGAGCAGGTTATTGTTCAGGCAGTTCTGAAGTCCCTCCAGGGAATGACTGAATACACCGTCGCGTCCACGGCGTTCGTCGCTAATGATCTCGGTCCCTTCGATACTGATCAGGGGCGTGGCGTTGCCCAGTTTCTTCAGGCGTTTTGCCGTCTCGTCTGTGATGAAATGCCCGTTTGTGAAGATCTGGAAATAAGCGTCGGGATGTGCTTCGAGAATCTCAAACAGGTCGTTGTGCATGAAGGGCTCGCCCCCGAGCAGCCCGAAGAACGAGTTGCCCATCGCCTTTGCCTCATTGAGCATGCGATTCATCGCGTCGACATCAATGGTCTGTTGCTTGGCGGCGACGTCCACCCAGCATCCCTGGCAGCGCAGGTTACAGCTGTTGATAATCGATATATACAAATAAGGGGGGAAGAACTGTCCGCGTTTCAGGCGACGTTTGTGTTTTTGAACAGCCCGTATGCCCTTGACGCCCATGTTCCAGAAGAGCTTCCAGAGCAGGCGTTTATCGGTTTCACAAAGGAGTCGTTTGGCCAGTCGCAGGTACATGCTCTCGCTCGCTCGGCAAACGCGTTATCCAGTTGGCGACCGCACGATGTTCCACCGTGTTGCATCAAATCGCCAAGTTTCGACCAGAATTCCATTCAACGGCGTAGCAGATACGCCTGGTCGCGGCAAACTGGTGTACTGACGTATCTTATCAGACGGCAGCCGGTTGACTCTAGCACCGGATGCGCTTGTTCGTACAGAAAGGCGGGAATATGTCGCCCAGTTTCCAGCGCGGCCGACGTTGTGGTGTGATCGCCTTGATCCAGCGTGATCAGAGATGGTTGGTAATTCGTCGTGCAGCTACCGTCGAGGCCCCCGGTAGCTGCTGTTTTGCCGGCGGGAGCATCGAGCCTGGCGAAAGTGAATCCGAGGCGGTATGTCGTGAAGTGGCCGAAGAACTGGGGTTGCAGGCCCAGGCAGTTCGCAGGCTTTGGGAGAGTACAACCGCCTGGGATGTCGATCTGGCCTGGTGGCTGGTTTCCGTGTCAGCTACGGCGCAGATTACTGCGAATCCCCGTGAGGTGGCAGCTATCTACTGGCTGACATTGGAAGAGATATCTGAGTTGCCCGATCTGCTCTCCAGTAACCGGGAATTTCTCGATGCCTGGCGGCAGGGCGTATTTACACTTCCGGGTGAGCAGTAACAGCCCAGAGCGGATGGTCTGCCATCACAACGGCAGCGCAGTCAGTTGTTCTCAGCGGCGTCGGCGCCGTCCTGCTGGAGATGTCTTTGCAGGTAATGCGCACGCTCAATGTTACGATTCGCCGTATCCAGTTCGGTGCCGCGTAGCTTCTGCAAATGGGCCGGTTGTGTGTGGATAAAGAGCTTGTTGATGGTAGGGATTTTGAGGTTTTCGATGAGCCCCAGGTTGACCCCCATGCGTACACTGGAGAGAAGTTCCATCGTCTCTTCGCTGCTGATTGTCTGGGCTGAGCAGAGCAGGCCGTACGCGCGGCTGACGCGGTCGTGGAGGTCTTGTTGGTTTTCGTGCACCAGGAAGTCGCGAGCTCGGCGTTCGTAATCGATGATTTGAGGTACGACGTCTGAGACTTGTTGGATCAGATCTTTTTCGCTCCGGCCAAGTGTGATTTGGTTACTGATCTGATAAAAATCGCCCATGGCGCGTGAGCCTTCGCCATACAATCCACGCACCGCCAGGTTCATTTTTTGTAAGCTGCGGAAAACCTTGTCAATTTGTTGTGTCAGGACGAGTGCCGGCAGGTGGAACATGACGCTGACTCGCATGCCCGTTCCGACATTTGTGGGACATGCGGTCAAGTAACCCAGACGCTGGTGGAATGCGTAGGACAGATGCTCTTCGACCACGTCATCAATGGCGTCTGTTTGTTCCCAGGTCGCATCTAAATCCAGGCCACTGTTCATCACTTGAATGCGCAGGTGATCTTCTTCATTGATCATCAGGCTGAATTTTTCTTCCGGATGAATCGCGACCGCTCGTGCTCCGTTGCTGTCCGCATGTTCGCGACTGATTAGTTGCCGTTCGACGAGGAACTGGCGATCAATTTCCGACAGCATCTTGAGGTTCACGTACCCGACGTCCTGTAGTTTTGGTTCGGACTGCAGGGTTTCGTAGAGCGTCCGCTCGATGGCTGCCAGATCGGTGTCAGAGCACCTGCGGATGAATGGATGATTGGCCAGGTTACGGGCCAGACGAATACGGCAACTGATAACAATGTCGGATTCGGGTCCGGAGCCTCGCAGCCATTCACTACTTTGTCGTGCGAGTTCTTCCAGTTTCACGATGGCCGTCCCTCTCCCAATTACGAGGGCCCCAATTACGAGGGTTTACGCTGTTCTTCAAGTTCTTGTATCTGATCTCTCAGTGAGGACGCTGTTTCGTAGTCTTCACGTTCGATCGCTTCTTTCATCTCTTGCCGCATGCGTACCAGGACGACCTGTTGCTCAGAACTGTTGACGCCACGTTTGGGGCGTTTCCCGACGTGATCAGTCGCCGCGTGAATATTGACAATGAGCGGTTCCAGTTCCGTTTCGAAGCAGACGTAATCATGCGGGCAGCCGAGTCGCCCTGAGTGACGAAATTCGTAGAAACTACTTCCACAGATTTCGCAAACTTGCTGCTGCAGGGCGGCCAGTTCATCGGCGTCTTCGATTAGTTTGAACTGCGGGCTCATGGTGGAGTCGCTCGCCGGCTCCTGCTGTGACAAGTAAATCTTGCCACAGTCTTCGCACAAGTGCAGTTCATCCAGTTCCGGCCCGGTGATTTCGGTGATATGAATGGTCGCTGGCTTTTCGCATTGCTGGCATTTCATGTCCGAGAGTGCTCCACGGGAAACGCGTTTGGCTCAGTGGGATCGGACGGGACCAGGGGCTGGATGTGGTCGTGCGTGCAACATATTCTCAATACAGGACTTACGCAATTGCTGGGATTCTAGCAAGGCTCTAATTAGTGTCAAGCCGAGTCGAGGTGCTCTGTCCGCGGTCGGCGTTGCCGCTGTTCAGGGCCATTGCTAAGCTGCCTGTTTGTGTGGCGGATGTGTCGCTGGTGTGCCTGTTAAGAGTGACTAGGAATCATGTACCTACCGGACTTTACGGCGTTTGAACGGTTGGCCGCTGAGTACCAGTTAGTGCCGGTCTATCGGCGGTTGGTGAGTGATTCGCTGACCCCGGTTACGGCGTTCAGGAAAATTGATAGCCAGGGGACTGCCTGCCTTTTTGAAAGCGTTGTCGGAGGCGAAAAAGTTTCCCGGTATAGTTTTTTGACAGCGGATCCTTTTCTGGAGATAGCGGCCTGCGGTGACATGGTTACCGAGTCGGCAGAGGGAGTGTCACGCGAGTACCATGCGGCCGATCCCTTGGAGACGTTGCGGCAGCGAATCGCGTCCTACCAGGTGGCCCACTTGGAGGAGTTGCCCCCGTTTGTTGCCGGAGCGATCGGCTTTGCCGGTTACGATGTGATTCGCTACTCGGAGTCGTTGCCCAATCCACCGGAGGACGATCGACAGATCCCCGATCTCTCGTTCGCATTTTATGACCGTATGGTCGTCTTCGATAACGTGAGCAAGACCATGTTCGTGATCGTCATGGCGCGGCTTGATCGATTCGCAGGCGATCCCGAACTCGCGTACCGGGATGCGACTCGGCGGGTGGATGCACTCGTCGACCAGCTTGCCGATGCCAGCGATCTGGTGCCTTGTGCTGACATTGATACTCGCGGTGACGTTTCACTACGTGTCGAATCCAATTTCAGTCAGCCTGATTTTGAAGACGCGGTTCGGCAATGTGTCGAATACATCCGGGCGGGTGATATTTTTCAAGTCGTTATCAGCCAGCGACTGACTGTAGAATTTGAATCAGATCCGTTCGAGATTTACCGTACTTTACGAGTTGTGAACCCCAGCCCTTTCATGTTTTTCTTGCGCACCCAAGGTGTGACGTTGATCGGAAGTTCACCTGAAATTATGTGTCGTGTGGTCGACGGTAAGGTCACGGTACGACCGTTGGCTGGAACACGTCCCAGGGGCGGGGATGAATCCGAAGACCAACGTCTGGCAGAGGAACTGCTGGCTGACCCGAAGGAACGGGCAGAGCACGTCATGCTGGTCGATTTGGGGCGCAATGATGTAGGCCGAGTGGCACGTTACGGAACCGTGGAATTGTCAGATGTGATGGTCATCGAACGGTATAGTCACGTGATGCACATTACTTCCAACGTGACGTGCGAGCTGGCGGACGGTAAGGATGCGTTTGATGCGCTCCGCGCGTCTCTACCTGCGGGCACCGTGTCAGGTGCTCCGAAAGTGCGCGCCATGGAGATCATTGATCAACTTGAACCGCAACGCCGTGGTCCTTACGCTGGCGCGGTTGGTTACATTGACTTCAGTGGCAATATGGATACCTGTATCGCGCTGCGCACCATGGTGATTCAGGGGTCTCGCGTGTACGTGCAGGCTGGGGCGGGGATCGTTGCTGATAGTGTGCCTGAAAATGAATTTCAGGAAACGATGAACAAGGCCCGCGGTTTACTCAAGGCGATTGAAATTACGGAGCAGCGTACCAGCAGCCGTTCACCGGCAAAGGACGGTTGAGAGTTGGTGCCAGGTGCGACGTTTTCGAGGATCTGTTTTGCAGATAGGGTGACCGTCGGGAGTTTTCAGAGAGGTGTCAGCTTGCTTCGACGCGACAGAAACTGTGGCGGTGCAGTGCGTTGTGCCGCGCTGCTGTTTGGATTGCTGTTGTCGTTCTGTTGGCTTGCGCCGACCGAGGCCTGGGGCCGGGCGGGCGGCGGCGGGAGCTACAGCGGTGGCGGTGGCGGTGGCGGTGGCGGCGGCGGCGGCGGTGGCGGCCCGCCCTCCGGCGCTGAGCGGCGCAAGCGGCGGCGCGGGAAGAGCCAGGACTTCGACCACGACCGAAGCATGAAGGCGGCCTCGC
>PBOG01000224.1 GCA_002724245.1 Planctomycetaceae bacterium
GTTTTCTTCTTGGCTGCCCTCTTCCTGGGGGTCGTTTTCTTCTTGGCTGCCTTCTTCCTGGGGGTCGTTTTCTTCTTGGCTGCCTTCTTCCTGGGGGTCGTTTTCTTCTTGGCGGCCTTCTTCCTGGGGGTCGTTTTCTTCTTGGCTGCCTTCTTCTTGGGGGTCGTTTTTTTCTTGACGGCCATAGTCCGCCTCGTGTGTTGCAGTGCCGTGGAGCGGAGTCGCGTCGGCTCCTGATGTGGCTGGTCCTTGACAGACCGTTATACCCGATGGCTGTGGCGGCGGCGCCATTGTGGTATGCAGGAATTGACCGGCTTTCGAGGCATCACGAGGCGGCGCGGATTGCCCAGGAAGGCGGCCTTTGTTACGCTGTTTCTCGACTCCCCGTCAGACGTGGCGGTGATGCACCGTTGGGGGGACACCGAAGTTGTACCGCGCCACGCTGGCCGTTGTTGAGGATCGGTCCAGCAGGAGCCGCACGAACGTTTGCTGTCTGAAACTCATGAGAGTGGGATGGCGGGAGTGCGCTGGGGCGTTTTTCTGGCATCGTTTTACCCAGAGGAATTCATGATGATATTGCGTGGCGCCGTAGCCGGTTTGGTTTTGTTTGGAATCCTGTTGAGCGGCTCGGCAGTGCGCAGCGCCGAGGTGAGTACGCTGTTGAGCAGTATTCGTGGTGTGGTCTCCGATGGCAGCGGAAATCAGGTGGCGGCGCGTTCCTGGCGGGAACTTGTCACGCAGGATGCGACACATTTACCCGCCATACTAGCGGCGCTCGATGGTGCCAAACCGCTGCCAGCGAACTGGTTGTGCCTGGCAGTCGATACGATTGCTGAACGAACCGTAGCCCGTGGTGGTTCCTTGCCTGTCAAACGGTTGGAAACGTTCGTGCTCGATACAGCCCATGCTCCGCGTGGTCGCCGACTGGCGTTTGAATGGCTGTCGCGCGTAGATGCCACCGCAGCCGATCGGCTGATTCCGAAAATGTTGCTCGATCCGGGCGTTGAATTTCGTCGCGATGCGGTTGCTCGGTTACTCCTGGAAGGGGCGGACTTGATTGCTAAAGACCAGAAACCGGCGGCGGTTGCGGTTTATCGCCGCGCACTGGAGGGAGCCCGCGACAACGACCAGGTCGGGACGATCGTCGATAAGTTGAAGTCACTTGGTGAACAAGTCGACCTGCCTCGGCATTTCGGGTTCTTGATGGACTGGCGAGTGATTGGTGCTTTTGATAACACTGGCCGCAAAGGCTTTGCGACCGAGTTTCCCCCGGAACGTGAGCTGAACAGGAAAGCGGAATACGAAGGGAAAGAGGGCCAGGTCCATTGGCAGGACTATACGACCAAAGATCCGTACGGAATGGTGGACTTGAACCAGCCGCTGGGCAAATTGAAACAGACCGTAGCCTATGCCTGGACCGACTTCCATTCAGAGGCTGCACAGCAGGTTGAATTTCGCTTGGGGTGCAAGAATGCCTGGAAAGTCTGGCTGAACGGCGAGTTGTTGTTCGGTCGCGATGAATACCACCGCGGTATGCGTCTGGACCAGTATCGGATGAAGGCTACCTTGCAGCCGGGGGCGAATCAGATTCTCGTCAAAGCCTGTCAGAACGAGCAGACAGAGAGCTGGACGGTTGAGTGGCAATTCCAGCTCCGCGTCTGTGATGCGACGGGAACCGCGATTCTTTCCGCCGGCGCTCCCCCAAAACCCTAGTCGCCAGGCGATGCGGCGTCAGAGCCGCCGGACGCGGAGAGGCCTGCTTTCGATCGAAACCTTTCATCAGAAGAATCCACTTTCATGAATACATCGTTTTCTACGGTTTTGCGTGTGTGGGGTGTGGCGGTCACATTGTTCTTGTTCACGGGCGCCGATTGGCTCCGTTTCCGCGGACCCAATGGTTCCGGTGTTTCCGTCGATCAGGGACTCCCTGTGGGCTGGTCCGAAACGGAAAATATCGCCTGGAAGGTCGATTTGCCCGGACGCGGTGTTTCCAGTCCGATTATCATCGGTGACCGCGTGGTACTTACGTGCTGCACTGGCTTTCGCCAGGATCGTTTGCACGTCATCTGCTTCCATGCGAAGACGGGCGAGAAGCTCTGGGAACGCCAGCTGTGGGCGACGGGGAGGACAATGACCCATCCTGCGATCTGTACCGCAACTCCCACAGCGGCGAGCGATGGGAAACGCATTTTTGCCTATTTTTCCACCAATGACCTGGTTTGTTTTGATCTGGAAGGAAATCTCCTCTGGCTGCGTGGATTATTGAATGAGTACCCCAACGCCAGCAACAGTCTGGGGCTGGCTTCGTCACCAACCGTGGTCGGTGAGACGTTGGTAGTGCCCATTGAAAATGATAGCCAGTCGGTCACCGTAGGGCTGGCTGCCGACACAGGAACCACACGTTGGAAACTCGATCGCCCGAAGCTGGCCAACTGGGCTTCGCCGGTGGTGCTGGGGGATCAGCCGGGACAGTTGCCACAGGTGGTGTTACAGTCTGGTTCGCGCTTGACCGTGCACGAACCGGCATCGGGGCGAGAGCTTGGTGTTTATGCATCTGGCTGCGCATCGCAACCCTCTAGTGTGGTGGGCGACGGTGTGCTTTATGTGCCATCAGGTGGCCTCACTGCGTTGCGTTTTACGCCTGGCAGCAAAGAGCCCGATCTTCTCTGGCAGAACAACCGACTGGGCGCTTCGACCGCGACCCCACTGCTCTATCGCGGCAAGGTGTTTACCGTCAACGGTTCGATTCTCAAAGCGGGTGACATGAAAACGGGAAAACTGCTGTGGCAGCTGCGATTGAAAGGCAGCTTCAGTGGCTCTCCGATTGCCAGCGACGGCCGGATTTACCTGTTCAACGAATCCGGTCTGGGACAGGTTATCGAGATTGGCGAAGATCGTGGACGCCGTTTGAAGGGTGGCGAGCTGGGTGAGAAGATTCTTTCCAGTCCCTCGATGGCGGGTGGTGCGCTTTATATTCGGAGCGACGCACATCTATGGAAGATCAGCAGCACGGCGACGGGTGGCTAGTTGGCGCGGGCCGGGTTCTGCCTGGCCCTGCGTTCCGTCCAGGTATCGCTGTCTGTTACGGTTGTGTTCCCAAGCGACTGGGAGCCGGTTAGGCTTTTACCGGGGATCCGTTTGCGCACCCCGGAGTAATGCGCACTGGCTATGGTGTCGTCGTCGAAACAAGGGTGCGAAGAATATGCGACGTTTTCTTCAGGGTGAGGCTTTGGGATGCGTATTCTTGCTAAGCCTGCTGGCAGGTGGATTCGTGGTAGCGAGCCAGCCGGAGCAACGCGTGACCGACGGCCGCCTGAACGTGGTGCTGATCCTGGTCGATGACCTGGGTTGGATGGATCTCTCCTGCCAGGGGAGTGATTACTTTCGTACCCCACACATTGACCGTATGGCCAGTCAGGGAATGCGTTTTACTGATGCTTACGCGGCCTGTGCGGTATGCAGTCCGACGCGCGCGGCGGTCATGACGGGCCGCTGGCCAGCGCGGGTTGGCGTGACGGACTGGATTCGGGCACGGTTCCAGCGGCCTGGCGGCGAGACGCCGGAGCAGAACCCAACCGCCTACGTGGGAGGCCGCAATCGCAAGTTGCTCTGCCCGCCCAACCCCTTCTGGATGGAGCACCAGCAGGTCACGATTGCCGAGATCCTTAAAGCCGCCGGCTACGCGACGGCCCACATTGGTAAATGGCATCTGGGGGATCCGGACTGGTACCCCGCGTCGCAGGGCTTTGACGTCAACGTCGCCGGTTGCGACATCGGGCAACCCCCTTCATATTTTGATCCGTATACGCACCCACGCTACAACTTTGACCAGCAGCTCAAGCCGCGCCGGAAAGGTGAGTACCTCACCCATCGTGAAGGTTTTGAAGCCCAGCAGTTCATCCGTGCGAACGCCGAGCGCCCGTTCTTTCTGTCCTACTGTCCCTACGCCGTGCACACGCCCATCCAGGCCATTCAAAAAGTGGCCGCGAAATACGCCAGAGAGGGCAAGAAGCCTGTGCAGGCGCGATACGCGGCGATGGTGGAAAGCGTCGATGATGCGGTCGGCATGATCGAAGAGACGCTGCGGGAAACGGGCCTGGCCGAACGTACACTGGTCATTTTTACGTCGGACAATGGAGGCTTGTTGGGGCCGACCGACAATACGCCACTTCGCTCTGGTAAAGGCTATGCCTATGAAGGAGGGATTCGCGTACCCTTCCTGGTACGCTGGCCGGGCCAGGTCGCTGGCGGTACCGAGTCGAGTCAGCCGGTATCCAGCGTTGACGTGCTGCCGACGATCGCGGCGGCGGTCGGTGTCTCTCTGCCAGAGGACCAGCCGGTCGACGGGGTGTCCCTGGCCGGTCTGCTCAAGTCCGGAGGGGACAAACGACTGGAAAGAGATGCTCTTTACTGGCATTTCCCCCATTACCGCCATCGTCCAGGTCCGTACTCCATCATTCGGGCGGGCGACTGGAAGTTAATCAAGTGGTACGAAGGCGGACACGAGTTGTACAACCTGGCGGAAGACCTGTCCGAGCGTCACGACCGCGCCACGGAGCTGTCGGACAAGGCGGCCCAGCTGGAGGCCCGGCTGATGGCCGAACTGAAGCGGGTCGATGCGAAACTACCACGCCCCAATCCCAACTACCGTCCCAAACCCCAGCCGAAATAGGTTGCCTGAGAGGCCAGCCTTGTGTGAGGTGGCCAACTCATTGCAGCGGTTTGCTCACTGATGGGATACGGATAACGCAGTCCTCGAACCGATGTTGAACCGCTGAGCGGCCATCAAGACGGGTCGGTAGCTTCGTCGTCCTGAATATAGGTTTTTCCCTTGTATGCCATGGCGACCGGGATGAACAGAATAGCAGTGCCGAGCATGCAGCCGGCGAAGAACAGGTAATAAGTGGCGCCAGAAAGTTTGCTTGTCCCATCCTCATTGAGGATCAGGAAATTCACTGCCGCAGTGAACAGGTTGCCGAGGGAGACACTCAACAAGAAAAATGCCATGATCAACGATTTCATTTTCGTGGGAGCTTGCGTGTAGGAAAACTCCAGACAAGTAATCGAGACGAAGACCTCGCCCGCGGTAATGAGCGTGTAGGCCAGGAGTTGCCAGAGGATGGTAGGACTGGCGCCCGCGTCGATACGCATCTCGATCCAGGCGGGAATCAGAAATGCGGGTACCGTCACAAAGAAGCCGATCGAAATTTTGCGGAGCGGTGTCAATGGGAAGACGGAATGAATCAGGGGGTAGACGACTTTGGCGAAGAGTGGAATGAAGACCAGGATCATCAGCGGGTTAATCGCTTGGATTTGGCTTGGTAGCAGGGTGAATCCGAAAATTTCGCGATTCATCTCGTCGGCCTGCAGGACCCAGGCAGCGCCCGTCTGGTCGAATAATGCCCAGAACATCGCCACAAAAGCATAGATAATGAACAGGCTGGCGATCGACTTCAGTCCCGACCAGGACAGCGTCTCTCTGAGGAATTCAGTACCACCGGCGGGAATGTGGATGAAGACCTTGCGCCCCATCCAAAAGAACAGAGTTGCCAATGCCATCAGAATGCCAGGAACACCAAATGCCAGGTGGGGGCCATAATTGGCCAGTAGCCAGGGGGTTGCAATGGTGGAGAGGAAAGCACCCAGGTTGATGGAAAAGTAGAACCACATGAAGACCTTGGCGAGTAAGTGCTGGTTGGCCGTTCCGAACTGGTCACCCACGTGGGCTGAGACACAGGGTTTGATGCCCCCCGATCCAATTGCGATCAGCGTCAGTCCGATCGACAGACCTACCCGGGTATCGTCCAGAGCCAATGCTAGGTGGCCCAGGCAGTAGATCACGGAAACGCTGAGGATCGTGCGATATTTTCCCAGAAAGGCGTCAGCAACGATCGCACCCAGGATGGGAAATCCGTAGACGGCCGAGTTGAAAATGTGAACCCAGGCCTGAGCCTCATTCTCCGCCATCAGATCCTGGGCGCCGCTACTGTCGAGGAGATACTTCGTCATGAAGATGGCCAAAATACCCTTCATGCCGTAAAAGCTGAATCGTTCGGCAGCTTCATTGGTCACGATGTAAGGAATACCGGCTGGCATCCCTTCAGAGGCTACGGGGGAGGTCAGGTAGCTGGGTTTCGCCATCGGGTCAGTCTCAACGAGGGGTCATGCCAAGGTTCTTGACCAGGAAGGCCCATTTATCGGCCAGTTCTTCGATCACTTTGGCGGTCGGTTTTCCGGCGCCATGTCCGGCGCGGGTCTCAATGCGGATCAGGGCAGGTGCCTCACCCGCGTGGCAATGTTGCAACTGGGCAGCGAACTTGAAACTGTGCCCGGGGACGACCCGGTCATCGGTGTCCGCGGTGGTGACCAGCGTGGGTGGATAGCGGGTGCCCGGTTCCAGGTTGTGGTAGGGCGAATAGGCCAGCAGGGCCTGGAATTCGTCTGCGTCGTCGGCGCTGCCGTAGTCATCGACCCAGTAGCGGCCGGCAGTGAATTTGTGGAACCGTAACATGTCCATCACACCAACCGCCGGCAAGCAGGCCCCAAAGAGGTCGGGGCGCTGGGTCATGACAGCTCCCACCAGCAGTCCGCCATTGCTGCCACCCATGATGGCCAGCTTGTTGGGGCGGGTGTATTTCTGCTCGATCAGCCACTCCGCGGCGGCTATAAAGTCGTCAAAGACATTCTGTTTTTGAAGTTTGGTACCGGCCCGGTGCCAGGATTCGCCGTACTCGCCACCGCCCCGCAGGTTGGCCATGGCGAAGACGCCTCCCATTTCCATCCACTGCAGCCGGCTGATCGAGAACCCGGGCTGCATGGAGATGTTGAATCCCCCGTATCCATACAACAGCGTGGGAGTGTCGCCATTGAGCTCCACGTCTTTGCGGTGGGCGATGAACATCGGTACTCGGGTGCCGTCTTTACTGTTGTAGAAAACCTGCTTGACGACGTAATCATCTGGCTCGAATTGGACGGCGGCGCGGCGGAGCAACCGGCTTTCCCCGGTGATCAGGTCGTAGTGGTAGATGCTGGGTGGTGTGGCAAAACTGGAAAAGGAATAAAACGTTTCCGTGTCCGCCTGGCGGCCACCAAAGCCACTGGCCGAACCAATTCCGGGAAACTCCACTTCTCGGACAAACGCGCCGGCCAGCGTGTGGATACGGATCTGCGTGCGGGCATCCTTCAGGTATTTGGTTACGAACAGGTTCCCGACGAGTCCGACCCCCGTGAGTGTCTCGTCTCGCTGGTCGATGAGGACCGTTTCGGCGGTCCCTGCTGGCTTCCGGATATCGATGGCCACCAGTTTCTTGCGCGGGGCCTCGTGGTCGGTTTTGAAAAAGAAGAGTGGTCCGTCATTGCCGACGAAACTGTATTCGTGGTCGAACGTGGAAATCAGGTCCAACGGGATCCCGTAGGGTTCCAGCAGATCCTTGTAAAGCACGCGGTACTTGTCATCGGTCCCCTTCCAGACGGTGATCACGAGGTAGCGACCGTCTTCGGTGACCTCGGCGTCGAATCCCCAGTCGGGATGGTCGGGACGGCGGTAGACCAGCACGTCGTCACTTTGATCGGTTCCCACGCGGTGATAGTAGACTTGCTGATTGAGATTCAATCCCTGGAACTCGGCGCCCTCTTGCGGTTCGTCGAAGCGACTGTAAAAGAATCCCCGGCTGTCGTTGGTCCAGGAGGCGCCGCTGAATTTGACCCATTTGAGTTCGTCGTTGAGGACTTTGCGGCTGGCGACTTCCATGACCCGCCAGGTCCGCCAGTCGGAACCAGCTTCGGCTACACCATAGGTGACATAGCGGCCATCGTCGCTAAAGCTGATGCCGGCCAAGGCGACCGTGCCGTCTTTCGACCATTGATTAGGGTCCAGGAACAACTCTGGCTCCGAGTCCAGGGTTGTTTGTGTGTACAGCACCGACTGGTTTTGCAGGCCGTCGTTCTTGTAGAAGTAATAACGGCCACCCCGTTTGAACGGGCTGCCGAACTTCTCGTAGTTCCAGAGCGTGGTCAATCGTTTCTCAATCGTTTCCCGCTGGGGAATCTGCTTGAGATACCCGAACGTGACCTCGTTCTGGGCTTCGACCCAGGCTGCCACATCGTCCGATTCGCGGACGTCGTCTTCCAGCCAGCGGTAGGGATCGGCGACCGACGTACCGTGGTAGGTATCGACATGGTCGATGCGCCGGGTGGGTGGAGGGGTCGGGTCGGCAGCGGACGAGGTCATCACGAGAGTTCCGATGAGCAGGGTCGTCGACAGGAAGCGGGTGCAGGTCACAGTCCATCTCCGTAGAGTGTGTCAGCGGGCACCAACAATACGCCCCCGTATTTAACTGGACACGGCGTCAATTGGCCAGACGTGGCTGCTACAGATCGGCGGTGCTCAATCGTTCTGGAGCCAGGGGATCTGCTCGATGATGGCCTGTTGCTGGCCGTCCATGCTGATTTCGATCAGGTGCGGCTGGTTTTTCGCCACCGCCTCCACCAGCAGCTTCTGCAACTCGTCCAGGTCAGAGGTCCGCTGGGCGGTGACTCCCATCGATTCGGCGAGCGCGACGAAGTCGGGGTTTTGCAGTTCTGTGCCCAGAATGCGGTTTTCATATCCCTTGATCTGCGACGCCTTGATCGCCAGCAGCGCCTGATCGGCTACGACCACGACGACCAGCGGAATCTGATGCTGGGCAGCAGTTGAAAGTTCCCCAATGCTCATCATCACGCCGCCGTCACCACAAATGGCGACCACGGGCCGGTCGGGGCAGGCGAGCTGGGCACCGATGGCCGCGGGCAGACCGTATCCCAGAGTGACGTAGTGACAGGGATAAAGGAAATCACGCGTACCCTGGACAGGGTATTCGTCGAAGGCACGGTACGTGAGCGAGGTCACATCCGAGACGACAATCCCCTCGGGAGGAAGTGCCTGGCGGACCTGGTTCAGAACCGGTCCCGGCTTCATCTTGTGTGGCAGGTCTCCCAGGACGCCGTCCCACCAGCGGTCCGGACCTGCGGATGTCAGGCTGGCTTGTAGTGCGCACATGGACGCCGCCAGATCACCGGTAAGGCCTGCGGTTACGGGGTATTCCCGACCGATTTCACGCAGGTCTCGATCGAGCTGGACCAGGGTCCCGGGCATGGGCAACGTCCAGTTCAAGGTATCGATTTGCGTGAACCGAACCCCAACAGACAGTAACCCATCGGCAGTTGCCAGTAACTTTCGTCCGCGTGGACCTAGGGTGTGACCGTAATTCAAAGCAAAATCGGTGGCCACGGCACACTGTCCCAACCTGGTGAAAATCAGTGGAGCTCCGAGGGTCTCGGCCAACTGGCGCAGCTCGCCGGTTGCGCCAGCCGCGATTACGTCGCCCCCTGCCAGGATCAGCGGACGTTGCCAGTTGCCGATCAGATCGACGGCGGCGGCGACGTCGCTTGCCAGGGGTGCTTGTGAGTGATCAATTTCAACCCGCTTGGGGATGGGCAGTGCGGTGCATTCGGCGGCCGCCAGGTCGGGCGGAATTTCCAGTACCGCGGGTCCGGGACGTCCAGCCCAGATCGCCGCGAACGCCTCCTCGACCATTTTCGGAATGTCGTCTGCAGATTGTGGACAGCCGTAGTAACGGGTGATCGGCCGGAAAAACGTTTCCTGATCGAGTCCGTGGAACATTTTGGCGCGGTCACGTTGGTGCAGCGGTCGGTCGACGCCACCCGTGACCAGCAAGATGGGCTGGCAGTCGGTATAGGCGTCTGCGATTCCAGTGCTGGCATTACTGGCGCCTGGGCCCGGAACGGTCAGCGCGACTCCCACCTGGCCGGTGGCTCGCGCCCAGCCACTGGCCATCATGGTGGCGGCTTGTTCGTTGCGGACCAGCACGTGGTGGACATGCGCATGGGCACGGTAGAGCGCATCGTACAGTGCCAGGTTCTGGGTGCCCGGCATGCCAAATAAAGTACTCATGCCTTGAGCACGCAGACATTCAATCAGCAGGTCAGCACCGGTCATAGCAAATCACAGGGTTGAGGTGGCGAAATTCAGAATCCGCGTGATGCAGGCAGGAATGATGCGGACACGAATACGGTGTCCTCACTGCACCCAACGTATGCGTTGCCGGCTGATTCCTCAACTGCCGGTCGCAGCGCCGGTTTCCTGGCCTCCGTCGGCCAGATAGAATAGCCCCTGACCGTGGTTTGCTGGGTTGGGGGTGGCGAGAACATGCTCCGTTTTTTTGCTTCTGCTGGTAGGCCGGGCGGAAGTTGCCATCGACGTGAATGGTTGCGAATTTCCACGTTGGCTGGCTGTGGCATGCTGCCCGCAGTGACACGAGATTCAGGCAGGAGGTTGTCTGCTGCACGCCGCCCGCCGAACCACGAGTTCCCAGGTTTTGGTCGCGCACGTTCGGTGATTCTGGTCTACGCCAGCGGTGGCCAAAGCCAGATTGACATGTGGGACCCCAAGCCAGGGGCACCAGACCACATCCGTGGTGCATTCTCCACCTTATCGACCGCGGTCCCGGGACTGGCTTTTTGTGAACACCTGCCGCGCCTGTCCCGGATCGCCGATCGCTTTGCGGTGCTGCGTAACTTGTCCCACGAGGATCTGGACCACGGGTCGGCAACCTATCTGGCGCTGACCGGCCGTTATCATTCGCGGTTGTCCTCGAACCCGGCTCCGAGTCCCGATGATTTTCCTACCTATGGAGCGGTCTGGAACCGGATCACAAAAAATCCCCGCGCGCTGTTTGAGGCGGTGCATGTCAACGGGCCGGCCTTCGTCCCTTTCACGCTTTCCCCTGGCCAGAATGGAGGCTTTCTCGGACGTGAATACGAGCCTGTCGTGGTCGGGGATGTCAGTCGCCAGGCTGTGGCAATTCCAGGGCTGGCGATGCGTGAACACTTGTCGAAAGCACGCCTGCTACAGCGCAAGGCACTCAAAGAGTCACTCAATGCGAGGTCCGCGGCACTGGGCAGGTACCAGGATGCCCGAGACGTTGCGCATTTGTATGACCGGGCGTCCGACATGCTGTTATCTCCTCAGAGTCGGGAGGCGTTTGATTTGAGCCGCGAGCGGCCGGCGTTGCGGGACCGATACGGTCGACACCGGAGTGGCCAAGCATGCCTGCTGGCCCGGCGACTAGTTGAAGCGGGTGTGCCATTAATCACCGTGATCTGGAATCACAGTAACCGTGGTCAGGATAAGGATCCGCTCGACACGGAAGTCTATGGCTGGGACACCCACAACGACATTTTCTCAGCGCTACGTCAGCATTTACTTCCGCGATTTGACGAAAGTTTTTCTGCGTTGCTCGAAGATCTGGATGAACGCGGCCTACTGGATGAGACGCTTGTGGTGTGTATGGGCGAGTTTGGTCGCGCCCCTCAGGTCGCATTGGAACCGAGTTTTCTAGGCCGGACTCCGGGGCGGAAGCACTGGGCGCGGGTCTATTCGATCGTCATGGCAGGTGCCGGTGTGACGCCCGGAGCTGTGCTGGGGGCCTCAGACCGTTGGGGTGGAGAGCCCGCTGGCGATGCCCTGGGCCCGTGGGATGTGGCGGCGACGATGTTTGCTGCCTTGGGGGTCGATCCCGGCGGTCACTTTGAGGATCCGTTGGGGCGCCCGTTCGCGATCACGACCGGCCGCCCGATTCACGAACTTTATGCGGGCCAGATCACGCGGTAAAGCACTGGATCCAGGCAGGCACCCGCCTGACGCAGAGAAACGACTGCCTGTAAAGCACGGCCGGGAGTGCCGTGCTTTACAGGGTACGTCGAAGGCAATCTGGACCTACACTTTGAGGATTTCAAATCCTTCGCGGCGCGGTCGCGCGGCAAAGCTGGCGGCCTGCTCGTCACCGAGGATCTTCTCGGTCTTGGGATCCCACTTGATGTTTCGTCCGAGCCTGGCTGCGATTGTGCAGAGATGGCAGGTGTTGAGCATCTGGACATGGGTGAAGACATCGGAGACCGGCAGTCCGCCTTCGCGAATACAGCGGTAGAAGTTCTGCTTGTGGCCCTCGTGGGGTTTTCCTTTGTAGAGACGCACAACGTCTTCGTCGGAGTACTTGCCGTCGTCCCATTTTTCCTCGATGGGTGTGCCGGTGATCTTGCCACGGTTGACGAAGATCCTCCCTTCCGTGCCCTCGAAGGTGACACCGTTGTCCCCGCGACTTTCCACAACCATTTCGATACCGCTGGCGAATTTGCAGCGGATCGCGAAGTCATGCGAGGTGTTGTAACTGTCGTCGCGCGTTGCGAAACCATCTTCATAGGGAACGGGGTGTTTGGAATCCGTGCCATCGATTTCAACTGGGCCCATGCCCGCTTCATGTTCGCCGAGCGCCCAGGTGGCGATGTCGACGTGGTGCGCTCCCCAGTCGGTGAACTTGCCACCGGAATACTCGTACCACCAGCGGAACTCGTAGTGGCAGCGTTTTTGCCGGTAGTCGACCAAGGAGGTCTGGCCTTGCCAGAAGTCCCAGTCGAGTTCCTCGGGAGGGGTTGCTGTCGGGAAAGGCCCACCGGTAGGACTGCCGTTGATCCCCACGGTCACTTTCTTGATATCGCCCAGAAGTCCTTTCTGGACCATGTTCACGGCGCGCAACCAACGGCCGCGGTCACTGCGCTGTTGGGTGCCAATGAAGAAAATTTTGTCGCTGTGCTTTTTGCAGGCGTTGCGAATCAGCTGGTTTTCTTCGAGCGTCAACGTCAGTGGTTTCTGACAGAAAACGTGCTTGCCGGCTTCCAGGGCTTCAATGGCGATCTTGACGTGCCAATGGTCGGGAGTGACGACACTGACGACGTCGATGTCGTCGCGTTCGAGTACTCGGCGGTAGTCCTGGTAGGCGTCTGCTTTGCCGTTGCCGACTTTGCCGTCGACACGGGCACGCTCGGCGTGTCGCTTGTCGACATCACAGACCGCTACGATATCTCCAAACCGACCATGCGCCCGGGCGTCTCCAGTTCCCATGCTACCGACACCGATGCAGCCAATCTGGGGGCGATCGTTGGCAGCCAGGTTGGCGAAGGACGGGGTGGCTGAAAAGTATGGTACGGCGCTACCGGTAGCTGCCAGAGCTGCCGATTGTTTCAAGAAATCACGGCGTAAAGTGCGCGACATGGCGAGACCTTTGCAGGAAAAAGAGAGGGAGCGTTGTGATGTGAAGAGTTGATGCTGAAACGTGCTCGCACCGTCGTAGCTGTCTATCCGTACATTGGCGGCAACGCGAGACCAGTATGATACGCGTTCCCAGCAGGGTTGGGCAACAATTGAGCTGATAGTCCGTGTGAGCCGCTACGTGGCGGCGTCTGTCGGGTTGACATCGGGGCGGTGGTGTTTGATGTTACCGGGGTAGCAGGAGTGGCGTTTCACCATGTCATCCTGCCCTGTTTCCTGTACTCGCCCGGGTTGCGTTGGCTGTTGTTTACCTCAGAGTCAATGCGGGACGAACCCAGATCTATGGACTTGTATCTGATTCGACACGCACAGTCGGTTAATAATGCGCTGCCCGAAGCGGAACGGGTCGAAGACCCACCACTGACCGACCTGGGGCGCCGGCAGGCGGCTTGCCTGGCGGAACAGATCCCGACCCTCGACCTGACTCGGATGGTCGTCAGTCCTTTCTTGCGCACACTCGAGACGGCGGAGTATCTTTGCCGCGCTGCGCAACTTGCGCCCCAGGTGCAAGCTTCTCTACACGAAGTGGGTGGTTGCGTGCAGGGTCCGGATCCGAGCGTGATGGTGGGACGGCCCGGAATGACGCGGTCGGCAATCGAGGAGAGGTTTCCGGGGTATGTTGTCGAGGATCGGATTGACGCTCAGGGCTGGTGGCGATCGCAGCCTTATGAAACACCAGATCAGGCCCAGATGCGAGCCAAAGAGTTATTGGCAGATACCCAGCGTCGTTTTGCCCATTCCGAAGAACGCGTGGCGTACGTGATGCACGCAGATATCGAGATGTTATTCCTGGCCTGCCTGACGGCGACAGAAATCGAAGTGCCTTTCAATACCTCGATTACCCACGTTGTGGTTACACCCGCAGCGACACGGATCGATGACTACAACGATGTGCGCCACCTGACAGCGGGCTTGCAGACGCGTTGAGTGTCTGTTGTATCGTCTGGCAAGTCGTGCAGGTTGTTTTTTCGCCACGTCAGTTGCAGTATGTTACAGGTGTCTGGCAATGAACGTTGATCCCCAACAGGAGTAAACCGATGACCACTGTCGACCGCCGGAATTTCCTGACAGGTGCGAGTGCGGCTGCCGCCTGTTTGCCCTTGACCACGTCCACTGCCCGCAGTGCCGTCCGCAAGGATAAGATAAAAATCGGACAGATTGGTACTGGACATGCGCACGCTGCGGGAGTGTTTCGGCAACTTCAGCAGGTCACGGATGATTACGAACTGGTTGGCATCGTTGAAAACGATGAGAAACGCCGCGGGCAACTGGGCGATTCTTACCAGGGTGTGAAGCTGATCAGCGAGGAACAGCTCCTCAATACACCGGGCCTGCAAGCGGTCGTGGTGGAGACCGAGGTGCAGGAGTTATTGCCCACGGCACGGCGTTGCGTGTCGGCTGGGATGCATATCCATCTCGATAAGCCAGCAGGAGAAAATCTCCACGATTTTAAACAACTGCTCGACGACGTGGGCCGTCGCAAGCTGCATTTGCAGATGGGGTACATCTATCGTTACCACCCGGCCTTTCAGTTTTGTTACCAGGCGGTGGCGGATGGCTGGTTGGGGGATGTGTTCGAGGTGCACGCAGTCATGAGCAAGAAAGTCGGCCCGGATTCGCGCCGCTACTTGTCCCGTTTCGCCGGTGGGTCGATGTTTGAGATCGGCTGTCATGTGATCGACGCGATGGTGCGTGTCCTCGGCAAGCCGCAGCGTACGACTCCCTACGCCCGGCAGACGCACCCGAAGCGCGATCCGCTCGTCGACAATCAACTCGCGGTATTTGATTATCCGCGTTCGATCGCGTCGATTCGCAGTGCGCTGGTGGAATACAACGGCGGTCAGCGGCGTCAGTTTACCGTCTGCGGCGAATTCGGGACCTTCGATTTGCGGCCCTTGGGTGGTCACACCTTTCGTTTGGCCTTGGAGAAACCCCGTGGCAAATACAAGACGGGGTACCAGGATGTTACGCTTCCGCAGGGGCCCGGGATTTTCATCAGTGCTTTTCGCGATATGGCGGCGGTACTCCGCGGCGAGAAAGCAAACGACTACCCATTGCAGCATGAACTGGCGGTGCATGAGACGGTGTTGCGGGCCAGCGGATATTCGGTCAGCTGAGTTTGTCGAGCACTCGCAGCATGCGTGTGACCGGATGAGACAAGATCGCATTCAGGGATGGAGCGGATGGCCCCGATGAATCGCACGACATGCATAACTGGCTGGCTACCCCTGACGGTCCTGGTGATCTTCTCAACAGGTCTGTTACTACCCGATTCCTTATGGGGGCGCGCTGGTGGCGGTGGCGGCTATAGCAGTAGTGGCGGAGGTGGTAGTTACAGCAGCGGTGGCAGCAGTAGTTACAGCAGCAGTAGTTACAGCAGCAGTAGTTACAGCAGCAGTAGTTACAGCGGCAGTAGTTACAGCGGCAGTAGTTACAGCGGTGGCGGTGGCGGTAGCCCTCCGTTTTGGTCCCTGGTTCCGCTCATAATTATTATCTCTCTGGTCGTGGTGGGGTCCATCGTCCAGGGAAGGCAACAACCGCGTCACCACAGCACTCCTCAGGAAGTCTCCCCCTGGGATATCGCCCTCACCCAGCTCGCCGGAGAGCGGCAGCGAATTCTCACCCAAATCAAGGAAGTGGATTCAGGTTTTAATGAGCTAGCCTTTCTGGCCAATGTGAAAACGGCGTTCGTTACGATTCAGAACGCCTGGATGCAGCAGGATATGGTGACGGCGGAACATTTTGTCACCGACGGCATCTACGAGAAATTCTCGGTGCAGTTTCGCGAACAGCGGCTGCTCGGATACCGGGAGAAATTGAGCCAGATCAAGGTCCGGCATGTGGCGCTGGCGCGTTTCGATGCGAGCGGTCTGTTCGATGTGTTGAGTGTGGCGGTGGTCGCTTCGCTGGTTGACCAGCGCATCTCGACTGCGACCGGTGAAGTGATTCGTGGGAGTGGGGCGCCCGAGGGGTTCACGGAATACTGGTCGTTTGTGCGTCGCCGTGGGACCCGGAGTGAGGAGGCAAAAGGCAGTCTGCTGGCGGGCGAGTGTCCCAATTGTGGTGCCGCCTTGGATATGAACCGGTTGGGCAAGTGTGCGCAGTGTGACAGCCTGGTGCGCAGTGGCTCCTATGACTGGGTGCTGTCGGAGATCACCCAGTCGGATGCCTGGCGTTCGGAAACGCTGGCTACGTCACGAATGCGGGCGGAGCAGTACCGCGCAGAGCACGATGCCCAGTTCAGTGCGCAGCAGCTTGAGGACCGCGCCAGTGTCATTCTGTCGCGGAAAGGGATGGCGGATTTGGCCGGACAAATCGACCCCTTGCGAAAGATGGCCACCGATGCGTTCTGCCAGGATTACCAGGCCAGGTTGACCAGTCAGTTTCTGGGTGATTATTCGATTGGTTCGATGGACATGGTCGGGATCATTACTGAGAGTAAGTTCCACTACGCGCTGCTGGAACTGAAGTGGGCCGCCCGTCAGTTCCAGCGGGTTGCCGGCAGCGAGGTGCGGGTGGGGCGGGCCTACCGGCGCTACCACAGCCTGATGGTACTGACGCGCCGGGCGGACGTCCGCTCGAAAGCGGATGCCGGTTTACTATCGGCACACTGTCCTTCCTGTGGGGCGCCCGAAGAAGACCTTTCCGCAGATGCCTGCGGCTTTTGCAATGAAGTCACTAATACCGGTAAATACGACTGGGTGCTGGAGGCATTTACCGAATACGGTTCTGCGGAGGGTGGTCGCTGGCGAACACGGTTAAAGGCGCCGGAACAGGGACGCGGGACGAAGTTGTACAGCGCCTTGGCCGCGGCAGAAGCTGCCCAGGCTGCGGAGGCTACTGCCAGCCCGGCGGAATGCCTGATGTGGGCGATTGGTGTGCTGGCGGAAGATGGTCAGCTGGAGGATCAGGAGCGTCAGTCGATCACCCAGCTGGCGGCCAAGCACCGTGTGCCCGCTGCACTGGTGGAAGCGTGGGTGGCGGATGGGCTGGCAGGCGCGCTGGAACAACCGTCCTTGTCGGACCGGGAATTAACCAAAGGTTGGCTGAACCAGATGGTCGAAGTGGCGGCTGCCGATGGCAAATTAGAGCCGGAGGAACGCACGCTGTTGTCGCAGTTGGCGGGGAGTTTGCAGATGTCGGGATACGACTTGAAGCTGGTGATCCGCAAGAACGGACTGGACAGGAAGGTCTGAGTTCGTTGGTGAGATACTGCGGGTACATAGCGGAGGAACTGGATGAACCGCACGAGATGCATAGCTGGCTGGCTACCCCTGACGCTCCTGGTGATCTTTTCGACAGGTCTGTTGTTCCCACCTGCCTTGTGGGGCCGTGCCGGTGGCGGTGGAGGGTATAGCAGCAGCGGGGGAGGCGGTAGTTACAGTGGCGGAGGCGGTAGTTACAGTGGCGGAGGCGGTAGTTACAGCAGCAGCAGCTTCGGCGGTGATGGCGATGGTGGAGGAGTTAGTCGTCCCGTTGAGCTCGGCGATATTCTGGTGACCGCTGCGATTGTCGTTCCCATTGTTGTGGTGCTGTGTGCGATTGGGATGTACAAGCACCCTCCCGGACGTCGTCATACACGTGCGGCGGGAACCGCTGCCTGGAATGCGGGTCTCAAGACGCTTGCCAGCAGAGGTCGCCCAGCGGTCACCAGCAGAGCACGCCCATCGCGTGCCGGAGAGCGGCAGCGAATTCTCACCCAGATCAAGGAAGTGGATTCAGGTTTTGACGAGCCGGCCTTTCTGGCCAATGTGCAAACGGCGTTCGTCACGATTCAGAACGCCTGGATGCAGCAGGATATGGTGACGGCGGAACATTTTGTCACCGACGGCATTTACGAGAAGTTCTCGGTGCAGTTTCGCGAACAGCGGCTGCTCGGCTACCGGGAGAAACTGAGTCAGATCAAGGTGCGGAATGTTCGTCTCGCCCGTTTCGACACCAGTGGTCTGTTCGATGTGTTGAGTGTGGCGGTGTCCGCTTCACTGGTTGACCAACGCATTTCGACTGCGACCGGTGAAGTGATACGTGGCAGTGGATCACCCGAGAGGTTCACAGAATACTGGTCGTTTGTGCGCCGTCGAGGGATCCGTACTGACGAGGCAAAGGGTAGTTTACTGGCGGGCGAGTGCCCCAATTGTGGTGCTGGGTTGGAATTGAATCGGTTGGGCAAGTGCGCGCAGTGTGACAGTCTGGTGCGCAGTGGCTCTTATGACTGGGTGCTGTCGGAGATCACCCAGTCGGATGCCTGGCGTTCGGGTACGCTGGCCACGTCGCGCACGCGGGCGGAGCAGTACCGCGCGGAACACGATGCCCAGTTCAGCGCTCAGCAGCTCGAGGACCGCGCCAGTGTCATTCTGTCGCGGAAAGGGATGGCGGAGTTGACCGGACAAATCGGTCCCTTGCGAAAGATGGCCACCGATGCGTTCTGCCAGGATTACCAGGCCAGCTTGACCGACCAGTTCCTGGGCGATTACTCGATCGGTTCGATGGACCTGGTCGGAGTGGTTGCCGAGGAGGAGTTTCACTACGCGCTGCTGGAACTAAAGTGGGCCGCCCGCCAGTTCCAGCGGGTTGCTGGCGGAGACGCGCAGGAGGGGCGGGCGTACCGCCGCTACCACAGCCTAATGGTGTTGGCGCGGCGGGCGAATGTCCGTTCGAAAGCGGATGCCGGCTTACTGTCGGCGCACTGTCCTTCCTGTGGTGCGCCCGAAGAAGAGCTTTCCGCGGATGCTTGCGGCTTTTGCAATGAAGTCACCAATACCGGTAACTACGGCTGGGTGTTGGAGGCATTTACGGAATACGGTTCGGCCGAGGGCGGTCGCTGGCGAACTCGATTAAAGGCGCCGGAGCAGGGCCAAGGGACGAAGCTGCACAACGCCTTGGCAGCCGCGGAGGCTGCTCAGGCTGCGGAGGTAGCTGTGAGTCCGGCGGAATGCCTGATGTGGACGATTGGTGTGCTGGCGGAAGATGGTCAGCTGGAGGATATGGAGCGTCAGTCGATTACCCAGCTGGCGGCCAAACACCGCGTGCCCGCAGCGCGGGTGGAAGCGTGGATGGCAGAATCGCTGGCAGGCACGCTGGAGCAACCGTCCTTGTCGGACCGGGAAGTGACCAAGAGCTGGTTGAACCAGATGGTCGAAGTGGCGGCTGCCGATGGCACATTAGAGCCGGAGGGACACACACTGTTGTCGCAGTTGGCGGGGAGCTTGAAGATGTCGAGATACGACTTGAACCTGGTAATCCGCAAGAACGGACTGGACAGAGAATCCTGAATCCGACGGTGGCAGGGGCGTCGCTTGGCGGTGGACGCTCAGTTGGTTTCTTCGGGTTGGACATCTCCCGTGTGCCGCTGAGCGGCGTGGTCGATAGCAGCCTGCGCCGCGTCGTTGAGTAGGAGCACAGCAATAATAAAAATCAGCAACCCGTTGGAAAAGTGAGCGCCGGTTCCTTCTACTAATAACTTGGTGGCGATCACCGCCAGAATCGAGAGCATCAGCACGCCGAAATGGCGGTTGCGTGAGATGATGGCACTGAGCGGAATCATTCCGA
>PBOG01000225.1 GCA_002724245.1 Planctomycetaceae bacterium
ATTCCCGAATCTGGTTTTCTCCAAGTACCATGACGTATCACAGCGGCTTGGTGGCAGGGGATAAAGAAACTGCTCGATCGACTTGTTGGCTTACAACAAAATAGCAGGTGGGGCGACAAGAACCCCGCCGGTCTCCGTGCACGGAGACCGGCGGGCCCAAGTGGGACTCCCTGAATACAAAACAGCCGGCCTCGTTACGAGGCCGGCTGTGATTTACTTGGCGTGGCAACTATTGAATTCGCCCGAAGACTAATTTCGCTTCCAACTGTTTGCCAGATCTTCAAGCAATTCATCTGCGATCAGATCTTCCCGGTAGGAACTCGCTGCGGCGACGGCCGCGTCGAGTGCGGTCACATCATTAATCGAAGCATGTCGCGCGGCGGCCAGCCAACCGGTAACATCCTGTGAATCACTCGCAACAGCCGGTGCGGGCACCAGGGGCGATTCAGCAACCTGTACCGGCGTGGCAGCCTCACGACGCGTCCACAGTGCGTCACCGATGGCAACCACTTCGTCGGCCGGAACAACTTCAATCGCCGAACCTTGTACTGCGGCTTCACCAGCAGCTGATGAACGCTGATTGAGAGCACTAATTACCAACAGAGCGTCAATCGGTGAAATATTCCCATCCGCATTCACGTCCAGGTAGGGTGCTGCGTCGGACATTGTCGACGCTTCCCCTTCCGCGGCAGCCGTGTTCTGGCTATTGAGATCTTTAACAACCAGCAGTGCATCGACAGGAGAACGCGCACCGTCACCGTTCACGTCGTACCGGTCCACAGGATTGGTATTCGTCGCTTCCCCTTCTCCCGCACCACTGACGATCGTCACACTGTCGGAACCGTAACGAATCTGGTCGAAGCCTACTGCTTCGGCCGGTTCAAATGTCAGGGTATCCTGCCCGGGACTGCCATTGGCGGGATCCGCCGTGAACGTCGCTACTCCAGCCGAAGTGGCCGTCATACCGATGCTCAGCAGGTGAAATTCCTCAGAGCCAAGTGGTGTCTGGGAAAACTGTACACCACCGGCTTCATCGATTATTCCCGCGGTCGAGGCATCGACCACCTGACCGATATTGCACGTGTCCGATGGGAATTGCGAATAGGCAATCCCGCACGTAATGTCATAGCCCTCGGCATTTCCACTGTCGACGTTGACCGCAGTCAAACCGCGTTCATAGAGCAGGTCTAGGTAGGCCGCATAAATACCGCGATTCGCAGCTGCGCTCCGCAAGTCTGTGACGTATACGTTGAGCTGGAATTCATCGCCAACCGAGAGCGACTGGTTCCCCAGCGAATTTCCATTCTCGTCCGCCACGTCGACACGTAAATGGACAACGTCGTTCGCATCACTGCCGTGCACCGTGATCTGTGCCGTTGACTGCAAGCCGATGGAATCTTCAATGGTGTAGATGAACTGATCCGTGACAGCCGCACCTTGCGGCGGCGTATAGGCAACACCTGCACCGTTATTGATAATCGACACAACACCGCCAGCAGAGGTCGGACCTACTGCAACAATGCTCGCCTGTCCGTTACTGCCAGACAGATCATTATCGAGCGGAGCGAGTACCTGGGATCCGGCAGCATAAGAATCATCTATCGCTTGTGGGGGCGTACCCGCTCCCACAATCGAAATCGACTCGGAACCGAAGGTGATGCGATTCCGCGACACTGCTTCCGTCGGCTCAAAAAAGACCGTGTCGAACGCTGGTGACTGCTCTGTCGGGTCGGTCTGGAAACTAACCTCGCCAGCGGCGATTGCCTGCATCGTGACAACAAAGATCTTGGTCGGATCCGGGCCCAAAGCGATGGGTTCCGACTGAAGGCCACCCGCATCGTTGATCACATTCGGAGTCGACGTGTCGGCGGAGGTAGCATTCGGGTACAAGCAGTCACCGCAATCAGTAGCGAATGCAACATCCAGAACCGTGACCCGGGAGGCGTCATACAACAGGTCGAGGTAGGCTGCGCCCACGCCGCGGTCATCTGCGGGTGTCGCCGTATTGGGATCTTCCGTCCTAAGATCGTCTGCGAAGGCATGTACCAGGAACGTGTCACCTAACTCAACCGCACTCACTGGGGTTCCCGACTGGTTGGTGACAGCGAGTGAAAATGCAACCAGGTCGTTGTCTGCAGCATTCTCGGAAACCTGTACGCTTACCGTAGCCGAGCTCGTCGCTCCCGTGGAATCAACCAGGGTGTAGGTAAACTGGTCCAAATCCTGGAACCCAGGATTCGGCGTATAAACGACTGCCTGGCTACCAGCCGGCACAGTGACAACACCATTATCAGGCTGCGTTACCGATTCAATCTCGATGGGTCCATTCGGCCCGGTGATGTCATTCGCGAGCACATTCAGCACATTGGGGCCTGGAGCCACGTCGGTCACATAGTCGTCCACCGCGACTGGATTGGCAAACGTCGGGGTAATGCTTACCGTAACCGTCGCCGAACTGGATCCATTTGACGTACCATCACTGACGGTGTAGGTAAAGGAATCGATTCCGAACGCACCGGCAGGTGGTGTATACGACAGGGTCGAACCATTCTGCAGAATCTGCACGCTGGCACCCAAGTCGGTACTACTGACACCGCTGATCGAAATGCTACCTACAGAGCTCACCTGGTCGTTATCCAGCACGTCCAGCAAGTTGCCAGAACTGTCCTGGGCAACGGTAAACGCATCATCCGTGGCTTGGGGACGATTTCCCAGCACGGTCACTGAATAGTCTTCCACTTCTCCAGCGAGTGCAGGCCCCGTTGCGCCTAGGCCGTTCTCATATCCATAGCGGAAGCGGGCATAGGTCACTCCGCCGCTGGCTGTAGCCGGAATCGGGAAGGACAACGAGTGGGTACCTGCAGTCAACTTCTGGTTGGTAACAATCTGCTCACCCAGGTCATCCCAATCGCCATCATTATTGAAATCAACGAACCCCTGTAGTCGTCCAGGAGAATGGCCATTTGTGGAAATCACGACATCCATCGTGCCAATACCACCGGAAAACAACCCGGACGTAAAGGTAACACCATCTTCGTCGTCACCGTCCCCGTCGGAATCGGCAGTATTCAGTGAGTCGGCTTCGCCATCAAGTGCCGAGCCCAGATGGAATCCACCCAACACGCCGTGCCGCGGACCATCATCCGCAATACTGACTGGATACGGCTCGGGCGCATCGCCCAGATCGAAGGCCTGCCCGACATTCCCAAAATCAACATTTTCAAATTCCTGCAAGGTACCCGTACCCAACAGTGATGTATCGAGAGCTAACTGGTGACTGCCCAGCTGAGGATACGACGCTGTCCATCCTGGAGGCGCTTTCTCACGGACGGAGACCAGATTGACATCAGAGGTGAAGCTCAATGAATAACGCCCACGGGAATCCGTCGTTGCACCCGGCTCGTTGAGATCAAACTGGTGGTCATTATCCAAATCCGCGTAGATCAGAATCCCTCCTAAACCACTCTCACCTAGATCAAAGACGCCGTTGGCATCCAAATCATGCCACTTGACGCCGCTGACAGTCACCGGTTCACCGGGAATCGGTTCTGGCTCTGGCGGTGCAGGATCCGGAGCATCGAAGCGGAACGAACCAACTTGCGTGGACCAGAAATTATTGTCTGCTTTTTGAGCGGTAAACCAGAACGTCTGATCATCGACCGGATCAACGGTCAGCGTGCTGTAGTCGCCCCAGCGATTTCCGGCCGCGTCAACGTAACCACGTCCTGTAATCAGTGTATGTTCACCCTGGGGCATCACTCCTGGTGGATCGTCAGCTAACCGACCGGTGTAACGGATACCGGGCGAGGTAGTCAGGCCAGAAACGTTGTAAGCGACCGCGATGTTTCCGTACTGATCCATCGCCGGTGAACTATTCCAGCGGTGCAAGGCGTCGTAATTGATGTCACCTTCCTGTTCGGTACGCCAGACGTCAGCCGAGTTTTCCTTACGCAACTCAAACCAGTGTACGCCCGCATGGTCCAGGCCATCCAGCGCCACACCAAAGCTACCAACCAGGGTCTCGTAGTCATCAAAATGGCGATATTGCAGACGGTACATAATGCCTACGTCGGCCAACGAGTCGAGCCCCGGACCGCCCGGCTGGGGGATACAGTCGGGGGCGAAGTCACAAACTGTGGAATCAAAATCGTTGACCAATACCTTGTCGACCGTTTGAAAAACGGTGTTCGAGGGTTGATCCCAATCCACGTTGAATTCGAAAACTTCGATGTAGTCCGTGAGCGGGTCGCCTATTCCGGATGCCTCTTCATCCACGCGCCGGGCAAAGTACTGCGGCGTACCTGGCGGCGGAGCTGGACCATCAAGGTCCGCGGGTTGCACAATGGGAAACGATCCGAGGTCACGCGCAATCGCAAACTTCTGGAACGGTCTTACCGCCCCACCACTGAGCATGTTCTCACGATCGAAAGCATACACTGCCGGAAACTGATCATTCGCACCGACGTCATTGGTAGCAACAAAATAGGCGTCCTGGTGCAAACCGAGCTTGGGGTAATCGGGAAAGCTACCCGTCTGGAACTCGTATGTCTGCCAGTTCGTCGCCAGTACGTTGGACGTGTCAGACACGTAAAAACATAGTGTGTCAATGTCGTCAGCATTGAGTGACTGGGCAAATTGGAGCAACACCCAGCGGTTGGCCAACTGGTCAAAAATCACCATCGGGTCACCGGACGTCCCCAGCGCGCAGGTCGACGTGGCCGGAGCCAAGGTCCCCATTGTGAATTCTGTCAACAGCTGCCCGTCGTCCTTGCTGAATACGGCAACCGCCGAATCGACTCTGCCATCCTCCACGACCACGGTATTCACAGACTGGACGTAGTAATCCAGCCCGACAGCACCCACCGTGTCTGGTGGGCTCACTGGGGCGAGAGGATTCTCGCTTAATCCCTCCACATTGACGATCGGATTACCAAACGCCAGTAGTCGTCGATCTTCGAGTGACTCAAAGCGCAAGCCGCGGCCACGGTTCGCATTTCTACGTTTCAAACTCTTAGCCTTGCGTGACTTAGAGTCCTTCAGCGGCGATCGTCTTTTCACGGCTGTTTCCCTAATATGGGTGCAAGATGATGGCTATCTATGCTGCCTAGTTAAACCAGTCTAGTTACGGGTGTGGAATAATTCCACGATTTTGCACGTCTACGGGCCACCCGCAGAACGGCCTCAATCACGACGCTTTCCAACCGTCTCTGGTGATCCAAATTCCCCCAGGGGCAATGTGTTAATTTGGTCCGTCTGCACAGGATGGGAAGAATCAACGCTTCATGATAGTTACAGCAGTCAGAGTGTCAAGAAAACGGTCGAAACGCCTCCTGAATCCAACAACTGCCTTGGAAACCAGGGCCGCATGCCCGGCGAACGCAGCCACTCTGGACACGCCATCCTGGGTCACGCACTAAAGGTCCCCGAGTCTGATTCGCCATCTTAGGCGTTGATACTTGAGCAATCGGTACCACCGCCATCACAAACTACCCTGTTTAACTGAGACACCCGAACGGGAAACCGTCTTGAGGTGTACGAAACAGGCTATCTAGTAGGCAGTCACGACTCCATCGCCGAATCAATCAACCCAGGCAACCTATTTTAACTTTCCAGTGACAGCGAGGTGCTGGGTTACAGACCTGTTTGGGAATCCAAGAACTGCAGAAGGCCCTCTGCCGCTTGTCAGATCAAACGACACGGCCAGCGTTAAGCCGTAGACAGCGTTGCTCCCACCGGTCGCATACTTCCCCGTTGGACGCCGGGACTCGGGGACCAGCATCGGGCGGACGGCAAAAAAAACGCCTGCGGCAGCAGCCACAGGCGTTCGGAGATTCAGTCACACTGGGGAGTCGTACCGTTTACCAGAGGTACTCCAGTCCCCAGGTCGTACCATGGAAGAAGACGTGACCGTTGTCGTTGATCGTGGGAAAACGGTCGTCGAGAAAGGGCGCTGAGGCGTTGAAGTTCTCCGGGGCCAAGGCGACACCATCGGCATACAGGAACTGGTATCCACCGCGGAAAGTAAAGTTGGGATTAATTCGCCAGGTGACCATGATGTCGGCCTGAGTCACCATGGCAGCCGATTCTTTACTGACATGTTCCAGGGCAAACAGGATAGGTCCGTCAGCGTCGTTGGCGTAGATCTTGGTTTCCTGGTCCGCACGGTTCACAAACACGCCAGCCTTCGCTTCCGCACCTATTCTCAGTCCCGGAATCACCGCCACCCACAGGTCACCGCCTAACTGGTAACCCACCATACTGTTCATGGTGCCTACGTTGTAATCCATACTGCCTTCGACATCGTTAGGCTCCGGATTATTGGCAATTTCATAATCGACGAACGTCTGATGACGGAACGATTCTTCCAGCTGGAACCAACGAACACCCATTAGCCAGGATCCCTGAAACCGACAATTGGGGCCGGCCCAACGACGGCGGAAGAAGAGATCCGCGGCATCAAAACTCGTCGAGTACTCGATACTGTGATACTCGGCCGAATCTGTCTGCGGAAAACCACCACGAACAGTCCCCCCACCCGTAGTCTGCGGAGGTGGGTTGTTCCCAAAATCGCTCATGGCTGAGTACAAATTATCGGTTTCATCAGAGACCGAAGCGGCGGCGACAAAATTGTTCAGTCCTTGCCAACCACCTTCAATACTGAACCCCGGGCCCAGCTGAATTGCTGCGGACACGCGGAACCCGATTTCATCGTCAAACTCCAGGTCCTCGGTACTCAATACAACCACCGGATCTGCCAGACCGGCAACACCATCTGAACTGAAGACCACATCACGAGACACTTCGTCTCGCGTCAAATAGGTTGTCTCAAAATGGATGTCGTACCAACGTGGTGCACAAATGCCACCTTCGGCATAAGGCAACAACATGTTAAGGACGCGGTGCAGTTGGAAGTTCCCGCGGAATCCACCCATTTCCTCGTAGGATTCGACCGGCGGCTCTTCTCCCTCTGCATAGGCATAGTTCGCCGGCATCACCGGCGATCCATAACCAGCAGGGAGACCGCCAGCGGCGGGTGGAGCAAAGCCGGGGGGAATCGTCGGTTGCCAGCCCGGAACTGGTGCCGGACCAGACGCATATTCCGAATTA
>PBOG01000226.1 GCA_002724245.1 Planctomycetaceae bacterium
CCGAATGTTGAAAAGTTGGGCTGGGAAGCGTGTTTCAAGAAAACGTTCGGACAAAGTTCTGCGGAATTCGTCAATGAGTTTGAGAAGTTCGTGGACTTGCCGCGTAGCGAACACGTCAAGGTGCTTCCCACATTTTGATCGGCGCCCACAACCTTCTCCCAGGGATGGCGACCGCGGTGCAGGCTTGAATCAGTACACGGAGTGACGATCATGATCTCTCCTTGTTATGCCATCCTGCTGGCGGGGACTCTGTGGACTGCGTCGCCTCCGGAGCCGGCGCTCCGCCAGAAGTTGCTGATCGGCGGCCATGGACACGCCATGGTGGACACAAGGTCGCTGCGCGAACATCTCAAAACCATTGAGCGGGCACCCTTTGACGGTGTCATTCTCAACGTCAATCCGAATTGGCAACACCAGGATGCGCGGCTGCAAAGGCATCGAAACTGGACGTGGGGGGGGCGGCCCGCCCGGGGTCCCGACAACTACACACACGCCATTGATGATCTCGTTGATATTGCCAGTCGCGCCCAGCGGCTCAAACACAACTTTATGCTCTACACGATGCGGACGGCGAAGGATTTCGATCCCCGGGCAGAGAACATTGACTGGCGCGATCCGGAATGGCATGTGGTTGCCAACAATGCATACGTGGCGGGTGTGATTTGTCAGCAGGGGAGCCTCGACGGGATTTGGTTTGACCTGGAAACCGCTGACGGGGGTCCGTTTAACTGGATCCGTTCCCGCAAAACGGTTGCCGGTTACCAGGAGTATTGTCGGATGGTGCGGCAGCGGGGCCGCGAGTGGATGGCGGCTGCCTGCCGTGCCAAACCCGACATCGTTGTCATGGTGAGTCACGGGTACGGTGACATTCACGCGTTTGGGGGGGACGCGGATTCGCTAAGTGATAGTCCTTACGGGCTGATGCCGGCTTTTCTCGACGGGCTGTTGGAGGGATGTACACCGCAGGCTACCCTGGTGCACGGCGGCGAGGCGACCTATTCACACATGACGTACGCGGCCTTCAAGCATTATCTCGATGTGCAACGGATTCGTACCCGTCGCCTCTGTGGTGTGCCCGACCTGGCGCGCCGCCACTTGCGTTACGCGACGGCGGTTTGGCCTGATTTTCGTAGTGATCGAGACGGTTTTGATCTCGCAGACTACTCTCGCAACCACTTTACCCCGACGAAACTCCAGTATGCATTGCACAATGCCCTGGCCGCGAGTGATCGCTATGCCTGGACTTGGAATATGCAAGTCCATTGGTGGCCGGTCGTGAATCATGTCGAACGCCTACCGAGCCCTCCCGAGTTCAGACGCGTGTTTCCACCCGCCTATTTGCGCGCGGTGGCTGCTGCGCGGCAGCCATTGGACCTGGATTGGAACCCCGGCCTGGTGGCGCCGCGTTCGTATCCAACGCCCACGATCGACAACAGGCGGCTGGAGCCGTTGCTTCAGCAGTACGATCGGCTTGCCGAACTCACCGACGGGTGGCAATTTGCTCTCGATCCAGACGATACCGACCACTGGGGCATTGAGTTCACCGAGTATGAGACATTTCCCGGGCGCTGGACGGATATCTCCTTGGGCGACTGGTGGGAGAACCAGGGATGGTCCTACGACGGGTTGGCCTGGTATCGACATCGTTTCCGAGTACCGCCTGCCGCGCGGGACAAACGGATTTACGCGGTGATTGCGGGCGTCCAGAACTCCGCCAAGGTGTTTGCCACACAACCTGGACGCCGCGGTCGCCAGGTGGGAAAAATCGTCAATGGTCAGCCGGCGGTGCTGGACATTACGGATGTGATCAATCCAGCGCGTCCAAACGTGTTGTCGGTAAGGCTACGCAACCAGGAGGGACCAGGTGGGTTGCTGGGACCGGTTTGGATTGTGGCTGGAAAACAGACTGCCGGTAAACATGCCTACCTGGCGCTCGCTGGTACCCCATCCAAGACCTGGGGGCATTGGGTGAAAAGTCCTCGATTCGAGGACACCCGACACTTTCAGCTGGGTGATGAATTTACCGTGGCAGCGCGTTTGCGAGCGCCTGCCCAGGGCAGTTACCACGCCCGTGTCTGGGCCAGCGGTACTAGTATCTCCTGGGAACTTGTCCTTCGCCCCGACGGTGTTTCACTGGGTGGCGAGACGATCCCTCTCGATGTGTCGCAGTGGCATGAATACGGTGTTGTCGTACGACGGCAGGGTAAGCAGGTAGAACAGCAGCTTTTTATCGACGGCAGTCCGCGGCTGCGCCGTCTGCAGGCGCACACCCACCGCGCTGCAGGGGATTCCCAGATCGGATTTGGCTCACCCTGGATTACCTTGGATCAGGCGCCAACGGCGCCGCGGACACGCCTGGAAGTCGACTATTTGCGGTATGCCAATCGCGTGATTGTTCCTGCAACGCGGCGTCCAGTGTTAGAGGCCGCGCCGCGTCCGGAAGACTATTGGGACATTACCTATGATGGCGATGTCTTGCCACATCGGGTGGGGTGGAAATACTGGCCGGAGGGCGATCCGACCACGATGAGTCGGATTGTAGTGCCCGATCCATACCTTGTGGCACCTCGGGAAATGGCCCTGATTCCGGAGTCTGCCAAGGTCGAGGTGGCTGATTGGTCGAGCGGATTTGTACCACGAGACTTGCCCAGGTTGGCCGGCAGTGAGGTCCAGGCAGGGCTGCAGATTCGACCGGAAGGTGCCTTGTTGACGATACCCCACACGAACCGCGGAACCTACGCCTGGCCTGGTGCGACGCTGACCCGGTTGCGGGTCACTAACTGGGCGGCTTATCAGAGCCTCGCCCTGACCATCGCGAATCCGGCTGATCATCCTGTTGAGATTGCGCTCAAGGCCATCGATCAGGAACGGGATTACTGGTATCGCTATTTCACTATTCCCGCCCAGCAGACGATCGGGATCCGTATTCCCATCACGGCCCTGGCCGAAAAGATGGATCCGTCCCGGATGTTTGCAATTGGTGTCAATCGCAGGAATGTAAATCAACCGCAAGAGTACTTGTTTTCGAACTTCTCTTTGGTCCGCTAGCCGCTGGCGGACTGTTCCGCTTCCCGCGCCCGTGGAGTGAATCCTCAGCTGACCGCTTGCGTTTGTGCAGCCAGCAAGTGAAGGCGATCATGCGTCAGATGGACCCGCGGTCGCAGCGGTGTCGTGAGTTCTTGCCTTAACGCGCGCCCCTGGGCACGAGAATCCTGGAGGGGTAACGCTGGTTGTGCAGTACGCGATTCACTGCGACTTGGGTGTGGCCTGGTGGTTTACTGGTGATGCGGCTTCCCGTTTGGGGGTTCGGTTCGTAGTAGGGGACGCCTGTACTGGCGATCGTAACGCGAATTCGATGTTGACGATTGAAGGTCTGGCTCAGCCAGCCCACATCGAAAGCGATTCTGGCAACGTGTCCTGGTTGCAAGAAGCGTTCCTGCTCAAACCCCTCTCGATAGCGGGCTCGACGGATTGAGTTGATCAGCGCGATCGACCGGCCGTCGGGGTAGACGTCACAGACTTTGACAATGAAGTCGGTGTCTCTGGCAGTGGAAGTAACAAACAGCTCGACATCGATCCGGCCCGTCCATTCTGTCGGCTCTGTCAGAGGGGGCGAAGTGAAGCTGATGACCCCGGGATCGCTCTCGTACTGGCGCATGTCGCGCGCCACCAGCCCCGGCATCCTGGCGGGTTGCGCCGGGTCCGTGGTATATGCTGTTGCGCTTGCCTCGTGCAGTGGTGGTTCCGCTGCCAAGGCGCCAAGTTCCTGAAAGTAGAGGGATTCGACAGTTGTCTTCGGTGGGAAGTTCGCGGCCTCACGCCAGACATTCCCAGGGGCGGTGGGTTCTCCGCTGGCGCCGGTTACGTAGTACCTGACTGCGGGTTCTTCGAGGATTCCGGTATCCTTTCCCTGAAGATAGTGCCCGAACCAGCGCAGCATCAGGTTTTCAACGGTTGCCGAGGCATTACCAGGAAATTTCAGATCGCCGACGGTGTTTCCCTTGCTTCCACCGTGCGGCCAGGGACCGATGAGCAACTTCTGGTTCCCGCAAGACTGTTTGCCGCCATGGTGTTGCCGCCCGATAAAACTACGAATCGAGCTGTCTCCTTTGGGGTCGTCAAACCAACTGGCCACTGTGAAACAGGGGACATTCATTTTGTCGAAATGACGCCCCGAATCTTCCGCCTCCCAGTATGCGTCGTAGGTGGGGTGACGTGTCCACTCTTCGACCAGCAGCCTGTTGTCTTGTGGATTGCGACAGAATTGCTCCATCACCCGGAATTGCACATACCGAGTCGATCCACCCATCCGGTAACCGTCATGGAATAGACTCAATCCAGTATCGACCATGAATTGACAGACGAGATGCGGCGGTTGGGTAACGGCCTGTAAATTCTGTGCGAATCCCGCTTGCGACGATCCAAATGAACCTACTTTGCCGTTCGACCAGGGTTGCCTGGCAAGCCATTCGGTGACATCGTAGCCATCGCGTTTGGGACCCCAGGCCAGATCACGGTAACCAACAAACGTGCCCTCCGACTCTGCTGTGCCACGGAAATTGATGCCAGCCACGACGTAGCCGTGTTTTGCGAGTTCAGTGTGTCGAGTGCGCGCGGCACGCACATTCGAATAACGCTGTTCCATCAACACAGGCCACGGGCCCTGGCCTGTGGGCAGGTAAATCCATGCCGACAATCGCACACCGTCCCGCATGGGAATCATGACATGCCGCTGGGTCACCACTTTGACCTTGGTAGCCGCCTGGAGCGATGGAATCATCTCCAGCAGATACCCGGTGGTCCCTGCGACCAGCAGGGCCAGCAGGAATTGCACCTGCGGCTTGTTCCCGATGCGACTGTGACGGGCATTCATTGCGTTTTCATCGCTTTGTTGAGTGAGGTTGGGGTTACTGGCACGCCTGCGCAGAAGTTGCCATATTCTCCCCTTCTGAGGAGCTCGTTGCACGCGGGACCTGCGCCCGTGACACAAGGGGCTGCGGTCTGGTCGGCTCCGCTACAGTCTAATGGATCAAACATCGAGATGCTTCTGACACCTGTTCGCAGCGCGTTTTGCCCAGCGAGTCATCCTCTCTCTGAGCGGAAACCAGCGGCCATGCTGGCCCTGTTTTCTTGCCCGCGACGTCGCGAGCGGGCGGTTGTCACGTATTGTCACAGAGTTCAGCGTTGGCCGGACGCCGGCTGGTGGGGAGAATTGGGGTGGTTGGTGAGGCAGGCGTCGAGTTTCTCAGCTAATATGGAGCCTCAGAGATCGGGTTGTGGGCCTGCCGTACGGCTAGCAGACGGTGGGGCAACGTCGATCGCAGTATGGCCCCTGCAGGTCCGGTTCCTGTCACGCGAATGGGTGCGGTAGAATGGTCCTGGTCGGACGCATTCCACCACTGGCGCAGTTGGTAACGGCACAAGCAACATGAAAAGAAACAGTAAAGGGTTTGACTCGCGATGCCTGATCTGGCTGCTCGCATCGCTCTGTGCAGCGGTTGGGTACTCTGCGGCAGAGCGTACTGCTCGCGGCCAGCGTGAACCAGGCCGCCAGCCTGATGCTGTGAAACCGTCTCCGGCGGATGCCGGAAAAGCGGAAGTGACGCTGGACGAGCTGAAAGTGCGCGGGGCCCAGCGCTCGAGTTATCGCAAGCGGCAGCTGCGTGTGGTGGACACTGCGGTGCCTGAGGCTAACCTGACGGGGTTCCGCCGGGATGTTGAGCCGATCCTGCGACAGAACTGTGTGGCTTGCCATGGCCCAGAGAAACAGGAAGGGAATATTCGGCTCGACACGCTCGATCCTGATCTCTTCGGTGGTGATGATGTTAATTGGTGGATCGAAGTTTTTGCCGTGTTGAGTAATGGAGAAATGCCACCTGTGGACGCCAGCGAGTTGGCGGAGCAGGACCGTGGCCAGGTGATTGACTGGCTGTCTTCCGAGCTTCAGGTCGCATCTACGGTGCGTCGGTTGGAACAAGGGCACTCGTCGTTCCGACGCATGACACGTTATGAATACAAGTACGCGCTGCAAGACCTCTTGGGTTTACCGTACGACTTCGCGAAAGACTTGCCCCCTGAGTCAACTTCGGAAGATGGTTTTCAGAATAGTTCCGAGTTGCTGCACATGTCGTCTATCCAGTTTGCGACATACCGGGAGTTGAGTCGCAATGCCCTCAAACGGGCGACGGTTGAGGGGCCTCAGCCGGTACCGTTGTACTGGGGCGTTTCGATGGGAGCGGCGGCGGCCGTAGAGTGGGCCAAACAAGATCGAGAGCTGGAGAAGCTCCGGCAGCAGCACAAAGACGATCCTGTAAAGCTGGAACAGGAACTGGAGCGGCGGCGGGCTCGATTTCGTGTCCGGCCGAATAATGCGCACTACAAAGAGCTTGGCACCGGCCGGACCGCGCGGGCTAATTGGAGTTACCCGGGTGCCAGATACGCCTGGAAGCCAGGCCAGTCACGGCCGGAGGTGCCCACCGAATACGACCATGTGGCTATTATCCCGCCGCGCCAAAAACTCACCGTGGAGATTGGTGACCGCGTCCCCGAGAAAGGGACTTTGCGCGTGCGGATCCGCGCCGCACGTACATCTGTGGAGGACAACCGCATTCCGAGCTTGCAACTGGAGTTTGGCTGGCAGGCCAGCAATGATTCGCATGCCTCGGTACGGATCAGCGATCACGACACGCCCATCGCCGCTGCTCCGGCAACTCCACAGTTTTACCAGTGGGACATCCCGCTGAGTGAAATTTACCCCCGCAATTCTGTGCGAAACATCAACAAGATGGGGGACTTGCCAAGTCCCTCTGAGTATGTGCGGTTCGTCAATAGTTCAGTTTCCCATGGTGATGTCCAGATTGACTATGTCGAGATCACCGCGCCCGTTTATGACCATTGGCCGCCACCATCGCATACACGGATTTTCGTCGCCAGTAAGAATGCGAAAGACGAAGCCGTCTATGCCGAGGAAGTCCTGACGCAATTTATGGCGCGCGCCTGGCGCCGCCGCGTGACGCCTCTGGAAGTCGAGCAGAAATTAGCCCTCTTTACGAAGATCCGCCCGAGTTGTGGGCATTTTGAAGAAGCCATGATTGAGGTCTTGGCGACCGTGCTCGCTTCGCCCAAGTTTCTCTACCTGGTGCGGTCGGAATTGCCAGGTCAGGATGCGCAGAAGGCGACGGTTGAGGGGTTGTCCAATTTTGAACTGGCTAGCCGTCTTTCGATGTTTTTGTGGTGCAGCACACCAGATGCAGAACTACTGGAACTGGCGACCAAGGGTCGGTTGAGTGAGCGCGACGTCGTGCTTGATCAGGTCGAGAGGATGTTATCTGATTCGCGATCGCGTCGTTTTTCTGAACATTTCGTACGCCAATGGCTGGGTATGCAGTTGCTCGATTTTCTGAGTGTCAACCGGAAAACTTATCCGCAATTTGGTCCCTCGTTGAAAGAGGCGATGCAGGAGGAGCCGGTTGCTTTCTTCCATGAGGTTTTGCAGAGCGATTCCAGTGTGTTGGATTTTATTCACGCCGATTACACGATGGCCAACGAGCGTCTGGCCAGACATTACGGTGTGAGCGGTGTGTATGGAAATGAGTTCCGCCGTATCAAGCTCGAGCCGCAGCATCGCCGCGGTGGTTTACTGACGCAAGCGGGGCTCCTGGCGATGAATTCAGACGGCCAGGATTCGCATCCATTGAAACGAGGTATCTGGATGCTGGAAAGTCTCTTGAATGATCCGCCACCTCCACCTCCACCAGCAGTTCCCGAGATCGACCTGGCGGATCCTGAAATTGCGAAAATGACGTTAAAGCAGCGCATTGAGAACCATCGAAATCAGGCCGCCTGTATATCGTGTCACGTGAAAATTGACCCCTGGGGTATCGCGTTTGAGAATTTTGATGCCGTCGGAAAGTGGCGTTCGGACATCAAGGGAAAGCCTGTCGATGCGTCCAGTTTGTTGTTTAACAAACAGAAACTGGACGGTATGGATGGGCTCAAGCGGTTTCTGTTAGAGTATCGACAGGACCAGTTTGCTCGGGCCCTGGTGTACAAAATGACGACTTACGCTCTGGGTAGACCGCTGACTTTTGGTGATCGCTCAAGCGTGGACCGGATAACGGCCGATGTTCGCAAACAGGGTGACGGACTTGCTACCATGGTCAAGTTCATTGTCACCAGTACGTTGTTTCAAACGAAGTAGAACCGAGAAATACACCCGCGAAACAGAGTGAACAACACTGGTCGACAGACAACAAGACCGTTGGTCTGTTGCGATCAGCAGTTGAAAAGGAAGGCAGCCTTGATGAGTACACCTATCGCTTCCCTCGACCGTCGGCGTTTCTTGCGGGGTTCCGGAGTAGCGCTGGCACTGCCCTGGTTCGAATTCTCGACTCGGCCTGCCGCTGCGGCTGAAACGTCTGCTGCGCGGAAACGCCTGGCCTGCTTCTATTTTCCCGATGGAGTACCGATGCCGCTGGCTGCGGATCCGGCGCACAAAGACTGGTCCTGGTTTCCGCATGGAAGTGGAAAGGACTATACGTTCACGAAGTGCCTTGATCCCCTGGAATCGGTGCGTGACGAGTTGACTGTGCTGGCAGGGTTTTCACACCCCGCGGTACGCAGTATTCACGGCCATTCCAATGCGGATCAATTTCTGACCGGAGCTGCGACGGGTCCTACGGGAGACTACAAGAACTCGATCTCGCTCGACCAGGAGTTTGCGTCGCACGTGGGGGATCAAACGCGTTTTGCGTCACTGGTCCTCTCGACCGATGGAGGCACGGGAACGCCTCGTGGTGCACACACCGCGTCGTTCAACCGAAGTGGCCGCGCCATTCCAGCGGAACACCGGCCGAAACGCATTTTCGACATGTTGTTTGTGAAGAGCGATGGCGATGCGGCCCGTAGACTGGCGGTCAGCCAAAGTGCGCTCGATGACCTGTTGGCCGATGCACGTTCTTTGCGGAAGGCGTTGTCAACAAGCGATCAGAAGACACTGGATGAGTATCTCCAGTCGGTCCGGGACACCGAGATCAAAGTGGAGAAGGCGAAGCGGTGGATCAATATTCCGTTGCCGGAAGTGGATGTCGATCACCTGAACCTGGACGTCACACCTGAAGATCCACGCAATTATCTGCAGACGATGTACGAGCTGATCTATCTGGCGTTCAAAACGGATTCTACGCGGGTGGCGACGTACCAGTTAGGTCGGGAAAACGCGATTGGAGTCAGTGACTATCTGGCCAGGGCGGTCGGCTTTAATCTGACTCACCAACTGTCACACAATACCAAGGAGCCCGACGGCTGGAAGAATTTTGGGATTTATTGCCGTTTCCTCAGTGAAGAACTCGGCCGTTTTATCAGCCGGTTAAAAGCAACGCCAGAGCCAGGCGGGGCTGGCACGATGTTGGACAACACGGTGCTGCTGTTTGGTTCCGCGTCGAGCGCCTTCCATCTTTCCCGTAACTACCCACTCATTCTAGCTGGTGGCAAGAACATGGGATTCAAGCATGGCCAGTACCTCAATTACGGACCTGAGAATCCGCAGGGTGGACCTTGGCTCGGTGGCACCGAACCGTGGCAGAGAGAGGCCAGCCACGAGGATGTTCCCTTGTCGAATTTGTTCGTTACGATGCTGCAGCGCCTGGGCGTTGAGACAGAGCAGTTCGCTGACAGTACCGGTGGTGTCCCCGCCGTCTGATTCCGGTGGCATCGATGCAGGCGAGGAACTGCGATCAGGGAGAAATGGGCCAGTCTCCCTCCAGGGCGCACCGTCAGCGGCGCGGCCTGGTCGGCTGCAGTCCGGGGATGGCAAAAAAGCCACCCCCGAAACCACCTCCACCGATACCGCCAGCGGGGGTGTCTCCATTTTTTACACGGCGTATGATCGTGGCAATTTCTTCGTGGGCAGAGCGGGTTTGTCGGATGATCAACACCGATCGTTCAATGACCAGCGAGAGCGTAGATTGCTTGATATCAGCGTTTGTTTTTCCTCCCCCACGGAGATTCGAAATATCAGGTTCCGACGCCACCACGAATACCCGACCTGGGCTGTCGTCATTGTTCCCTTCGACGTGCCACGTGTCAGGCCGGATCAGCATCGGCAGCATTTCGGACAAGTCCTCGGCGACGTTTCGATGCAGACGATAATAGACCGTGATCACATCCGTGTCCTTCTCCTCGCCTCGGTTGCGCGGCTTGGACGCGCGGAGTGCGGTACGGTAGATCTGGAGCAGATGAAGAACTTCCTGGTGAACCTGTTCCTGATGCGTTACGACCAGGGTGCCCGGTTTGGCAGATTCGATTTCACCGACGCCACCGGCCTCACTCCAGGAGTCTGGTTTGGATTGACTCACGATGGCTTCGATGAGCGCCGCTGTTTCATCCGTGTCGCGGCAGAGGTCTCGCACATCGTAGACGGCGGTACGCAAGAATGACTGGGCGACTTTGGGTGTCGTGATCCACAGTACGCCATCGCGCAGGATCCAGGTGAGTTCCAGATTCAGCGACAGCGCCTGCAGCACGGTGCCCAGTTTGCGGTTGGCTAGTTTCAGCGTCAGTGGTTCTCGTTCGCGAATCCTGGCATCGCGCAGTGCGGGTCGATCCAAGCGAATGTCGCTTTCCGATGTAGTGGCCAGTTGGTCGATTGCCGTTGCCAAAGGTGTGTCTGAAAAATTGACTGACACATTTGCATTCAGTTTGTCGCGAAATGCACGATGTTGAGGGGGGTCGTTGAGAAAGGTCTGGCGGGCATGTTTTCGCAGCGCTTGCAGCAAGGCGTGGACTCCCCGTTGCTGTTCGTAGGCATGACGTACGAACAACACGTCACCCAGCGAATTTAAAGCACCGATTCCTCCAGTCTCTTCCCAGCTGTCGGCGTTGATCGTGCTGGTGATCACCGAGATGAGATGATCTAGGTCGTACCCGGCATCCATCAGGTCGCCGACGTTGTAGGGGACCGTTGTGGTGCGTGCTTGTGCCACTTTGACGGAAGTGATGTAGAGTACCTCACTGTCGTAATACCAGCCAATGCCCATCGATTGCAGCCGATTCAGGAGTAGATAAACAGGCGCGTCCTGGAGATGGTCTGAAACCGGTTCGGCAAAGGAGATATCAATCTCATTGAGTGCTTTTTTGTCGACCAGGACTACGATTTCTTGCTCTTCCTGAAGCCAGCTGACGACTTCGCGTAAGGAGGAGTCTGAGAAATCTTGTGTGGCTTTGACCACGAGTTGGGGTGCGAACAATTGACTGGGGTCAATTGCCTTGGGCTCGTCGGCAATTTTCGGTAAGGCAAGCTTCGTGGGCTCCGGGACGACTGTCTGCTGGCCTGCTGGTGGAGCCGTTTGCGCGGAGATGAAAGTCGTTGCTGGCAATGCTGCGACGAACAAACCGATTACTATCGGGGTGCGTATTTGCATCATCAATGGACTCCTTCTGGGCCGTTACAGTTCATCCGTCGTTTCTGATTGCCAGGTACCGGGTCGACAGGCGCATGGAGACGACTAGCAGGTGTCTTGGTCCATTGTAGTTTGTGCCCTTGAAAAGTTCGATTTTTTGGGTTCGTGGCCTGGAAATTCATCGGTCGTTTGTGCGGCCGCACGGTAAAACCAGACAGAATCGCTCAAACCAGAGCGAACCAATCGGTAGACATTACCTTGATCGCTGAGGATTCCGGACCCAGTGGCGACGTCAAGTGCCAGCCATATTTCAGAGACCTGCGATGGTCCCCTTGAGCGACACGCCATCAAAGTGACCGTAGATTCCGCTACCCCACTGGACGGTTTTGAAGGGTTTCAGTTTTTCAAGCTGTTTTGCCAGCGGTCCGTCCAGCCGGGTGGTGGCGAGGCGTGTACCGTCCTGGATGATGGTGATTTCGTTGACACCGATGATGAATTCAAGCGTCGTCGGTCCGTCGGTCCATCTGGTGGGGGCGGACAGGTGGCCAGGTATCGTGACGCGGTATATTTTTCCGTAGGACTGCCATTTTTCCGGTGCCAAAAATGGGAAAGCCTCAGGCTTCCATTTAGCGACTCCTTTGGATGATGTGGAAACGAACAAGTCCGGACCGTTGGTGACCAGACTGGTGATGCGCTGGCCCCATAAATTGAGCACAGGATGCTCTTTATTCTCAACTTCGTAGGGATGTGTGATCTTGTCGGTGAGTGCCGGATGATCAAACATCCGTTGCATGAAAGACCAGCTCTGGCTGTCCGGGTTGTAACGCCACATTTCTGCCCATGGCCAGACGCCTACAAACAGGTCACCGCCGTAGACTGCCGTTGTTTGTGCCTCGCGCGCACTTCGTGATACACCGGGTAGGACAGGAGGCCAGCCATCCTGGTCACGGATGATCTTTCCGTCATAGGTGAACACGCGTCCTGTAGGATATTGGCCCATCAATAAGTTGCCAGCAAATGACAGGCTGGAATACAGCTGGTAACTGCGCGTGATCACTGGTTCAAGTTGTATTTTCCAGGATCCATCCTGGAACACGTAGAATCCACCAATGTTCGATCCGGTTACGATTTGAGGCCCCAATTGTCCCCAGGCGAAAGTCGTTTCACCGACAACGGGCAGCCTCAGTGTTACCGCGGATGCCAGCTCGACCCGTGGCTGTTCTGGAGTCCACGGACACGCGTAAAGCCTGCTGAATCCATCTTTGTCATTGAGGTAAAGGCGATAGGGTTTGTCGCGACGGTTGACGTGGTAGAAGCACAAATGCCCGTGCGCGTAGAAGAACCGTTGATACGAACCTGCCTCCGGTGGTTCGAGAATCGTTCTCCCATCGCAGATCACGCTGCTGCCCGCGAAGGTAAGGGTGGCATTCCCCACCCGCATGGTTTCGTGCCTGACATCCGAACGGCGCCAGCTCCCCGATGCCGTGTCCCAGGTTTTCATTCCACCATAGGCGGAATAAACCACTCCGTCACGGCTAAAGAGGTATGATCCCGTCAGCTCGTTATTGGGTCGCGGTAATTCTTCTGTTGTCATTGCCCGCGCACCGCGCGTCGGTCGAATGAAGAATTGCACGGCGTGCCGGTCCGCACGGAACTCTGTGTTGTAGGCGTTTTGAAAACCGGCTCCAATGACCAGGTCTGTGTTCCCACTGGTCAATTCAAACAGCGAGCCAAAGCTCTGCCCGAGATCACGGCCACGGTCGACGGTCACGGTGATTCTGGTAGCGTCTGCGCCAGTCGCCAACGCTGCCAGTGCGGAGAACAAAGAGAGAGTGATCAGGCCAATCTGCGGTGTGGTCATAGGTTTGCCGGCTTTGCTTTGAGGAGACCGTGGCTTGAGGACAACGTCGCTGGGGGACAGCGGTGACCGCGAGCGGCGCAGGTCGCTGCGCGTGACCTCAAGGTAATATTCAATCGCAGTCCACCGCTATCCATACACGCATTGGGTTTGTTCGACCCAGGACGTTCCGGTCTGGTCATACCCATTGCGTCAGGCGCACCGACACCTAGTAGCGGTTACTCGCCAGCGAATGTGACAAAACGGTTCTGTTCCGGGCTCCAGAGTTTCAGCCGCAAGCAGGCGAGTACATCGCCAAACTTGAGCGTCGTAATACCTGGCGTTTGCAGCTCTTCCAGGGAGGCCATCGCTTCGGGGAGCCGGTAAAAAGGGATTTGGGCATTGAGGTGGTGGACGTGGTGGTACCCGATATTCCCGGTAAACCAATGCATCAGAGGACTCATTGCAATGTAACTCGACGCATTTAGGGCGGCATCAACGTGTGACCATTCTGAGTTTGGTTTCAAGCGTGCAGTGGGGAAATTGTGTTGTGCGTAGAACAGGTACGCTCCCATTGCAGCTGCGATCATGATGGGAATGGTCATTCCCAGCAGCATCATATCGAGACCGAACCATCCCAATGTCGCCATGCTACCGAGGCTAAGGACACCCGCCACCAGGCCGTCAAAATGGCGGGCGGGATTTTGTAGAAAGGGTCGTAGACTCATGCCCCACAAGAAAACGGTGAAGTAGCCCAGGGAAATCAATAAGGGATGCCGGGACGCAGCATAGACCCATTTATGACGAGTTCCTGCATTCGCGTAAGCCTGGGTTGTCATGATCGGGTACGAACCGATGTGGGCGCCAAAGATCTTGGAATTGTGTTTGTGGTGATGGTCGTGTGACCGTCGCCAGACGCTTGGGGGACTTGCAGTAATCAGTCCGAATAGTGCCATCACAAACCGTGCTGTGGTGGAACCTTTGAACATGGCGTTGTGTTGAACATCGTGGTAGATAATGAACAGGCGCACCCAGACAAGGCCCAATGCAATGCTGGCCACGCTGCGGATACCCCAATGAAGACCACTCACCGCAGCGGCAAAGAGCACAATGGCCAGGGCCAGCGTAGACAACAGGTGCCACCAGCTGACCACCCGGTTTTCTTTGGCAAATTCTTTGCTCGCGATTAGCAGTTCCTTTGCCGTTCGCATTGCTGTTACTCCCTGCGCTTAAAAGCATCCTTGAGAGGAACTGACGCTTTTGCACCGCGCAAAGAGCCGTCCCCGTCCCCCTTTTATAGAACAGCTACCCCCCTTTATAAAACAGCACCGCCGGAGAAACAGCGCCTGTTCTGCAAGTTGTGATCAAGAAATGGTGGGCAAGTGCCATTGTGGCCGTCTTGTTTCGCTGATGGATGGCGGAGAGCACCTTACTATATTGGCCTGCGTTTTGCTGTTCCTCCGACAGGGAAACCTCTAATATTCAAGGAATGGCTGGGTGGTGAATAAGTTTCCTGGACAACGCATGCGCTGACGCAGTTTGCAACCAACGACCGGGAGGGTGCCTTGAAGAACGTGTACAAGCGGATCTGGTGTGGTGGCTGTGAATCCGCTGCAGCACTTGCATAAGCACGCGTCGATGTCGCAGATGTTTCCTCGGGACTGATAGTCTGAGACTTGAATGACAGGACCCGAAAGCCCGTTTGCTTTGTTCGCGCGGTTGTTGGTTGAGTACCTTTGCAGCCCGCCGTCATGTTTCTAGTCTGCATGGCCCGTTGTGCTGGAAGCCTGGCTCGACGGGAAGCCGTAGCTCGCTGGAGAAGATGCCCGGTCGGTCGTATCTGGGGGGGAACATGTGCCGAACCGTTTTGTGACGCCGATTTTCCTCGGTTCTTTTGTCTTTCGCGGTGGTCCATCGTCAGCGCAAACGGGTAAAACCAGATCGATGTTCGCTAGGCGGACTGGCCAGACCGACCGTTTCGGCGTCGTCGACATATCCTCCGCCACAGCAAAATCTGGAGCGGTTATCGTTTCACGCTATTTTGAGTGGCCTGGTCGTCGAGGTACTTTTGTCGATTCTTCTGGAGCAACTTCAACAGCCCTTTGTCGAGCAAGTCGACCCGGGCGGCGTAAATACTGCCGTCGGGGGCTGCCGCGTGCGCCTGCGCCAGCAGCCCTTCGATTTGCGTGATGAAATCAGGTGTACCGAGAAATTCCCACCAGAGTCGAGGGTTGTTGTTGTAACTGGCAGGATGCGCGCCGGCAGCGGTGGCGATCCGAGTATCGCACCAGCGGGTTTCCAAGGCCTCAATGAACTTGCGAACCATTCCACTGGCCGGGCCGTAGAACTTGTCGTAGTACTCATCGAGCATCGTTTCCACGTCGAGCGTTTGATCGTCGTAGAGTTTCATGCGGAAGTAGAGTCGGAAGTGATCGAGTAACGGATGCGCCCAGACGTTACCGCTACCTTTGATGCCGGCGTATTGGGTTTGCATGATCCCGCCGCGGAAACGTGGCGTGCGGACGAGGAATTTTGCGTCCTGCGCTGACAGCCGAGGCAGCACGGCAGGGAAAGGATCAGAGCTGACCCAGGGATGCAACAAGTACTCCCAGGTAAACAGGTCGCTCGCGCCACACTCTTCCAGGTAGCTGCGGACCTGGCCATGTTCATAGTTGCGCATGCCATGGTCCCAGTGGGTGTACGGCTGACGGGTGATCAGCACGCCCAGATTGGGTTCAAACTTCAGGCCTTTCGGCGCGGAATAGTGGGAAAAATAGGCCAGGCCGATCAGCCGCGCTCGGGGATGCGTGCGCTGCAGTTCCCGCGCCAGCCGATTGGTGTAGTTCCAGAAGTAGTGTGATACGTCGCCATAGTTGTAGATGTCGAAATCCAAGCGGTACTGCGACCGGCACGCATCGCACTGGCAGTAGTGGTGGTTGTCGTTCAAGCAGATTCCGAAGAAGTCGCGGGGGTGCTGGGCGGCCGACGCGTGCGCCTGAGAAAAAGGCGCCTTCTGGTAGTTGAAATAGCCGCGAATGATACCGAGATTGGCCCGGAAAACGCCTTCCTGGCTAAGGCATGGATTGACTTCTCCCTGGTAGCGCATCGTCTTCATCTGCTCCCAGTCCTTGGGGCTGAACCACTCCGGGTGTTTTTCGCCGAACGCGCGATCCCAGCCGTTAAACGAGTGGTTGGCCGCAATTGGGGGACCGCCCGCATGTTTGTTGCGAACCCAATACAGGATGCCGCTGCGGAGGTCCCAATGATCGGCGCGGTTCCAATGCGTGGCGTCCCAGTCGTCGTAGTACAGCTTTTTGTTGATGGCCCAGGGGTAGAACCGTCGGTAGGGCGCAGCGACGGTTCTGCGCAGATTGATATTTGCCACCGTCACCGTCTTCCGCTGCGGGATCACTTCACCCAGTTCGGTCGGCAGGTACCAGCGCACACCCAGAACACGTTCCAGAAAGGTGTGCACGGCGTGGCACGATCCCAGCGGCTGGTTCATCCAGACTTCGCTGTAGCCCAGCTCCTTGTGCATGTCGCCGTGGTAGTTCAGTTTTCCGCGATGGCCTGCCAGCGGCCAATAGAGCCCGTAGTCCCGGCCAAGCAGAATCAACTGATCGCCCTGGGCTTTGACGAGGTACTCACTCTGCCCGAAATCCGCGTTGTTGTAGCCCCTTGCCTTGCTCGCCCGACTTTCGCCTACCAATACGACGGTCCCCTTGACAGTCGCCGGTTCCCGCACGATGGGCAGCGTCGCACCGGACATCTTCTGGAGGTGGTACTGTAATTCGTGAGCCGCCAATTGCGCGGAGATGGTCGGGTTTTCTTCCAGCAGGATCGTGGCACGAGGCTGTCCGTCGCGTACCAGCTCCACCGTCTCTGCGGTGGTCGCAGTTGCTCCTGTTGTTGCCGTGATCAACCAGCCCAGAACCACCACGGCAAAACGACGAGATAAAGTCGCCGTGATCAGGTCATTAGATAGTCTGTGATCCATGGCTGGTTTTGGAACTCTGCCAGAGTTGACTGTGGGTTGCAGGTCAACGAAGCGGCCACTGTCCACGACCATGTCGCCGAACCCCCGAACCTGAGAGCGCACCTGCCGTGTGCGTTTTGGAACAGACACGTTACGCGCCTGGTACCTTACCACGTGTTGATTCAGGTCGACTACCCTGCGGTCATTGAGGTGCACTGCCAGTGTGCCCGAGGATGTTCATGAATTGTTGTCAGGCACTGCACATTTACCGCAGGTAGACGTTTACCGTCAGGCTTTGATGTGACAGTCGGGTAATGTCTGTCTCAGTTCTGCAATTCCGTCTTCACTGACCTCCGTGTTGTCAAGAAAGAGAACCTGTAACCCTTCCATTCCGCTGAGATAGTGCAGTCCGGCGTCGGTCGTGTGTGTATTACAGAGGGACAGGTATTGCAGTTTGGTTAAACCGCTGAGATGTGCGATGCCTGCATCGGTGATGGAGAGGCGATCGACCCATTGGCCCGCTTCAGCTCTCGAACTTAACGTGAGAAATTCCAGATTGGTCAGGTTGGCGAGGTGCCTGAGGCCAGCATCTGTAACTTGGGAGTCACTGAGGTAAAGGTCTACCAATTGATGTAATGGCGCCAGGTGCACCAGGCCACAATCCGTGATGCCTAGACCGTGGAGGTCGAGTGCGCGCAGTTTCTTCATCTGGCTCAGCTGACTGAGTCCGGCGTCGGTGACGCAGGTATGGGCCAGGCAGAGGAACTCCAGGTCGGTCATTTCTGAGAGATGGGCGATCCCCTCGTCGGTGACTTCAGCTCCGATCAGAATGAGTCTCTTGAGGGTTCTCTGTTCTTGAAGTTGAAGTAATCCCGAATCGGTAATTTGGTTGGGCAAGTCAAGCGTGTGTAGCTGAGGTAGTTCCAGGAGATGCCGGATTCCCGTATCAGTGATTTGAGTTTCAGACAGACCGATTGTCCCTAAACGTGGCAAGCCTGCGAGGCGTTCCAGTCCCGAGTCGGTTACGTCTGTACCGTCCAGGTAAAGTGTTTCTAGGCTATTCAGGGCTGCGACATGTTCGACTTCTGCATCGGTGAGGGAACCGTCGATGAGGTTTACGGTGACGACCTGACCTTGGTCGTTGCGTGTGACCTGGGCATTGCAATTCTCTAGAGCGGTAACGTGTTCCACTGTCATAGCGAGCTTTCCTCGATCACGAAGTTGCATGCGGACGGGCAACCTGGAACGCTAGTTGCCTGGTCTTCACGCGTGCGATTGATATGCCGGGCTGTGACCCAGCCCAGTCGCCCGTTCCGAACGTGATCCTGGTGCAGGTTGACGTATCCACAAGTCACCAACATACCTAGAGCCCGTCGCCTGCAGGTGGGGTGTGTAAAATCGGCAAAAATTTACACAGATGTGCGTCACGAGTGCACTACAGGGACGGGTGGATGGACCAGTGAGAAGGCCGTGCTTTCTCTGCTTGTTCGCCAGCGGGCCACCGCTAATGACATTGACACAAGTTGTTGATGTGATAGTGCTTATGGAGCATGATCAGCGATTCGCCCGGGAGTACAGGCCGGAGTACAGGCCGTGGAACAGCCGGATACGGTTGATTGACGATGAACTTTCTGGACCTGCCGAAAAAGTTTGCCCCCAGACAGGTCTGCCGCCGATCTCTCGCGCTCGTGGGACGTTTTGCCGATTTTGGCTTCCCACAGGACAGGTTGGCGATTGTCCCCACTACTGGACTGCGGAGTGAAGATCGAAGACAGGACCGGAATGAGACTGTCCGGATTACGCCAACCGGTTGAGTGGACTGTGCCCCTGAATTGTTACTTCGTGGTGTTGGTTGTGTTGCCGGCATGGTTCTGTCTTCATTCCTGTTACCTTCGAAACACGCCAGGTGCATTCGGCTCAGTGGTTGCGTGACGTCGAGTGGTCTGAGGTTGCTGGTGAAATTCCGATTACGGCTGTTTTCTTGGTTCCCTTCGCTGATCGAAAGCCGGCCGCGTATGCGGGCGGGATTCCTTTGCAGAAACACCGGCGTACTGCGTACCAGTTGCGGTATCGTGACCCCGATGGAAAGACGTTCCATTTGGGTGACGTTCAGCTGCCGCCCATTTGAAGCCGGTTAAAGCTGCCCGTATCAACTCGGTTTGCCAGGGTTTTGTTTCGCTCCCAGCGGGGCGTTGGCAAATCGCGTGACAGTTATCGGGGCCACGGCTCGTTATTGCGGAGATACCTGCCGGCTTGCCAGGCGCTGAAGAAACGGGGAAGTAGCGGGTGCGCGATGGGCAGCTGGCTGGAATCGCTGACCAGATTCTCGGCGGCTGCGTACGTACAAGCGTTCGACTCGTGAACCAGGATGTGGTACCAGGGCTGATTGCGAGCGGGTTGAGTTTGATTATTGAAGTACCAGGCTTCGTCTGCCTGGCACTCCGCGTCGCGCTCGACGATGACGCCGCGGTAGCCATAGCGCCGGTGGCAGACCAGTTGGCCCGGTTGCAGATCCGCAGGCTCCCCAGCGGGTTCGGGCGGTTGGTGGTGAATCGCAATCATGGTGGTTGGAATTGTTTCGGTTGGAATCGAATCGGTCGCCGCAGCGCGGCGGAGGTGTCTGTGTTGTGGGAGCCAAATCACATCATAGCAGCAGTGAGGGTGCTACTATAGGATCGTTTCAAAGCGGACTGTCATTGTCTATGTTTCGGCGGGTTTGCAGCGGCCGAATGGGTGAGGCTGTGGAATCCGTCCAGGGCGGTTTCTGGCAGATGAAATCAGGACTGCCAAACACGGTTTGCCGCAGTCGTTGTGCTGCTTGCGACCACATATCCGATCTGGGAGAATGCCGCACCGCATTAGGCATGGAAGATTGGGTGCGGCAGCGACGCAGGATGTCCTGCGGGGCGCGCGGATCATCCGTGATAGCGACGCTGGTAGAGGAAACAACACCTGATGATGCGACTATCCGTGACGGCACCCAGTTTCGCGTTGTATTTACTGATTGTGGCCAGCGCAGGCACGCAAGTCGGCGCCGCTGGTGAGCTTGGACGGGGCCTCCGCTGGGTCCGCAGGAATCCACTGACCACGATGGCGCTGACCATCATTCCAAAGTCCTCGAATCCGCAACAATACCGGGATGCCAACCTGACGACTGTGTTGGCCTGGAAGCAACGTCCCGCATTACTCCAAGGTAGTGCGCGCGTCGGGCTACCATGGCATTTGCACGTCCAATCCGTTTTGCTTCGTGAGAACGGCTTAACCGACGCGCTCATGGCCCGCCTGAAGAACCACCACGATACCTATCAGGGCTGTACTGGATGGATCGTTTGGGATGAACCGAACCGTCCAGATATGTTCGTCGCAGCCCAGGCGATCCGCAGATTGAAGGAGGCGTATCCTGAGACACTGGTCTATTCTAATGCCTTTCCTCGGGGGGCGCGTCTGGAACGCTATTACGGTGGCGAATTACCCGCAGCTGGCTACAGCTACGAGCAATATCTACGCGACTTTGGCACGATCATGGACCCTGATGTGGTGATGTACGACGCGTACATTTTTCGAGAAGGGGGCGCGACTACCAACCCCTTTCCTACGCTCGTTACGGCCAGAAAGGTGGCGCAAGAATTGGCCAAGCCGTACTGGAGCTTTGTGCAATCTCACAGTGATCCCCGTCGCGGATACCGGATGCCCAGTGAATCCGATCTCCGTATGCAAGTGTTTACCCATTTAACGAGTGGTTACACCGGGATCGGTTATTTCACCTATGAAGATCAGCAGGGTCCGGCGATGGTGAGTAACGACACGTTGGAGCGCAGACCGATTTACTACCATGCGGCTCATTTGAACCAGGAAGTCCGCCACATCGGGCAGGCATTGCGTTTCCTCACCAGCAGGGCTGTCCATTATGTGCCGGGCCGTGGTAACCGGGTTCCTGCTGGCGTCACGGCGTGGCAGCCAGGTGCTGGCGATAATGCGACGATCAAGTCAATTGTGATCGAGAATGCGGGCACAGCATCGGTGGAGTGGCAGGACCTGCTGATCGGCTTTTTCATCGATGATCAGGGCCAGGAATATTTTATGCTGACGAACCTATGGCATGGTCCAAAGGTCTCGGCGGTGGAGCGGGCGGTGACCGTGACCCTGAACCTGGATCAGAAGGTTCGCGTGGTGGGCAGACTCTCGCGCAAAACAGGCCAGCCCGAAACGCTGCCCGTGAATGATGGGGTGCTGCGTCTGACCTTACCGGGTGGCACGGGCGATTTACTGCGGTTGGGTAGTAGCCGGTTTCCGGGTTTGGCGCGCTGATAACGGGACGCGTCTGTCCAATCAGGCCCCATTCCGGGATGGTTACGGCGTGATGGCGTATTCTTGCAGATCTTCCAGGTCGACAAATTCGAGTGCCGAGATGTGGGTCGCTTCGAGCACGACCTGTGGGGCGGTGCCCGCCTGCAGTGCTTGCTGCCAGCGTTGGACGCACAAGCACCAGCGATCGCCTGCTTTCAGCCCTGGAAAACCGTACGCAGGAATGGGTGTGCTGAGGTCGTTACCGACGGCCGCCGAAAATTCCAGGAAGGCGTCTGTGGCAATGATGCAGACCAGGTGGAGCCCGGCGTCATCCGCGCCCGTGTTGCAGCAGCCGTCCCGATAAAATCCAGTGCGTGGGTTGAGACTGCAGGTTTCCAGTGGTGTTCCCAGGACGTTGTGTGCGGTGCTCATTGGTATGGTCTTGTGAGGGGTTGTCTGGTGGTGTAGGGGGATGTCCAGAGGCGCAACGGTGTCGGCCTTGTCTGGCGCCGACTCGAACCATGTCCAGGTTCGGGGCCGAACCAGATCATACCCTGATGTGACCGCGCGTTCCATGAAAGCTGCCGCGGTCGCTTGTTGCAGTGACCGGTGGTCGTCCGTCGGTCGGGTGTTTTCCAGTCAGCAGGGTGTGCGCGGGGACTGGCAGGGTATTGGATGTGTCAAGCGGCTGATCGATCCGGCCAGGAAATGGACCGTTTGCGTTGGGCAAAGAACAACCGCTTTGCTGTCCGTTGGGCTGCGTGGAGGGTGCTGAAAAGACTGAAATCGCGGATGATGGTGAGTCGGGTTCTGGACGCGTGGAGCTATCCGGTCTGCAATTCTTGATGGTTAGTTTGTACGGTTAACAGCTGCTCTGGTAGCGTGCGCGACTGCCCGCCCCGGGCGCACCGAGCGACTGCTGGGCAGCGAGACGTAATCGTGAGCTAGCGTTCCCCGGTCAGGCCGTAACGGAATCGCAGGTAGTCGATCTGGAATTTCTGGAACCCGGGATAGTTGCCGCTACCCCAGCCCTTGAACCCAACACCGCGACCAGTGAAGGAGACCAGGCAGGGGTACGCAAATTTTGCGATTCCGCCAAACGCTTCGCCGGCATCAAACGTCGAGGAAAAGACCCAGGGAGATTGGGTGTCGGCGCGGAATGCGATTCGCAGGTGATTGCGGTCGGGGATTTGAATCAGCATCCCCAGCGGCTGTCCACCGTCAGGCAGCAAGCGACTTGAGGTGGCATGGTGTCTCCTCCTGGAACGAACAGAAGAGTCGTTAGTTACGCGACGAATGTTACCCGTGTCCGTCGCCTGAGGTGCGCCGAGTGATGGTGTAGCAAATAGGATCCGGTCACGATCGTAGTGCCACCCCTGGGGTTGTCAAATGTGCGGCGAGCAGGCCACTCGCGGTGCGGATCGGTCTCTTTGCAACGGTTGTCTCGTGCTGGGACCGCCTGGCAATTTGATTCCGGCAGTGCATCCTCCGACCTGAACGCGGGCCGTCCACTCTACCACGGGTTTGTCACGCCGCCGAATCGCGTTATGGTTGCAGGAACTTCCAGGCACGAATCCGGGCAGCGATTTCTCGTTGTCGATGCCGGGAGGCGAAACCAGGGTGCCAGGCATGTTGGCCGCAGATGACGCCAGAAACAGGCTCGATTCAGATCGGATCGTGCGTGAGAGTTTTGTGGAGCAGGTGCGTTCCCACGAAACGATCGATTCGACCAACGACGATGCTCTCGAATTTTGTCGAAATAACCTCTGTTCGGTACCACTGCTGGTGGTCACCTCGCGACAAACTGCGGGGCGCGGCCGTGGCTCTAACCAGTGGTGGTCTAGCGCAGGTGCGTTGACCTGCTCTCTGGTTATTCAGCCTGCCTATTTTGGCATCGCTGAACAGCAATGGCCGAAAGCGTCGTTGACCACCGGCCTGGCGATCTGCCTGGCGCTGGACACCCTGGCAAGACAACAGGAGGTTGCCCTCAAGTGGCCCAACGATGTCTGGATGAACCGGCGGAAAATTTGCGGGATCCTGATCGAAGTCGGCGGCCGGCGGCCGGCGCCGACGCTGGTGATCGGGATCGGGATCAACGTCAATAATTCGTTTGCAGGTGCCCCTGACGAACTTCAAGAGATCGCGACCTCCTTGGTGGACACGACGGGCACCGTGTTTGATTTGACTGAAGTTCTGATCGAGGTGTTGGGAGAATTCGAACGCCAGCTGGCGCGTTTGCGCGATGATGACCGGCAGCTGGCTGCGGAGTGGAGGGCCCGGTGTGCCTTGCGCGGGAGGTTTGTTGAATTGGAAGCGGGCCGTCAAAAAATTCAGGGTACCTGTCTGGGAATCGACGCGGATGGAGCCCTCATGCTGCAAACACCCACGGGTCAGGAGCGGTATTTTGGGGGTGTGATCACCCAAATCGGCTAAACTGCTGACAAAATGTGGTCAGCGTGGGTGTGCGTATCGACAGTCGGGCGTTTCGGCATAAAATGGGTGGTTTGCGCTTGGGCGCAAGGAACTCCCGGCAGGTTCCGGATGGCGGCGACGTACGTGGCCGGCGCCAGCGGCCTGACGCCCTGGGAGCGACGGCCACAGGAACACAAGGTGGCAGGAAACTGAGATGAATTTAGACCGCATCGAGCCCGAGCATCTGCAGTTGGCAGTTACGGGTATGACCGTGGTGTTCGCTGCGCTGACACTGATTGCCGTATTCATCTATTCGCTGCCGCGGGTGCTGGCGGTCGTAGACGGTATTTTTCCGTCCGCACCGGACCAGCTCTCCTCCCCCAACGAGGAACAGGAGCGGGCGGCGGCTGTTGGGTTTGCGTTGCATCACCACCGCACCCAATCAACCAGGTAACTAGAACCACAAACTCAATGGGCTGAGCATCCAGAATCATATGGGGAATCTTCTCGAGTTTTTTCAGACGACCGGCTTTGCCACGCTCAGCTTCGGCAACGTGGCGATGATCGTCATTGGTATTACGTTCATTACGCTGGCGATTCGCAAGCACTACGAGCCGTTGTTGCTGGTGCCCATCGGCATGGGCATCATTGTGGGGAATATTCCCTTCAGCGAAGACATGCAGTTGGGAGTGGAGAACCAGGGAGCGATTCTGGTTGAAGATGGAAAGGTGCTGACGGAGACCATCGAAGACTCCGCAGGTACGGATTCATGGATGCTGAACCCACTTGTCTCACTGTTTGCTGGCACTGACGACGAATCCGAGGAGAGTGGGGACGGTGCTTCGGCAGTCAAGCCAGAGCAGGTTCGCTCGCGTTCAGGAAGCGTACTGGGTTATCTCTACTTTGGTGTCAGTCAGGGCATCTTCCCACCACTGATTTTTCTGGGGATCGGTGCGATGACCGATTTCTCCACCATGTTGTCCAATCCTCGACTGGTCCTGCTGGGAGCGGCCGCTCAGATCGGTGTGTTTCTGACGTTTCTGGGCGCTTTGTCTCTGGGGTTCACGTCAGCCGAGGCGGGCGCAGTGGGCATTATCGGTGGCGCCGATGGTCCCACGGCGATCTTTCTTTCCGCCAAGCTGGCTCCGGGATTGCTGGGGGCGATCGCGATTGCGGCCTATTCCTATATGGCGCTGGTACCCGTGATTCAGCCGCCGATCATGAAGCTGTTGACGACGCAGAGTGAACGCAAGATTCGCATGAAGCCGCCACGTGAAGTTTCCAAGGCAGAACGGATCGTGTTTCCGATTGCCGCCTTCCTGATTTGCACCTTGCTGGCGCCTGGCGCGCTGGTGTTGATTGGAATGCTGTTCTTTGGCAATTTGCTCAAGGAGTGCGGTGTCACCGATCGGCTGGCACAGAGTGCGCGTACGTCGATGATCGACATTGTGACCATTTTGCTGGGTTTCTCAGTTGGTGCGAGCACGGCCGCCCGGAATTTTTTGCAGCCGGAGTCATTACTGATCTTTGGGCTGGGGGCGACTGCCTTCGCCGTGGCGACGGCTGGTGGCGTACTGTTTGCCAAATTGATGAACGTATTTCTGAAAGAAAAAATCAACCCCTTGGTGGGTGCAGCAGGAGTCTCAGCGGTACCCGATTCGGCGCGTGTGGTCGAGATGGTGGGACTGGAAGAGGATCCTGAAAACCACTTGTTGATGCACGCGATGGCACCCAATGTGGCTGGTGTTCTCGGTTCCGCGGTTGCTGCTGGAATTCTCTGGTCAGCCCTCACAAATTGACGCAAGCAGGTAAGCAAGAGTGGCCAAAAAGATCCCTTTCATGTGTACGGCGTTTCGAGACGGCTTTCAGTCGGTTTACGGAGCGCGCGTGTTGACAAAAGACTTTCTTCCCGCGTTGGCGGCGGCCCGCGATGCGGGGATTGATTATTTCGAAGCGGGCGGGGGTGCCCGTTTTCAGTCGTTGTATTTTTATTGCAACGAAGACGCTTTTGACATGATGGATCAGTTTCGCGCTACAGCGGGTCCCTCTGCCAACTTGCAGACGCTCGCGCGCGGCGTCAATGTCGTAGGGCTGGAATCGCAGTCAAGTGACATCATCCAATTGCATGCCGAGTTGTTCAAGAAGCACGGGATCACGACGATCCGAAATTTTGACGCGCTGAATGATGTGGAGAATCTGGTTTACAGTGGCCAGTGCATTGCCGCAGCGGGATTGAAACATCAAGTCTGTGTGACCCTGATGGAGTTGCCGCCCGGATGTGAAGGTGCGCATACCGCCGAGTTCTATATTGATCGCGTGCGGCAGATCCTGGACGCGGATATTCCGTTCGATTCGATCTGCTTCAAGGACGCTTCCGGGACGGCGGTGCCGTCCAAGGTGTACGACACCGTCAAACAGGCCCGCCAGATCCTGCCCGCGGGCACATTTATTCACTTTCATACACACGAAACAGCCGGAATTTCAGTTCAGGCCAACTTGGCTGCGCTCGATGCGGGCGCGGATGCGATTGATCTCTCGTTGGCGCCGTGTTCTGGCGGTACCTGCCAGCCCGACATCCTGGTCATGTGGCACGCTTTGCGGGGGTCTGATTACACCCTGGGAATCGACATCGACAAGGTGCGTGAAGCCGAAGAGGTGTTCAAGGAGTGCATGCAGGAATATTTCCTGCCACCGGAGGCAACCACGGTCGAGCCGTTGATTCCTTGGAGTCCGATGCCAGGTGGTGCGTTGACCGCCAATACCCAGATGATGCGTGACAACGGAATTCTTGACAAATATCCGGACTTGATCAAAGCCATGGGAGATGTGGTCCGTCGCGGTGGGTTTGGAACTTCGGTGACGCCCGTCTCACAGTTCTACATCCAACAGGCACTGAATAATGTGATGTTCAAGCCCTGGGAGAAGATTGCTCCCTCGTATGGCAAGATGATCCTGGGGTACTTCGGCAAGACGCCGGTCGAACCGGATGCTGAGATTGTCAAGATTGCGTCGGAACAACTCAATCTGGAGCCGACAACGCGGTCTCCACTGGAGATGAACAACGAGGATGCCACCAAGGGTACCGCGGCGGCCCGGGCGATTCTGGAAAGTGAGGGGTTGCCAATCAGCGATGAAAATATCTTCATTGCTGCGACGTGCAAAGAAAAAGGCATCGCCTTCCTGAAAGGTGAGGCAGCCGTGGGAGTCCGGAAAGTCGCGCCCGAAAGCGCCA
>PBOG01000227.1 GCA_002724245.1 Planctomycetaceae bacterium
CATCGAAGGGCTGTAAGGCGCCATCGAAGGGCTGTAAGGCGCAGTGTTCATGACGAGAGCGAACAGGCAACGATGAGTAAACGTCCTCGCAAAACCAACAAGATCCGCGCCGAATTGCGCAAAAAGCACCAGACTCGTAAACGTCAGGGGAATCTCACTCGAGGTTACCATGAGCACGGGTATGCCGAACAAGATCTGGAGTATGGAGAACGTGTCAGTGGCAAGGGGGAACTGACGCGTCGCCGGACGGTGAAGGGAATGGAGGCGGACGCTGAGACTACCGGCTTTGGTGTGGTTCCTGAAGTGGATCGTGAGACGTGCTCTGAAGGTAGAGTACTTGCCGTACATGGGCTGGTTAGCCAGGTTCAGGCGGAAAACGGAGACCTCTACCAGTGCGTGACACGGGGCCTGTTGAAGACGTTGAGTACCGATCAGCGGCACGTGGTGGCTGCCGGTGATCGGGTGTGGTTTCGGCCGGGTGAAGACCAGTCCGGTTGGATCGAACGTGTAGAGCCGCGTACGGGCATCTTGAGTCGTACTAGCCGTGGCCGGCAACACATTCTGGTCACCAACGTAGATCAAGTGTTGATCGTCGTGAGTGTCGCGGAACCAACGCTCAAGCCGAATTTGATCGATCGTTTTCTGGTGACTTCAGAGAAGACCGGCATTGATGCACTGATCTGTCTCAACAAGGTCGATCTTGTGGACCTGGCCGATCTCCAGCCGCTGGCTGGTGTCTTTGGACAAATGGGCTATTCAGTGATTTTCACATCGGTGAAGACCGGGTTTGGCGTTGACCGTCTGCGTACTCTGTTGCGCGGGAAAGAAACGGTCGTGTCCGGACAGAGTGGGGTCGGCAAGAGTTCGTTGCTGAATGCCGTTGAGCCCGGATTGGATTTAGCTGTACGTGAGGTCAGTACGGACAACGAAAAGGGACGACATACGACCACCGTGAGTCGCTTGCTCCCCTTAGCTCAGGGAGGATACGTCGTCGACACCCCAGGGATTCGCCAGTTCCAGTTATGGGATGTGATCGCCGAAGAAGTCGCCGGATTTTTCCGCGACCTGCGTCCTTACGTGAATCAGTGTCGGTACCCGGATTGTACGCACACGCACGAAGCCGAATGCGCAGTCAAGGATGCGGTCGCCGATGGGCATCTCGATGTCCGTCGTTACGAGAGCTATACCCGCCTGTTTTCCGGTGACGCCATGTAAATGGCGTTCGCCTGTCAGGTCGTGGTTGTGCTGCTCAGTTAAAAGCCCGCAGAAGCTTGTGGCCTTTGTGGATACCATAGGCATCGACTGCGAGCAGCTGCGGGTCGTCAGGGCCCTGTGGTCGCCAGTAAATGTCCGTATTTTCCAGCAGTACGTATCCGGGTTCGCCATCGCGAACTGCTTTGGCGACGAGCGTTTGCTCTCCCAGAAAAAAGCCCAGTAGTGAAGGCGTGAGGACCTCATAGCCGTCACGTTCAATGCGCCCAACGTATTCAGTGACGGTTGGCGTCGGATTCGCGGGATCGATTTCCACTTCGTAAATCTCTTCGTGATCGACATGCCACCCCGCGAAACCAGCGTAGGCGTCCTCAGCCGAAAGGTCACAGAAACTGGTTGCGAAGGCGTGGGTCAAGGGACCGGCAATCGCGACGTTACTGTACTGTGAATTCCCGAATTGATAGGTAAATCGAAAGAGAAAGCAGGGCATTGGTGCGTCATAACCAGGCCAGTGCTGGGTACGTGAATCGACCAGTTCGCAGGTGGTTGGCGGGATGCCCATTTGAGTCGGTTGAGCCAGCCACCATGCGACTTCCGCTTCTGCTTCGGCAATGGGTGTTTTGTACTTCTCGTCAATCTGATCAACGAGGTCCAGTTCCTGGGCGTAAGCCAGGGCACGTAAACGAACGACAGGTTCACCCGCCAGCTGGATCAAGGCCTGTTGCGCTTCGTCTTCTCCCAGGCGGATCAAGCTCGCGGCTGCTTCCAGCCGCAAACGTCGATGGCGCAGTTCCAGCGCCTGGTAGAGCTGGCTAATGGCACTCGTCGAACCGATCAAAGCCAGGGCATCGCAGAGTGAAACGGCCAAGGAGACACTTTCTGAGACACGTTCCGCATCGTTCGGCCTGGTTGCGGCTGCCTGGGGTTTCTGCTCCAGTTGCTCGAGCTCGCGGACGAGGCCCCCCAGTAATTGGGTGAGCTCGGATTGGCGGTCCTCTGCGGGATGCTGATCGAGTAATTCTTCACGTACGGTGTAGTTCGCCAGATCCAGGATAAGGACCGCCAGGGACGTATAGGACAGCCCATCCAGTAGACGTGGAAACAAGGCTGCCGGGTCGTAATTCTTGGATTGGAACAGTGGCGTTAAAGCGGTCGCGGCGTCGACTGGTGGATCGCTGACGAGTAGTTCTGCGAACGTCGTCAGACTGTTGTGGTCGTATTGCAGCGCCAGGCACCGTAGCAACCAGACACGCGTCGCATCGGCTCCGTGCCAATGGCGATAGAGTGCCGCCAGGTGCTGCGGCGGGAGCGTGTCGTTGTTGTCTGCCCTGCTGCCGGCGCGCCACGCCAACTGCTGCAGAACCGTTGCTACCAAATTCTGGGCGACGGGCGTCTGGGGCGCTGGCCGAATGGTGAACGCCTCCAGCAAAGGTATCAGGTCGTCAGTTTCAGCGGATTGGATCCAGGCAATACTGGCTTCCCAGTCACGCGGAGGCAGTTGATTTTCTTCCGTAGCGAAATCAATGACTGCCAGCATTTGTTCCAGATCGGTTGACATGCCCATGAAACTACGATGATCTGTAGAATAGCGAAAGTGGGTGGACATGAACTTCGTGGTGATACAACCGTGATTGCGGTGATGCGACTTGTTAGAACTGGGAGAGGGTGGCCATGAGGGATGGTCTGACAGAGTGCTCCTGGGTGCACGGTGCCAACGGCATGGGGGAACTGCCGCGGGGTCCCAAATGCATGTCACGGCGCCGCTGCTTGCGGCGTATCGCCGCCGCAGCGACTGCTGGGGGACTGGCGGGTTGCCAGGTCGGAACGGATTCCGAGGTGGTTGTCTATTGCGCTTTGGACAACGACTTTGCTGATCCAATTCTGACGCGGTTTCAACAACAGAGCGGGATTCTGGTGCGTAGCAAGTATGATGTCGAGTCGAACAAGACCGTCGGGCTCGTCAATCGACTGTTGCTGGAAGGAAAGCGTCCTCGCTGTGATGTTTTCTGGAATAACGAGATTGTGCATACGCTGAGATTGGTTGAGAAAGGGCTCACCGCAGGTTGCCCGATTCCTGGGATCGAGGGGATTCCCACCAATTATCGTTCGGCGGAGGGGCATTGGTACGGTTTGGCGGCACGAGCGCGGGTCTTGCTGGTGCACCGTGAGTTGCTTCCTCAGCCCCAATGGCCGCGTTCGATCCACGATCTGGTACGCCCTGAGTGGCGTGGTAAGGTCGGAATTGCAAAGCCCCTGTTTGGGACCACCGCCAGTCACGCAGCTGCATTGTTTACCCACTGGGGACAACAGAAAGCGACATCGTTCTTTCGCGATCTGAAGAAGAATGTGGTTGTGCTGCCTGGCAACAAACAAGTGGCGCAAGCCGTCTCTCATGGACGGTTGCTGTTTGGTCTGACGGACACCGATGATGCGATTATTGAGCGAGAGCAAGGGGCACCGGTTGAAATCGTATTTCCAGATCAGCGGTCAGGAGAAATGGGGACACTGTTCATCCCCAATTCGCTTTGTGTGATCGATCGCGGACCGAATCCGCAAAATGCGCGTCAGCTATTGAAGTATCTGCTTTCTCCTGAGGTCGAAACCAGTCTCGCGGAGGGGCCGAGTGGCCAATTTCCGGTGAATCAGGACTTGCGGGTTCGTTCTCGTGTCGATCCAGGTGAGGGTATCAACTGGATGGACACCGACTTTAACCGGGTGTCGCACCAGTGGAATACCGTGGCTGGTATTCTTCGTGATCTATTCGCGGTCGTCGAATAAACGAATCCGATTGGCTTGCGGCCTGCAGGTTTGCGCCCCGGTGTGGCCAACGCAGTTTGGAATGCCCAGTCCTGCTATCCGATGCGATTCCACTCGACTTGACGGCATTTTCACCCTGTTGCTAGACTCCGCGCCTTCGTGACAGCAGGGTAAGCGTGAGAGCAGCGTACGGCTGATTCACGTGAGACAAGCTTTGTGATCGCGGATCAGGTGGGACGTTCTGTCAACGAAAAGGATCAAAGCAATGGACCCAGGCCAGGGAAGGCCACGGTCGGAGGCGGATGCAGCAGATACGACGCCAGATGTCGACGAGACAAACAGGGCAGTTCCCCTGACGGCATTGCTGTTTGATGTTTGCGGCGTCTTTTACGACGATACTGGCTGGCGACGTTGGTTGTTTCGACTGGTAACAAAAATGGGTGTCGATACCCATTACGAGGCGTTCTTTGCGCTCTTTGACCAGGATTATCTGTCAGGTTCGGTGGAAACGGATACGGATTACTGGGAGGCCCTGCGGGCCTATCTGGGCGCTATTGGTCTCGGACGAGGGACAATTGATGAAGTACTTGCCGCAGGTCGGCCCCGCCGCCGTGACTGGGAGACGAGCCTCAGGCCGCTGCCAGGTGTACGCGCCACATTAGAGACGCTTGCGACGCGTGGCGTTCCGTTAGGCGCCGCCTGTAGTTCTGCGATCCCTGGAAGCTCTCTCACGCATCGGCTAAGACAATTGCGTCTGGATACATTATTTGATCGAGCTGCGCCGGAGGATGGTGATTGCGACTTGCCACAAATGGAACGATTTGACCGGCATGCCCAGGCCCTTGGGGTGGCAGCAAACGAAGTTGGTTTTGTCTCCGGCAGTATCTTGGCGCGGCAACATGCCGTAGGTACGGGTTTCCGGGTTATCTCGATTGCATCGACGCCACAGGAAGCCGAAGGTGTTCAAATTGGTCGATTTAGTGAACTCGTTGGTTTGGTTCAGGAAACGGGTCGACACCGGTTGGCCGGTTAGCACGGATCGCATCAGCAGTGTTCGTGTATGATCCGCACCAGGACAAATTCTTGCCGTCTTCGGTTCGCAGTTCGGTACCCAGGAAAGTAAACTAAGAGCTAGCGCACAGCTGACGTTTTTCGTCCGATGTGCATTGCGACCGTTTGTCTGGCTGCTGTCTTTCAGAGTTCTTGGGCAAGAGGGTGAACTTTACAGCGGCGAAGTGCGTATCGAGGAAAGCCGCTTGTCAATCTGATGGAAGCCTGGCTGAGACCGGGTAGCAAACCGACGATGCGATGTTTCATCGACAATCTGAAGTTTCCCAGCTGGATGTCCGGTGGCGTTTTCTGTGTCGTTGGGTTGTGGTGTTTACTGCCGGCGAAAACGGGTCAGGCCAGCTGTGGCGATTATGTGGTGGCGGCTGGCGACTCCATGGCTGAGCACGCTCCCGCTGCGTCCGACGAGCCAGTCGACACACCGCCCTGTGAAGGGCCACAGTGCAATCAGAGGCGACCTGATCATCCTGCTCCCGTGGTGCCTCCTGCAGGAGTAAACCGTGGGCCTGGTAAGGCCTGTCTGGAGTTTGCAGATACCTTGGCCGCCAGTGGCCTCTCCGAATGGGTGGAGTGGCCGCGATTCTTTTCAAGAGTGGGCTTTCCAGGGGCGTTGCTGCGCCCGCCGCGCGTCTGAAGGCTGCGTTCCCATCGGATTGGGCTGATCGGTTGATTTTCTCTTCAGGAATGAGCCGATCTGATTCTATGAGACGCTCACCGTCTCGCACTGCTGCTGGTTCTCTGTGGCTGTGCGCAACTCGAATGCCGGAACGTCACCGGTTCAACCTGGAACGCCCTCATGTCGAAAATAGACCCGGCAGCTTTAGCTGCACCTACGCGCAAGTACCGTCGGGCGGTAAGTCCGCGGCTGAAGAAGTTGTTGTACGTCGTCTTCGCGCTGGTCGCCGTATTGACTGCCAATTCTCTCTACCTGGCGAGCATTACCGCGTTGGGATACCTGCGTGGTGAAAGTTACGAGAATGTGTTCTACATGTACATGTTCGGCTTGCATCTTGTACTCGGATTGACACTACTTGTCCCGTTTCTGGTTTTTGGCATTTTGCACATGTTGGCTGCCCGCCATCGGCGCAACCGCCGAGCGGTCAAGATCGGATACCTGTTGTTCGCAATCGGTATTCTGGTCCTGGCGAGCGGTGTCGTGTTGGTGCGCATCCCAGGTTTGATTGAGCTCAAGCACGAGTTAAGCCGCTCTGCGGTGTACTGGTTACACATTATCTGTCCTGCCGTTTGCCTGTGGATGTACTGGCTACACAGACTGTCTGGTCCCCGTATCAAATGGCGGGTTGGGGTCAGCTACCTGGGAGTGGTCAGTACCATTGTGGTGGCGATGGTCATTTTGCAGTCGCAGGATCCTCGCAGCTGGTATCAAGTTGGATCGAAGGATGGCGTTACCTACTTTGAGCCTTCCAAGGTGCGCACCCCAGCAGGTCTGTTCATCCCGGAACGGGCCTTGCTGAACAACGATTACTGCATGAAGTGCCACCCTGATGCGTACGATGGCTGGTTTCACAGTGTCCATCACTTCAGTTCGTTCAATAACCCGGCTTATCTGGCAGCCATCCGCGAAACGCGTGAAGTGGCGTTGAAACGGGATGGCGATGTCAAGGCATCCCGCTGGTGTGCTGGCTGCCATGATCCCGTTCCATTCCTGAGCGGAAAATTCGATGACCCTGATTACGATCTAGTCAACGATCCCACCTCGCAAGCGGGCATTACCTGTACGGTCTGTCACAGTATTACCCATATCAATAATCCACCAATTGGAAACGCTGACTTTGTGATCGAAGAACCGCTGCATTATCCCTTTGCCTATAGCCAGAACTCGATTCTGCAATTTATCAACAATACTCTGGTGAAGGCGAAGCCCGCGTTCCACAAGAAATCGATGCTCAAGCCGTTTCATAAGACGGCGGAGTTTTGCGCTGCCTGTCATAAGGTGCATTTGCCGAAAGAACTCAATCACTATCGCGAGTTCTTGCGAGGTCAGAATCACTACGACGCGTATCTGCTGAGTGGTGTGTCTGGTCACGGCGCGAGCAGTTTCTATTACCCTCCTCAGGCGGTAGACAATTGTTCCAAGTGCCACATGCCGCTCCAGGCTTCTAACGATTTCGGAGCACGAACCCGGTCGTTCGAGGGCACTGAACAGTCGACCATCCACGGTCACCTTTTCCCTAGCGCCAATACGGGAGTGGCGTGGTTGAATTCTCGGCAGCAGGGAGATCGTTTCGACAAGGTGATTCAAGACCATCAAGAATTCCTGGACGGTGCGATGCGGGTGGATATTTTCGGGGTCAAGGAAGGAGGCGTCGTGGATGGCGAGTTGCACGCGCCGCTGCGACCGGCTGTGCCGACGCTGACACCCGGTCGTAATTACCTCCTGGAAACGGTGATCCGCACGATGAAGCTGGGCCATCTCTTCACTCAGGGCACTGTCGATTCGAACGAAGTGTGGCTAGAGGTCACGGTCTCTAGTGGGGGCCAGGTAATCGGGCGAAATGGTGGAATGGATGGTGACCGAGAAGTCGATCCGTGGTCGCACTTTGTGAATGTGTTCCTGCTGGATCGCGAAGGGAATCGTATTGCCCGTCGTAATCCACAGGATATTTTTGTGCCGCTCTACAACAACCAGATTCCGCCAGGTGCGGGCCAAACCGTGCACTACGAATTGCGTTTGCCACCCCAGTTGAAAGAGCCGGTCACAGTGGAAATCAAACTGAATTACCGGAAGTTTGACAAGCAGTACATGGATTTCGTGGCGCGCGCTGCCCGACCTGGGGACCACCCGATCCGAGGCTTGACCCCCGGAGAAAAGTATCTCAATGAACTTCCTGTCACCGTTTTGGCGACCGATCGTCTGACATTTCCGGTCGCTGGATCTGCAGCAGAGGTGACCAATGCCGTGAGCCAAATCCCTCCCTGGCAACGCTGGAATGATTATGGGATTGGCTTGTTGTTAAAAGGGAAGGCGGAATTGCGCCAGGCTGCGGACGCATTCCGTGAGGTTGAGAAGCTGGGGCGGTACGATGGTCCCCTCAATTTGGCCCGCGTACTGCTTGAAGAAGGCCGTAATGATGAAGCTGTGGCGGCGTTGCGGCGTTCCAGCGAGTGTGACGATCCGGCACCGCCGAGTTGGACGCTCGCCTGGTTGACCGGTATGGCCAATCGTCAGCAAGGGCGGCTGCCGGAGGCGGCGGAGAATTTTCGCAGTGTGGTGGAAGACATTACTCCGGAAATGCGGCAACGGGGATTCGACTTTGGATTGGACTACCGGGTCGTCAATCTGCTTGGTATTACCCAGTTTGATTTAGCGACCAGAGAATTTGCCCGAGGAGAATCGGGTCTGGCTGACGGTCGCGCCTTGCTGGAGGAAGCGATCACGACGTTCCATAAGGTGTTGGCAATCGATTCTGAAAACGTTACCGCGCACTACAATTTGCATCGCGCCTACGCCCAGTTAGAGGAGCAGGACAAAGCGGAGGAACATCGCGTCAAACACCAGCGTTACAAGCCAGACGACAACGCACGCGACCGTGCTGTCGGGTTGGCTCGCAAGAAATACCCGGCAGCAGATCGCGCGGCGAATTCTCTGGTGGTCTATTTATTGAATCGGAAAGGTGCTCCTGAATTGGATGAAGCGTATCAGTTTGTTGATCCACAAGACGAGTCTCCTTGACCTGCGGGAAGCGTTGCAGGCAGGGTGACTCGAGCTGCGACTGTGAAGGATCGGATATTTTCCCGGAGAGAGTGAGCCGATGACTGACGACCGAGAAGACGTGCTTCCCGATGACGAGTATGACCTCGAGGTAGAAGAGCGGGACGATGCAATCATTGGCCAGGCATTTCGCTGGTCGTTACTCGCAATCACGATCCTCGTGGTGGTCGGTGGCGGCACCGCCTGGTGGCTAACTCGACCTGAAGAACAGCCTGAGGCGAAGGAACGTGTGACTGCCAGAGTCGGTTTGCGGGCACGGAGCAAGGTGGAAATACCCGCCGTGACATTTGTCGATGTCACTAGTCAGGCGGGAATCAAGTTCACGCATCAGAATGGTGCCTCTGGCCAGAAGTTACTGCCGGAAACGATGGGGGGAGGATGCGCATTCATTGATTACGATGGCGATGGAGATCAGGACTTGTTGCTGGTTAATTCTCAGCGCTGGCCGTGGGACCAGGATTCCCAGCAGACGCCTGCGACAATGCACTTTTACCGCAATGATGGCGCAGGAACATTCGTCGATGTCACTGTGGAAGTAGGTTTGGGGCACTCGTTTTACGGGATGGGATCCGCGGTCGGTGACTACGATAACGACGGTGACCAGGACCTCTTTCTGACCGCAGTGGGCGCCAATCATCTGTATCGCAATGATGCTGGGAAATTTACTGAGGTGACTGCAGAGGCAGGCGTGGCTGGCGATGAAAAAGAATGGAGTACCAGCTGTACGTTTTTTGATTACAACAACGATGGTCTGCTGGACCTTTTCGTTTGCAATTATCTATTGTGGTCTCGTGAAATTGATTTGGCACAAGACTTCAAATTGACAGGCACGGACCGGCGGGCGTACGGAAAGCCACAGTCGTTTGGGAGTCGATTTCCGTTCTTGTACCGGAATGATGGTGGGGGTAAGTTCAGCGACGTTTCACAGGAGATGGGTGTTCACACCGTGAACTCGGACCAGGGAGTTCCGTTGGCGAAGTCTCTCGGAGTCGTGGCTGCCGATCTGGACCAGGATGGCTGGATGGACCTGCTGGTCTCCAACGATACGGTGGAAAATCAGCTGTTTCATAATCAGGGTGGTCAGAAGTTTACAGACATCGGGGGCAATTCGGGTGTGTCGGTAGATAGTCGGGGGCAATCGACAGGTGCGATGGGCATCGACGTAGCGCCCTTTCGCAATAATCACATGCTGGGGGTGGCTGTGGGTAACTTTGCAGACGAAATGACGTCCCTCTATATCGCGCAAAAGAAAGATGCGCCGCTCCAGTTTTTTGACGCGGCGGTGCCTACCGGGTTGGGGCCACAGACCCAGATTGAATTGACATTTGGGCTGTTTTTCTTTGATTACGACTTGGATGGAAGGCTGGATTTACTGGCTGCCAATGGCCATCTGGAAGATGAGATCAACAAAGTCATCGAGAGCCAGACCTATGCGCAGCCTGTCCAGTTGTTCTACAACGCGGGCACCGACGGCGCGACGGAGTTTGTTCCTGTTCCCGCAGCGAAGGCCGGTGCCGACCTGGTCCGCCCGATGGTGGGGCGTGGTGCGGCGTACGCGGATATCGACAATGATGGAGATCTGGACGTGCTCGTGACAGCCACAGGTGCTGCGCCGCGTCTGTTGCGCAACGATCAGGACCTGGGCCATCACTGGATTCGCTTTCAACTTTCAGGAAGCCGTAGTAATCGGAGCGGAATTGGTGCACGTATTTCAGTACACACGGCGGGACGTATTCTGCCTCGCCTGGTCACGGCGACACGCAGCTACTTGTCGCAATCTGAACTCCCTGTCACCTTTGGGTTGGGGAGCGCTGCCGCCGTGGAAAAAGTCGTGATTCACTGGCCTTCCGGTGCAGTTCAGGAGTTATTGACGCCGGCGGTGGATCAGGTCCACCAGGTGAACGAACCCGAGTGATGATGTGAGTGCTCTGGTGGGGCAGCTGGGCCTTCAATCACGCTGTTGTTTGTGAGGAGCGGAAATAGTGAGGATCTTGGCGTTAGAGACCTCGCGCAAGCCCGGGAGTATTGCGCTGTTGGACGATGCCACACTCGTTTGCGAGGTGGAACTGCCAGAGGACGGTGGGCCCGGCCGTTCGCTGGCACCGCTGATTGACGCGCAGCTCCGGTTCGCCGGCTGGTGCGTTGCAGATTTGGACCTGATTGCTTGTACGGTTGGTCCAGGTTCGTTTACTGGACTGCGGATTGGAGTGACGACGGCCAAGACGCTGGCATACGCGGCGGATTCCCAGATTCTGGGCGTTCCGACCTTGGATGTGGTTGCGGAACAGGCACCTGGCAACATAGCGACCTTGACGACCGTGCTGGATGCCCAGCGGAGACAGCTGTTTGCGGCGCGGTATGACCGCAGTGCCGACCAGCGGTGGCAGGCCGCGGGAGAGCCTCAGATCATTGATCAGTCGGTCTGGCTGGCACAGTTAAGCGGCCCGTCCTGGGTAAGTGGCAGTGGTTTACAGCGGCTTGCAGGGGAGTTGCCAGCAGCGGTTCAGGTGGTAGCGGACATCCAGTGGGAGCCACGTGCCGCGACCGTCGCGGAAATAGCTCTCTGGCGCTACCAGGAAGGCCAGAGAGACAATTTCTGGCAACTGACTCCCCGCTATTACCGCAAGAGCGCGGCAGAGGAAAAGTGGGAACGCCAGCAGTAGATGCGGGCAGTTCCTGGGGTGATATGGGAAGGCAAATCGCCTCGGGAGCGAACGGCTTGAACAGACCTCTTCTCAAAACGGACAAAATCTGGCATATTCTGTGACTGCTCGATGAGGTCTGCCGTTCCGGTGTGGTTTTTTTCGGGCTGTGACAAGCGAAAAGGGGCCGTAGCTCAATTGGTTAGAGTACCGGACTGTCGATCCGGTGGTTGGGGGTTCGAGTCCCCTCGGCCTCGCTTGATAAAAGCCTTAATCCCTGGCGGATTGAGGCTTTTTTCGTAGATGGGAAGTTGGCGGTCGTTGTCAGAAGCGGAACCAATAAAGAAATCCCAGACCCGTTGTGGCCAGGATCATGTCAAGTTGAAGTGCACGCCGGCGGCGTGGCCGCATCAACAGGATACCTAGTAGCCAGCCGCTGCTAACGAGTCCCGCGGCTGTGGTCCTGTTGATGGGAGTCTGATCGTACGCATAGCGGGGCGTTCCCAAGACGGTAACCCCCACCGTCGGACCACGGCAAAAGCTCGCGATCAAGCCAGCCGCGGAGGCAAGGCAGCAAGCCGTAAGTACTCCGTGGGTGAACCAGAGCAGGCCTGTGCCGACCTGACGCACTTGTTCGCGGACCGGGTGACTCGCCTCAGAGTCCATCGTCTCGGTTGTGGTCGAATCACCGTTGAGAACCGCTGCCTTGACGATAGTGCGTCCCTTGGCGTGGACGCGCAGGCCCGCGCCTATCAGTATTCCCAGAGTCCCGCAGTAACGACCGTGTCCGTAGTTGCGTAGCCCATCGAAAATGCAGCGAGTACGAACAGGCATAGCCAGGTGATGATAAGTGATAGAGCGGTAGACCACGCGATGGAAAGGAGCAGTTCCGGTTGTTTGGGCGCTCTGCTCCAGTGGAGAATCCACAGAACGATACCCAGTACAACCACCCCCACAGACCATTGACCAAGAATCCAGTTCCAGGCAAGTTCCACGTGGTGTCTCTTGCTGGGGCGTTGCCAGGGCCAACGAACCGTTGTCCGAAATGAAGTACTCGTTGCCCGGGGCGGATACAAAAGAGAGCTGCGTTTGGAAGAACCACTGGCGTTTTGCAATCCAAAGGTGCCGTTTGTCCGCCACGCCCCTGGAACGCGATGATTGGCAGGGCTATAGGAACGCCCAACCCATGTGGGGAATCGCGTACCCGGCGCGATCCATAACAGGAATCCGCAAATGTAGATTCACGGAGGCTGAAAAATCATGTGGGGTGCTTGGAGCAGCGATCTGCATTTGGCTGGCGATTAGGCAATCAGCGATGACGCCTCGGGAAGTCAAAATGCGGTTTGTGTCTCATCGTATGTACCCCGCTATGCGCGGTCGGGTTATGCGAGTTCTGAAACCTGCTGGGGTACTCGCTGGAAACCAGCATGCAGTCTGCGGAGTGGTAAGTGTGACGTTTCCGGGTGGGCGCGTTTGGACTATTCGTAAACACAGAGGTGTTTCCGGTGTCTTCGTTGCTGGCAATCCGTTTTGGAGTGTCAGGCACTGGTACTGCGGTGCGCTGGATGCATCACCGCAGTGATCTGGCCGCCGCCGTTCAAAGACGCGCGGCAGTGATGACCCAGGAACCGGCGCACGCACTGGAAAGACTGGAGCCGCTAGCAGCTCTTGGGGTATAACGAAACCGATGACGCTTGCCACTTTCGCAGGAGAACAGCCCATGCCAACGGTCCGCAATCACGTTAAGGTGAGTGCCTGTATGATTCTGATGCTTGCGGCTGGTACGGTGGTGGCGCAGCCGCTGCAGCCGACGGAGGGCAAGAACCTCGCCCGTGGGAAAGCCTGCAGTTTTGATCCACAACCGAGCTATCCCGACTGTACGGACAAAGGTGATCGTTTTGATCTGACCGATGGTCTCTATAACGGTTGCCTCTGGATTGAGAAAGGCACCGTCGGATTGATGCCCGGTTAC
>PBOG01000228.1 GCA_002724245.1 Planctomycetaceae bacterium
CACAATTGCCAGGGTACTCCGCCACGAAAGCTGGGAAACTACCCGCCGGCATTATGCCCCAGGGGACGTCCAGAAAGACGCCGGATTGCTGCGAGAATTGCTAGGGCAGGATATGTACCCACTTTTAGGTGGGTACACGTCAAATCTCAAATCGTCGTAACTCAAGTACACCCCACTGGATTCGAACCAGTAACCTTCGGTTCCGTAGACCGATGCTCTATCCAATTGAGCTAGGGGTGCGTCCACCGAAACTGAACACTACCCAGGTTAACGCTTTCCTGACCAGCTGGCTAGAGCCGGGCCGCACAGAGCCTGCGACGGCAACCCGGAAAACGACGACACCAGCCTCTAAAGATAGTGGTCAAACCACTCGGCAATCCGTCGTTCGGCAAGTGGCGGCACGGCGTGGCCCTGACGGTGATTCAGCAAACCTACGGGCAGCGGCGACCCGTACCACCGCGACATCGGCAAAACGGCTTTGATAAATGGCCAGCTGCGGTCCCCGTCGGCCGAATCGCCGCCCAACAGGAGAAAGGGGCGCGGCATCGCCAGCGCCAGCAGTTCGTGATGGGCGCGGACAAACTCCGAGCTGCGAATTGCGGGGCCCAAATACCAGGGCGCGTCCCAATTGGAAAAACGCGTTCCGATGCCCCCTTCGCTACTGATCGTGACCTTCACCCGTTCGTCAAAGGCAGCCAGATAGAGAACCTCTTTGGCGCCCAGTGAATGCCCTACGCTTCCCAGCCGCTGCGGATCGACCTCCGGGAGAGCTGCCAGCTGGTCGACCGCTAACTGGGCATCGACCAGCATCCGGGCCATCCCTTTACTCTGCGGATGGCGTCTGAGAAACCGCTCCGCCTGCTGCCCCGCCGCGATCTTCAGACTGGTAGGCCATAGATAATTACGAGGGCAGAAGGTCACATAACCGCGGCGGGCCAACTGCAGGCCAAACGCTAACTGCGGACGTCCTTCGACGCCCGCCGGTTGCCGGATCGAATGGTCGATTGTCGAATGGAACACGGCCACACCAGGACAGGGCTGACGGATCTGCAGCGGCTTGAGCAAATACGCTTCCACCCACTCTCCCGGTTCAACCTGGTAACGGACCAGCTGTCGGTCCACCCCGTCCCGCTGGTCCCGCGCCAGTACCTCCAACCGAGGACGCGGCTGCCGCGCAAAAGGGGCCGGTCCCAGAAACGCTTGCCAGGCACGCCGCAATTCCTGCCGCCGCCGCGTCCAAGCAGCCTGCGTCTCAATCGTTTTTCCTTGACCATCGACCAATAACGCCGGCAGCCGAGGCGCATTGGCCGGCAGCGTGGCCGGCGCCCGCTGGACATCCGCCAGCCAAGGCACGCCCGATTGGGCCGATTGGGGAGCCGCACTCAAATCGCGACACAACGCCAAGGGCAACCCGAGCACGGTCGACACGACCCGCCGCCGTGACAACGCCCACCGGCGATCCTGCTGGAAACGCTCACTGATGATCATGACAGACAACCTCCGGGCCCACGAACAGGCAAATCCCCACCCCACAATCGGCCTCACGGCGCGCGGGAACGGCGACGGTAATCGAGTGGCGGCCGCATGTCCGCCGGCATCAGCGGCTGGTAACTACGATTGCCCAGCCGTTGATCGAGTTCGGCTCGTGCCGCGGTCAGCCGCGCCGGGTTGGAAAACAAATCCCAGGCCGTTTTGGCTAGCACGCGCGCCGCCAGATTCATGCCCAGGCGGGCCAGGTTGCGCCCACCGCAAGCCACCGCCTGCCAGGAGTGACCTGGTGTCCCTGGCACAAAACACGCCGTGTTGAAACCGGTCGTGGGTACCACCCAGGAAACATCACCCACGTCAGTCGAACCCATCCCCACGGTCCCGCTGACATCGACAACCGTCTGGATACTGTCGAGAGGCACTGGTTTGGCAAGCGTCTGCTGCAAACGCGTGGCAAACTGGACATCCTCTTGTGAATAGGCCAGGTCATTGAGCGCTTGCAGATTCTTCATGGTGACCTGCGAAAGCGTATCGTTCGGAAGGATTTCCAGAATCCCGCCTTCAAACTTGACTTCAAGTTTGGTTTCGGTCGCCAGCGCCCCGGCCCGGGCACACAGTACCAGACGGCGATAGAGGTCGCGCACAACGTCGCTCTTGGGGTGGCGTACATAGTAGTAGACCTCCGCAAAATTTGGCACAACGTTCGGGGCCAATCCACCTTCGGTGATTACATGATGAATCCGGGTACCGCGCGGCGTATGTTCTCGCAATAACTGTGACGCATGATTGGTCAACTCCACCGCGTCAAGCGCTGAACGACCTTGTTCCGGAGCACCCGCGGCGTGTGCCGCCTTGCCAATAAAGCGAAACTTGACCGCATTGCGTGCCAGACTGCTCTTGTCACCCGCGGCGTTGCGGCCGGACGGGTGCCAGTGCAGGGCCGCCGCGCAATCGTCAAACGCGCCACTGCGCACCAGGAAGACCTTGGCACTGCCACCCTCTTCCGCAGGGCAACCGTAAAAGCGCACCGTGCCTCTGATCTGCCCCGCCTCAATCTGCTCGGCCAACGCAATCGCCGCCGCCGCTGAAGCAACGCCGAACAGGTGGTGACCACAGCCGTGACCATAGCCTCCCGCCTGCACCGGTTTGATCACGGGAACTGCCCGCTGAGATAAACCGGGCAGCGCATCAAATTCACCCAGGATGGCAATCACTGGCGCCTGGGTGCCGTAAGTCGCCGTAAACGCAGTCGGCATCCCAGCCACGCCGCGTTTGATCTCAAAACCGGCAACCTGGAGCATCTCCGCCAACAAAGCGGAAGACTTCTTTTCCTGATATCCCGGCTCCGCCCAGGACCAGATCTTTCGAGCGGCTTCCCAGGAATCGGCAGCGCGCCGATCAATCGAATCGAACAGTGCTGACTCCTGGCCCTGCAGTAGGCCACAACGTAGTACGCCACAACTGCCAACCAGCAAGAGCCAGCACCAACCGGCAAATCGCAAATGCATGGGAAACCTCATTCTTCAGGTAGAGGGTTGCTCAGTTCGTAGCCTGCGTTGGATTCTAAGGTGTGTTTGATTCAATGCGGCAAAACACGACTCATGACCATCCCACGCGTAAGGGAATGGTCGACCCCCGCACCCCGAGTACAGGTCGAAGAACTACCGCAGCACGCCCAACCACCCCGTACCGCTCAACGACCCCGTTCAACGTCACCGAGTACAGCACAGCCGATCGAAGCGCAGATGGTGGTTGCAGCTCAGCAGGCGCGGCAGCGCACTTCAGTAAAAATCGCGTCGGCCTGTTCGGGCTTCTCAATCGCAAAATTAAGCAAGCAGCGGATGGCTTTCCCGGCATCCGGAAGATTGTATTTCTGTCCAACTTCCACCAGATATTCGATCTGTTCCTGGTGTAAACTCACGGAAACTTCGCTACTCATAGCCCGCGCTTTCTGCAGTGGGGTGACTGATTGAGGGAAACACGTGTCATTGTGACAACCTGAAATCGAGAGTCCAGTAGCGGCGACCACGTTCCCCGCCTCGGATTGGCCCACTTCGCTTGCATGCAGGGTCAACCGACCGGTATCGTATTCACATTGTCCCCGCCCGCTGCGCCAGGATTACCATCATGCCGTCACGCCATCGACTCATCGCTTTGCTTTCCCTGCTTACTGTGACCCTGTGTGGGCCCCTGCTGGGCGCGGACCCGGACCGTCCGTATGGCCTGGAACAGCGGATCCCCTGGACCGGAGGCCGAATCACCGGCAGTCCCGACCCCTCCTCACCCTATCGGCTGGAACGCGTCGTACCGCAACTCCAGTTCAAGAACCCCACGTTGCTCACCAGCCTCCCGGACAGTGACCGGCTGGTGCTGGCCGAACTGGAGGGGAAGATCTACACCTTTCCCACTGACTTCAGCGGTGACCAGGCGGATTTGTTTTTCGACATGCGGTCCGCCATCCCGGAAATGAGCCAGGTGTACGGACTGGCATTCCACCCTCAATTCACCACCAATCGCTATTGCTATGTTTGCTATGTGCTCAACGGCAGCGACCCCGCGGGAACACGTGTATCGCGATTCCAGGTTCCCACAGCTGACCCTCCCCAGATTGATCCGAACACCGAAGAAATAATTCTCACATGGGTCAACGGAGGCCACAACGGTGGCTGCCTGAAGTTCGGACCCGACGGATATCTCTACATCACCACCGGTGATGGCGGCCCGGCATTCCCTCCGGATCCAAAGCGATCCGGCCAGGACGTAAAGACCCTGCTCTCGTCGGTACTGCGCATCGATGTCGACCAGCGCGATCCGGGCAAGAAGTACAGCGTGCCCAGCGACAACCCGTTCGTCGACCTCAATGGTGCGCGCGGTGAAATCTGGTGTTACGGATTGCGTAACCCCTGGAAAATGAGCTTCGATTCTCTGACCGGCGATCTCTGGGTCGGTGATGTTGGCTGGGAATTGTGGGAGATGATCTATCTCGTAAAGCGTGGTGGCAACTATGGCTGGAGCCTTGTCGAAGGGCCTCAGCCGGTACATCGCGAACGGCAGCGGGGACCGACACCGATTCTGCCACCGACCGTTGCACACTCCCACATTGAAGCCCGTTCCATTACGGGCGGGCTCGTGTATCGCGGCAGCCGGCTGTCAGGACTTTCCGGCAGTTACGTCTACGGAGACTATGTGACCGGTAAAATCTGGGCGGCCGCCTACGACGGAACCCGCGTGACAGCTGTTACCGAACTCGTGGATACCTCGCTACAAATCATCTGTTTCGGAGCGGATCAATCACAGGAACTTTACGTTGTGGGGTACGACGGAACACTCCACCGCTTACTGGCCAACGAACAGACACAAGTCAACGAAGACTTTCCGCGCCAGTTAAGTGACACCGGTCTGTTCGCTTCAACGGCAGAACACAAAGTAGCACCCGGAGTGATCCCCTACAGTGTGAATGCCGAACCCTGGAGTGACCACGCCACGGCGGAGCGCTACGTGGCGCTCCCGGGCACCTCTCAATTGGGGCGGTACGACAAAAGCAATGTCCAGGCAGGGTACATACAGGGACACTGGAAATTCCCCACCGATGGGGTCCTGGTAAAAACGATTTCACTAGAGTTGGAGCGGGGTAATCCCGCCAGCCGACGGCGGTTGGAAACCCAGATCCTGCATCGCAATGGCGATACCTGGCAAGCGTATTCCTACATTTGGAATGCCGAGCAAGATGACGCCCTGCTCGCCGAAGATGCAGGGCGGGACGAGACCTTTACCGTACGGGATCCCCAGGCACCGGAAGGAGTCACCAAACAGCCGTACCACTTCGCCAGCCGCAGCGAATGCCTGCTGTGCCATACCACTCGCGGTGGATCCATTTATGGTTTTCAAGCCAACCAGCTTAACCGGGACCATGATTATGGCGGCATTATTGACAATCAGCTGCGGACGCTATCCCATATCGGACTGTTCCAAACGCCGCCCCCAGCCGACACAGAAAAAATGCCGGGGCCCCATGACCCACAAGCCAGCCTTACCCAGCGTGCCCGGGCATATCTGCATATCAACTGTGCGCACTGCCACCGTCGTGGAGGCGGAGGCACGGCAGCGCTCGACATTCGCTACGGGCTGACGTTAGACGAAACAAATCTGCTCAATGCCCGACCCACGCAAGGTACGTTTGGCATCCTGTCCGCGTCGGTCCTCGCAGCAGGGGACCCGGCACGCAGCGTGCTTTATTATCGCATGGCCAAAACAGGCCGGGGACGTATGCCCTATTTCGGTTCACACGTAGTCGATGCACAGGGCCTGCAATTGGTCTACGATTGGATCGCCCAGTTAAAACCAGCAGCCACTGCGCCACCCGCTTCGGTCAGCAGACAACGCGCCAATCAGCGCGCGTTACTGGCGTCACTGCACAGCCAGGAGGCCACGGCAGAACAGTTTAGTACCGCTGCCCAGCAACTCCTTGCACAAACCAGCGGGGCACTGCAGTTGATCCACATACTCCAACAGGGCAGCCTGTCCGGCGCCAAGCAACAGCGCATAATCGAACTCGTCGACGGGGTCGAGGCACTTGAAGTGCGTGATCTATTTGAACGATTTCTGCCCGAAGAAAAACGGCTCAAACGGCTAGGAACCGTGGTCGATGCCGAGGCGCTCTTGCGTCTGAATGGCGATCCCGAGCGCGGCCGGCAGCTGTTCGCCGCAGCCCGCAGCGTGCAATGTAAAAGTTGCCATCGCATCGGTGACGTTGGCCAGCAAGTGGGACCCGACTTGAAACAGATCGGAAAAAAATACGACCGCGCCCGTCTGCTCGAGAGTATCCTCGAACCCTCCAAGGTGATTGACCCCAAGTTTGTGACCTATCTGATCGAAACCAAAGAAGGGCAAATTCATACGGGTTTGTTGATCGAAAAAAATGAGCGCGAAACAGTACTGAAAGATGCACAGGGGAAATTAATTCGGATCTCTGCCGGAAACGTAGAATTCACCGCACCCCAACAAAAATCGCTCATGCCAGAGCTCCTGCTGCGCGACATGACGGCTGAGCAAGTGGCTGATCTGCTGTCTTTCCTGGAATCGTTGAAGTAGCACTCGACCAGTAGAAACCCCTGATCAAACGGTCGCCGCGTGGCACCCATCCCAACGGACCAGACAGCACCGACAGGCCGCCGCCTGTTAGTGGTCCCCGCCCATCGGCACGTGTTCTGCGGCCGTTTCCAGCGCCGCAGTGATCCGCTCCACGTCGTAGACACAACCACCCCCCGCCCCCCCCCCCCAGCGCTGCAACGCGGCCCACAAACGCGTATCAGCAGGCAGGTCAGGATCGGGTTGAATGTCATCGCGGAGCGGGCGCTGGGCTAGTTCCTCAGTCGCCTGCTGAGGCGAAAGAGAGCGGGACGCATCTCCCACCAGATCGACCGATCCGGTCAGCGCATTGCGATCGACAACGATACGAATCTGGTCCCCATCGCGCAACTTGCCGATCGGACCACCCGCGAGTGCTTCCGGTCCGACATGGCCGATGCAGGCCCCGGTACTGACTCCCGAAAATCGAGCGTCGGTGAGTACAGCCACTTCACGGCCCCACGGTATGAACTTCAACGCCGAAGTAATCTGATAGGTCTCCTCCATGCCGGAACCAAGCGGCCCGCGGCCCGCCAATACCAGGATATCGCCAGGTTGAATGGGATCATCTACCTGTCCTTTGACTGCTGCAATTGCGGCGCGCTCGCTGGTAAAGACCCGCGCCCTTCCCGTGATGCGATACACGCCATCGTCGTCCACCACCGCCGGATCAATCGCGGTCGCCTTGATGACCGAACCCTCGGGGCAAAGATTGCCCATCGGAAAACAGACTGTACTGGTCATACCTTGCTGGCGGGCCTGATCGGGCTGCAGAATCACCGTATCCGGGTCAATCCCATCCTGCTCTTGCAAGAGGTGGCGTAACCGACTGCGGCGCTCGGACTGTTCCCACCAGGCGAGCGATTCCGCCAGGCTGACACCTGCCACAGTCCGCACATCGAGGTCAAGCAGGCCAAGTCGCGCCAGGTGCAACATCACTTCCGGGACACCACCCGCCAGAAAAACACGAACGGTCGGATGATTGGATGGCCCGTTCGGTAACACATCGACAAATCTGGGCACACTGCGATTGACCTCGTTCCAATCCTCGACAGTGGGCCGCCGTAACCCCGCCGCAAATGCGATCGCCGGGAGGTGCAGCAGCAAGTTCGTCGAACCACCAAAGGCAGCGTGCACGACCATCGCGTTGCGAACTGAAGCCGGGGTCAGAATATCTCGCGTCGTCCATTGCTTCTCCGCCAACTGGCGGAGCGCCACGGCACTACGAGTCGCAACATCCAACCACACCGGTTGCCCACTCGGCGCCAGGGCCGAGTGGGGCAAGCTGAGTCCAAGCGCCTCGGCGACGACTTGAGCAGTAGCGGCGGTTCCCAGGAACTGACAACCGCCGCCCGCGGTGGCACAGGCCCGACACCCTGCCTCAGCCGCCTCCCGCAGCGTGATTTCACCATGCGCATAACGTGCGCCAATGGTTTGCACCTTCCCGGCATCTTCACCTTCGACAGGCGGCAGCGTCACACCGCCGGGTACCAGGACCGTCGGTAAATCCGGGGTGCCTGCCAGCGCAATCAACATGGCCGGCAGGCCCTTGTCACAGGTCGCAACGCCCAGCACACCCAAACGGGTCGGTAACGAGCGAATTAATCGCCGCAACACGGTCGCCGCATCATTGCGGTAGGGCAGACTGTCAAACATCCCTGTCGTCCCCTGACTGCGCCCGTCACAAGGGTCGCTGCAGTACGCCGCAAATGGTAGCCCACCCGCCGCCTTGATCTCCCGAGCAGCGGCTTCCACCAACAACCCCACTTCCCAGTGTCCGGTGTGGTAGCCGAGTGCTACCGGTGTCCCGTCTGGCGCGCGTACTCCCCCCTGAGTCGATAGCAGGAGATACTGCGGACCGAGCATGTCCTCGGGTTTCCACCCCATGCCCGCATTCTGCGTCATGCCAAACAAATGGCCGCTGGGAGACTGCCGGAGCATCTCATCCTCCAGCGGCAAGGCGCCTTCCGGTCCATGAGCCTGGGTCTGAATCGAAAAAATCGAGTCGTCCTGGGAGTCGAAAAACGCTGGAAAATCAGCCATTGTGATACAGCTCGCTTGGTTTTTCGGATGAGGGCTGCTGGGAATGATGACCGCTGCGCGAGTACCCCGCTGCCCGGGAAACGTCCGTGTTATAATGTGGGCCTTCTTCCCGTCCAATGGGCACCCAACACTGAGGCTGTGGATGACTGGCCCCAGCCCGGAGCACTTGCCGCTCTTTCCCACCCAGGCAATCGGGTCATTGCCGCGGCCGCAGCTGGTTCGTGACTTGTTGGGGCAACGCCAAACATTGCCGCAACAAGAATGGAGAGCGCGCCTCGATGACTGTGTACGCTTTGCCATCCAGTTACAGCAACAAGCCGGACTGGACATCATCAGTGACGGCGAGTGGCGGCGAACCCAGTACATTCACGAATTCCTGTCGCGGGCGGGTGGCTTTCGTCGCTGTCGCCGATACCAGCACCAGGGGCAATCCCGACTTGGCCTGGTCGTCGTCGAACGGATGCAGACTGCCACACCGGTCTTTGTCGAAGACGCACAGTTCCTGGTCGACAATGCCCGGGCAGTCACCAAGGCAACCCTGCCTAGCCCGTTCTTGATTGCCGTCCGCTACTGGCAGCCAGAATACAGTGCTGCGGCATACCCGACTTGCGAACACTTTCTGGAACATCTGGCCGAAATACTGGCACGGGAAGCACAAGCCCTGGAAACGACCGGCGTCCAAATCATACAACTGGACGATCCCGCGTTGGCTTATTTCTGTGATCGTCGTCTGACATCGGGACAAGCGATCCACGACGAACGATTGCAACGGGACTGGGACATCGGGCGCGATCTGGGCCACGCGATCGACGCGATCAATTGTGTTTGCGCAGGACTGGAAGTCGAGACACATCTGCACTGCTGCCACAGCGTCTCGAAACGTCATAGCGACGTGCAGGGAAACTATCAACCAATCCTGCCACGGCTGACCGCACTTCAGGTCGATCAACTCAATCTCGAATTCGCCTATCCCGATACGGGCGACGTCGCAGACCTGAAACACGTCCCGGAACATTTTCGGGTGGGCATGGGTGTCGTCGACGTGCGCAAGGAACGACTCCCCTCGGTCGCTGAAATCGCCGACCTGGCACAACGCGGGTTGGTGCACCTGGCGCCGGAACGCATCGCCTTGAATCCCGATTGTGGTTTTGCGCCCGACGCGGGCGAACCCCCAACGCTCGACGAAGCCTATACGAAACTCTGCCGGCTGGTCGCAGCCGCGCGCCAGTTACGCGCCGAGCTGGCCGCATAATCGCCAGCGGGTACCGCCGCCAGCGGGGCCCGCACGACGGTGGCAGCGGCTGGGGTCAGCGCATGGTCCGTGACACTGGCCAGCTGCCAGGCACTCGGCGAGGGTACCGAGACATTCTTCAAAGGATCTTCCGTTTCATTATTCATCAGGAACAGAAGGCCACCACCTAAGAAACAAAAAATCGCTAACAGGACAAGCATCCGGGCGTAAAACGACTTGGCGGCGTACTTGCCAAACAAGAAAAAAAGTCCACCGGTCAAGAGTGTCAACCAACCAACAGACTGGCCCACAGTAAATGCCTGGATCACCATCCCCACATATGCCAACCCGACCAGAACTCCCGACAGAATCTGCCAATACTGACTGAACCGCAACTTGTTCTCAGGGCTACCACCGAACATCACGCTGCAAATGTAAACGACCACGACAATCAGCCACATCATGACCAGCCAAACCGGGGCCGACTTGCGCACCGAAGCCTGTAACAACTCGTCGCGTTTGACATCCCGCTGCGCCTTGTCCAGCACTTCGTGGCCACGCGACTTCAGCTTCACTCCCTTGAGAAGCTGGTCTGATCCGTCCTCACGCGCCTTCGACGTCTTGATGACCCTGGTCTGCAGCGTTTCGCCACTCTCCAGGTGAAACCCACAGGCCACGCACAAAACGGCGCCGGGTGGCATTCCCGCGTTACATTTCGGACAGGCAGCCCCACCAGCACTTTCAAAACCCGCCTGGTCCATCAGACCGCCCAGTCCTCCCAGGCTGTCTTCCAGTGATTCGGATGGTGCGGGTGCAGCCTCGGCAATCACCAAGGGCTGACCGCACTTGGGACATTTTGCGCGTTTACCAGCCAGCTCGTCCTTGGCTGAGAATTTTTGTCCGCACTGGCAGGCCACCTGAATGGGCATTGTATGGGTCCTCGCTCGCTGCACCTGTCAAATTGGCAGGCTCAATTCACGGTTCAACCGAGTTACTGCCAGCTTAGTCAATTGTAATTCGCTCGACAACTCGTCCAAACCCCGTAAGTTCAAACAAATCAGCTACTTAGAATTCTCTGTTCGCGTTTGGCGCGCGGATTGCCTAGTACAAGGTCCTTGCGTCTGCGATGCGCATAATTGACACATCGTGTGAGGCCCTGGTCTCCGCGAACGGGTTAGCACCCGAACAATACGAAATCCATCAGAGCAGTCGGCTGTACCTATTTAATTGTACCGGAGGTGGAAAGCAGATGGCGTCGGCAAAGAAAAAAACAAAATCAGGCATCCAACTGCAACCGCTCGGTGATCGCGTGGTGGTGCAAAGAGAATCATCCGAAGCCACAACGTCTGGCGGTATTGTCTTGCCCGATTCGGCAAAAGACAAACCGGCCCGTGGCGTGATCATCAGCGTCGGAGATGGTGTGCTCCTGGAGGATGGCTCACGCAGCCAGCTGCAAGTCAAAGTTGGTGAGCGTGTGATCTTCAGCAGCTATGCAGGTGAAACATTTGAAGTGGGGGACGAGGAACTGCTGCTGATGCGTGAAGACGACATCCTGGCGGTGATCGACGAATAGACAACGCGAAACGCGCGAAGACCAGTGGGCCGCAAGTGTCAGGGGGGCTACCCGCAGCTTGCAGTTCCCTTGAGTTGTTCGCTTGAGAAAGAAACAACAGGAGAACCAATCGATGGCAAAGATTATTGCGTTTGACCAGGAAGCCCGCGAGGCGATTCGACGAGGGGTCGGCAAACTGGCCAAGGCGGTCAAGGTGACACTGGGTCCCAAAGGTCGTAATGTGATTCTGCAGAAAAGCTTCGGGTCCCCCACCGTTACCAAGGACGGTGTGACCGTGGCCAAAGAGATCGATCTGGAAGACGTCTACGAGAACATGGGCGCCCGGATGGTCCGAGAAGTGGCCAGTAAGACCAGTGATGTGGCCGGTGACGGTACCACCACCGCCACGGTCATGGCGGAAGCCATCTTCAACGAAGGCCTGCGGAATGTCGTCTCAGGTGTCAATCCCGTACAAATGAAACATGGTATTGAGCACGCTGTCGACTGCATCACTTCCAAGCTGGAAGGGATGTCGATCAAGATCAAAACCAAAGAAGAGATGGCCAACGTCGCTTCGATCGCATCCAATAACGACTCTGCCATTGGCACGATCCTGGCAGATGCGATGGACAAAGTCGGCAAAGACGGCGTAATCACGGTCGACGAAGGCAAGAGCCTGGACACCGAAACCGAATGGGTTGAGGGGATGCAGTTTGACCGTGGCTATCTTTCTCCGTACTTCGTGAGCGATTCCAACAGCATGGAATGCGTCATGGAAGATGCCTACATTCTGGTTTTCGAGAAGAAAATCACCAATGTCAAAGAAATCGTGCCGGTGCTTGAAGGTGTGGTCCAGCAGCAGAAGCCATTGCTGATCGTTGCCGAAGACGTTGAAGGCGAAGCGTTGGCAACGCTGGTTATCAATTGCCTCCGCGGCACGTTCAAGTGCTGTGCTGTGAAAGCCCCCGGATACGGCGATCGGCGTAAGGCCATGATGGAAGATATCGCGATTCTCACTGGTGGAACTGCGATTTTTGAATCGTTGGGCATCAACCTTGAATCACTCCCACTCACCGACCTGGGCCGTGCCAAGAAGGTGATTGTCGACAAGGACAACACCACGATTATCGAAGGTGCCGGCAAGAGCAGTGAGATCAAGTCACGAATCGAGCAGCTCAAACGGGAAATTGAAAATTCCACCAGCGATTACGATCGCGAAAAACTTGAAGAGCGGCTGGCCAAGCTGGCCGGTGGTGTTGCCAAAGTCAACGTCGGCGCCGCAACCGAAAGCGAAATGAAAGAAAAGAAAGCACGCGTAGAAGACGCGCTGCATGCAACCCGCGCTGCGGTTCAAGAAGGAATCTTGCCCGGTGGCGGTGTGGCACTGCTGCGGGCAGCTTCCAACGTGTCACCCGCGCAGGATCTTTCCGACGATGAACAGATCGGTTTCGATATCGTCTTGCGGGCTTGCCGGGCTCCCTTGTACTGGATTTCGGAGAATGCTGGCCAGGATGGCGGCATTATCTGCGAGAAGGTTCGTGAGTCCAAAGGAAATCGCGGCTATAACGCGCTGACCGACGAACATCAGGACCTCGTCAAGGCGGGTGTTATTGATCCCACCAAAGTGACACGTACCGCACTCGGTAACGCAGCCAGCGTGGCAACACTACTGTTGACCAGTGACGCGCTGGTTGCCGAGAAGCCCAAGGATGAAAAAGGGAAGGGTGGATCGGGTGGTGACCACGACCTGTACTAAACCTGATCCAGGTTGGCTGGGACCTTAACCATCCCGACCAACTCGACGCTTCACTAGTTTGCACAGACCTGCCGGTCCCGTATGTTGGTCCGGCAGGTCTTTCTTTTTGCGCCGTTTTGTACGTGAGCCAGTGAACCCTTGAAGGCCAGTGAATGAAGGCCAGTGAACCCTTGACTTCTCTCGATGGCGGAACTTCCGATCCGCAACCTGGCCAGGCCGATTCGCAGCCCAAGTCGCAGCGAAAATCAGGCCGCCTCCAGCTCTGGCGCTGGACCCTCAGCCTGTTACTGGTGGCAACGGCCGGCTTTTGCTTCATACGACTGCGGCAACGTGAAGGTGAGCTCGGACAGGTTCGTCAGGCATTGACTTCGGCCTACGTGCAAACTGCCGTGGAGCTGCTCGAGAAGCAAAATCGCACCGAGGGTCTGTTGAAGTTGTTCCAGGCCTACCAGGTGACGAATGACGGAGATCCCGCCACGGTACCCATTCGCCGGATGCTGGCTGGCTGGAGCCGAACACTGGGGCCACCACTGCTCCACGATGACTCCATTGTGGCGCTCGCGGTCAGCCGAGATGGCCGCCTGGCCGTGACCGCCAGTCACGACAACACCGCGCGCTGTTGGAATCTGGAAAACGGCCAACCCATCGGACAGGCATGGGAACACGAAGAAGACGTCGTTGATGTCGCGTTATCCGCCGACGGCCTGTTAGCAGTTACCGCCTGCGACGACAATCTCGCACGGCTCTGGAATACGGCAACTGCGACGCGCCAGGGTAAACCGTTCAAACACAAGGGTGATGTGACCGCCGTCGCGATCTCCGCCGACGGCAGCCGAGTGGTCACCGTCAGTGGGCAGGTCGCGCAGATCTGGCGTACTGCAGACCACCAGCCTGTGGGAGCCCCTCTGGAACACAGACAAGCGATCAGAGATGTAGAGATCAGCTCCTCTGGAACTCTAGTGCTAACTGCCGGCGCTGATCACAACGCGCAGCTCTGGAATGCGACCACCGGTAAACCTCTTGGCAACCCCTGGCAACACACCGACGAGGTCGTGGCGATCGCCTTGAGTGAAGATGAAAAGATCGCGGTCACAGGCAGTTTAGATCACACCGCCCGGATCTGGGATGTCGCTACGGGAACACCTCTGGGTGCCCCCCTGATCCACGACCAGGACGTACTCGACGTGGCGCTAGCCCACAATGGCAAGACGGTCGTTACCGGAAGTCGCGACGGCTCTGCACAGGTCTGGCGGATACCGACAGGAGAACCACAGGGAACACCCCTCGTCCATGGAGGCGCGGTTCTCGCAGTGGCGATGAGTGACAACGGCAATCTCATCGTCACTGCAGGGGAAGATGACACCTGCCGTTGTTGGGACGGTGTTACCGGGGCACCCATCGGTTTCCCGCGCCCCCACGATCACGCTGTCGTAGCGGTTGCAATCTGTGGCAATGGCGCGGTCGCAGTCAGTGGCAGCCTGGACGGCACGGCACGCATTTGGCGACCGGAACTGGACCAACCCGTGGGCACGCCACGCAAAGGTGATGGAAACGAGCTGCGCCTGAAAAGCTCAAAAGACGGTCAAATCACCATCGTGCAAACAGCAGAAAACCAGCTGCAGGTACGTGAGGTTTCGACAGGCCGAATCCTCGCGGCACCCCAGCTGTCCAACCGCTACCTGATCTCCCATGCCATCAGCTCCGATGGCAAAACCGTGATCACCGGTTGCGATGATAACACCGTCCAAATCTGGGATGTCGCGACCGGTTGGCCGTTAGCGGCTCCCTGGCAACATCAGGTTCCGCTCGTCTGTGTGGCGATCACTGCCGAAAATCAGGCAATCAGCGGCGGTAGCGATGAACAGAGCTGGCAGTGGCCGCAGGCGGCCGCCGCCACAGACCAGCGACAGCGTCTGCGTTTGTCCGTCGAAGTTCGCACCGGCCGGACCTGGCAGCAGGATGGCACCACACGTCGTCTGGCGCAGCATGAATGGCTGGCACGCATGTCCCAGCTGCAACAGCTGGGCGGACTGGGCGATGCGCCGTCAAACCAGATTCCCTCTCCCTGAAATCATCAGGCTGGGAAAACGACACCTGGCAACAACCAGCAAGCGGTGTTCGACGGACCACCTGTTGTCATCACGACGGCAGCCAGTTGGCCCCCACTCTACTTTGAATTGGACGGATCAAGCTTGCGGATCGCCGCTGGCAGCTCGGGATCCACCAGACCGAGTACACCGCGCCCCTCATCCAAACGGATCTGGACGTCCTCCTTGACATCCTCCACCCGCGCCTCCCAATAGCGAATGATTGTTTGACGCGGTAATTCCACCAATGATCGCACGACACGAAATCCAACACCACGGGCAGGATCACTGGTGAACCACCATGGACTCAAAGGCAGATTAGGGTCTTCCTGCTTCCAGTTGACGTCATGCGAACCGAGCCGCGATGCCGATCGACACGCAATGGCATCCTCTTCCCAGGAGCCACCACAAACCATTCGCGGGTAGGCCCGTGTGGGCCACACAACCGCCTCGGCCAGTGTCAACGACTTGCCACCAAAACGCTGGTAACCGTCCTCCAGAAATTCATCGATGACCCATTCCCAGACATTTCCATGCATGTCGTGCAAGCCCCAGCGATTGGGTTTCTTGAGGCCCACGTGTTGCGGATGTTCGTCCGCGTTGTCGAAATACCAGGCGTATTCTCCCAACCTGTCCGGAGCGTCTCCAAAATGGTAGGCGGTGGATGCACCTGCCCGGCAGGCATACTCCCACTCCGCATTACTCGGCAAACGGTACTGGTGGGTAGTGACCCCCGCTAACCATTTCGTATATTGCCGAGCGGCAAACTGAGTCATCGTGACCGCCGGCTGCTGCGGGTCCTCACCGTAGGTAAAGGTAAAACTGGGATCGTATAACTCGGTAGGTGCCGTAACCGCGTCGGCACGATTCATGGGAGTCACTGCACGTAATTGACGCGAATCGAACTCCTTAAAGATCCCGTAAAGTTTCATGTACTCCTTGTATTCCGCCCAATTCACTTCACACCGTGCCATCCAAAACGGTGGTACCGTGACCTCAAACTGGGGACCTTCTGTGGGCTGGCGACCCGGTTCGGTCGCAGGACTGCCGATCTTGATTTTGCCGCCGGGAATCGGAACCATCTGAAAGGAGACTGCGGTTCCCGGAATCTGCTGCGTGTAGGGAACCATAAAGCCCTGCGAGGTCTCTACCGACCGCGTCTTGGATGGCCGCGCAGCAACTAAACCCAACCGGTTTTCGGCCGGTAACGCCACCTGGGACAAGGGCCACAACAGGCCGAACATGAACAAACAAACATAGCGCACAGCAAATCGAACATCAGCGGTAGGATACATTGCACTCACATTCAAGAGAGAGGATTCCTGTCATTGTAGTCCTCAGCCGTCGATATCTACAGCCGCAACCGAGCTTCTCCTCATGAACCGTCGTTTTTTCTCACCAGCACCTCTCCAGATCGGCCCACTCCAGTTAACCGGCACAGAAGCCCATCACCTGCTACACGTGCTGCGCGCCACACCGGGAGATGAAATCATCCTTTTCGATGGCGCGGGTGGCGAATTTTCCGCGTGCATTGAAAGCACGGCCCGCAAGACAGTGACTTGCCAGGTTGTTCAGCAGAGAACCGTTAACCGCGAACTCCCCGCGGAACTCGTACTCGGCGTCGCTTTGCCAAAAGGTGAGCGTCAGCGTTGGCTGGTAGAAAAAGCAACCGAACTTGGTGTCACCCGCCTGGTCCCTGTAGAGACTTCACGAAGCACACAGCAACGTGTAAAACAACAACGCAGCAGCACTCCAGGCGATCGTTTACAGCGGACCGTGATCGAATCCTGTAAACAATGCGGACGCAATCAGTTGATGGACATCAGCCCGCCCGCCAGTCTGGATGTATTCCTGCGCGCTGCTCCTGCTGAAAGTCACCGCTGGATGGCGCATCCGCAGGACGCGACTTCGGCCCGCGGATGCGTTACCCCCACCATCGATTTACCCACGTGGCTGCTGGTGGGACCGGAGGGTGGGTTCACCGAAAACGAAACCACCCAAGCGAAGGCTGAGGGCTGGCAGACCATTGACCTCGGACCACGCATCCTGCGCGTGGAAACGGCGGCCATCGCGCTGACGAGCCTGGTCACGCTGCCCACGGGATAGCAACGTTGCCCAACCAGATCAGCGGGATTCGGATGGCACAGTGGCTTTCTCCAGTCTGAGGAAACTTTAGTCGCCGCTCGCCTTTTTCTCCGCGTCTTTCTTCTTGTCGTTCTTTTTCTCTGCGTCCTTGTCGGTAACTTTCACCAGCTGTCCGAACAGGTGTCCACCTACCTCACCGTGCTGCCAGGTACCCGCGTATTTCTGATTGTAGAGAACGACTCTTGAAGTGAAGGTACCCAGTAAGGGAATCGTCACATTCGTCAACGTGATGACCGGCGTGTCACCGGCCCATTGAACATCCAGATTGAGCGCAATGGGCACATCCAGGGACCCGTATTTGATCCTGGTATTGAATCGCCAAAGATCTCCTTTGGCGAGCTTCTCCACGCTGTGGATAGTGTACTCTTCCTTGGCCAGGGGGCCCTGATCGGCACCCAGCACCGTAAAATTTCCGACCAACTTCACACCGTTCAGCATCTCACGGAATTGCTTGTGGCGCGCTTGTTGGGCAGCTTGTTGCTTCTCGGTATCAGGCTCGGCAGCAGCATCTTCCCCAATGGCACGGGTCCCGTTCATGCCCCAAACCAGTAAACAGCTGGCGCACAGCAGCAGACTCATCTTCTTGTATCGCATCGTTTCACACCTCACATAAGCGGCGTCCTGGCCGGCCAGGATTACGCAGCCGACCCCATCAAAACAGTAAGATTATCGCAAAGCCCACAGCCTCCTTCAATGCGGCGAGAAAGCAGCGCGACTCGCGGTACTGGGCAGACGGTTAATGCACTGCGCCGCTAAATGCACTGCGCCGCTAAACGCACTGCGCCGGCTAGTGTACGGTGCACTTGCGATCCAGATGAGTGTAACCACCATCGACGTAAATAATTTGGCCGGTCGTGTGCGCCGACCGCGACGACGCCAGGAACACCACCATATTCGCAATTTCCTCGGCTGTCGTAAATCGCTGACCCAACGGGATCAGCTGCTCAATCTCAGACCGCGCAGCGACTGGATCCTCCATGGTTTGCAGCCACTTATCGTAGAGGGGCGTCCATGTTTCAGCCGGGATCACCGCATTCACGCGCACCCCAGCGGATGCCAGGTCAACTGCCCACTCCCGCGTCAGTGCATTCACACCACCTTTGGCCGCCGCGTAACCCGATGTCCCCCCTTGGCCGGTCACCGCCACCTTGGATCCGATGTTCACGATGGCACCCTGATGGCGTTTTAACTCGGCCAATCCATAATGTGCCAGCGCGTAATAATGAACCAGATTACGTTGCAGCGACTGCCACATGGCCTCGGGCCCTTGATCGAGGCCCACTCCATCATTGACTCCGGCATTGTTGACCAGCACATCCAGCCGTCCCCAGGTATCCAGTACAGTCTCGACGGCGCGGCGCGACGTTTCCCATTCGGTCAGATCTCCCTGGATAAAAGCGTACGACTGGCCGGCACGCTCCGCTTCTGCAGCAAGTGCCTCCCCTTCCGGTCCAGGCCGATTCACATTGGCGACGCGCGCCCCTTCCTGGCAGAACGCGCGGACGATGGCCGCACCAATCCCCTTGGAACCACCCGTAACCAATACCACCTTCTGTTCCAGTTGCATTTCCATCTTGATCCCTGTCTTTCCGCATCTTCCAGATCTGCATCCTCGTCCAGGTCGACGTATTGAAACCGCCCGCTTGGCAGGTAGTTCGTTCTGGTGGACACCGCAGCGGATCGTACTTTAACCTGACCGGGAAACGGAGAACACCGCCTATTGGCCGCCAGGCTGGCCAGCAAACTGGCTACACCCCTTGCACGAACCGCCTTGCTTTCGATCCAATGGAGAAATGGAAACTCCCGCCATCCGCTGTCGCGAGCTGTTCAAGACCTACGCCGGGCGCCCTCCCGTCGAAGCAGTACGCGGCATTGATATGACCGTTGCAGAAGGCGAGTGTTTTGGCGTGCTCGGCCCTAACGGGGCGGGAAAAACAACCACCATTGAAATCCTCGAAGGCCTGTTGCCCCAAACATCGGGTGAAGTCGAAATACTAGGCATGCAGTGGCAACACGCTGCCGAATCCATTCGCGAATCGATCGGCATTTCGCTTCAAGAAACCAGGTTTTCCGACAAGTTGAGTGTGCTGGAAACACTGACTCTGTTTCGCAGCTTCTATCGTGACGGCATCACCGTAAGCGAAGCCATCGAATGTGTCGGACTGGAAGACAAAGCCCAAGCCTGGGTGAAAAATCTCTCTGGAGGACAACAGCAGCGGCTGGCAGTGGCAGCGGCGATTGTTGGCGACCCGCGACTGCTTTTCCTCGACGAACCGACGACCGGGCTGGACCCGCAGTCTCGACGACAGCTGTGGGACATCATCCGTCGCTACGGTGCCCAGGGACGCAGTGTTCTGTTAACGACCCATTATATGGAAGAGGCGGAACAGCTCTGCGACCGGGTGGCCATCATCGACCATGGTAAGATCATCGCCCTGGGATCGCCGCGCGAACTGATCGCCCGCCTGGGCGGCGAACATGTCATTGAATTCACCCTGACACCCAATGCCACGACGTTGAATCAGCAAGAAAATGGCTGGACCCAGGTCAACCACGTCACCGGTTCCGTTTACGAAGACGGCTGCCATCGCCTGACGGTTACCCAACCGCATCTGGTCATCCCCCAGATCCTGAGTCACGTCGAGCAAGCTGGTGCCCAACTGGCCAGTCTGACAACGCGGCATGCACGTCTGGAGGATGTGTTTGTCCAATTAACCGGTCGCCATCTGGATGACACGCTGGAGAAGCAGGCATGAATCCCCCTGTCTCGGGCAACCGCCTGGCTCGACATCCAATGATGCAACTCGTACTGAGCCGCATGCGTGAATTCTGGCGGCAACCAGCCGCGGTGTTCTGGGTCTATGGCTTCCCCTTATTGATGATGGTCGCGCTGGGAACCGCTTTCCGCAATCGTCCGGTCGACAAGATTCCCGTGACCATCGTCGAGACGAGCGAGGCACCAGCGATCCTGAAAATTCTCCAGCAGGATGAACGGTTTATCGGTCCTGGTGGAGGCGTCGAAATCCTCTCACTAGAAGAATGCAAACAACGGCTGAGGACCGGCAAAACGCTGGTGATGATCTCCGCCAACGCGAGCCCGGATGCCGACTATACATTCACCTATGATCCCGAACGCCCGGGTAGCCTGGCCGCCCGGAACACGATCAACAATCTCCTGCAAAAAGCCGGTGGACGGCTCGATCCGCTCACCGTCTCCAATAACGAAGTCCGTGAACCTGGTGGACGCTACATCGACTTTCTGGTCCCGGGCTTGCTGGGTATGGGCTTGATGGGCGGTGGAATGTGGGGAGTCGGCTTTGCCATTGTCAACCTGCGAATTCGCAAATTGCTGAAACGGTATCTGGCCACGCCCATGAAACGCAGTCATTTTCTCGGTTCGATGATGATAAGTCGTTTGTTATTCACTGTCACCGAAGTCTTAATCCTAGTACTAGGTGCGCGCTGGTTGTTTGGTGTGGTCAACCACGGATCCTTCCTGGCAGTCGCGCTGCTGGTCATCCTGGGCGCTTGTCAATTCGGTGGTATGGGTCTGCTGATTGCCAGTCGTGCTGAAACGACCGAAACCGTTTCTGGCCTGATGAATCTGGTGATGCTGCCTATGTGGATCGGATCCGGAGTGTTTTATTCGGTCGAACGTTTTCCCGCTGTGCTGCAGATGGTGCTTAATGCCTTGCCATTGACGCCCCTGATCTACAGTTTGCGCAGTGTCATGCAGGATGGCGCAAGTTTGCTCTCGCTACTCCCCCAGATCGGCTTGATTTCCCTCTGGACGATCGTCACATTTGCTCTTGCCATGCGCTGGTTCCGCTGGCAATAGTAGCTGATAGTAGTGGCTCACAGGACGCAAGGACCGTCAGGTACCCGCCCCTTCAACGACCGAACGAAATTCATGATGCTCAACGATCCGTGGACACGCTTGGGGGTCTTGATGTAGTAATGCCGCAGCCCCGTAGAGGGTTCTTTCGAGAGAATCTGTGTCCACGTTTTACCGCCATCCGTCGTCTTATATCGTCCGTGTTGCCGGACAGGAATAACTTCCGGGACCACGCGAGCTGGAGATTCAAATGGAAACGAATGCCGTAGTTCGCCGGGGGCTGGTGGCTACGTTGATCCTGTGGGGACATCTCTGGACGCCACCGATTCGAGCGACCACCGATACCCCGGCCAGTACAACCGCCAGCGAACTGGGAAAGGTAGTTGCTGAATTTGCCCTCGCCGACGTGGACGGAAAAACCCACCGGTTATCCGATGTCCGAGATCAGCCGCTAGTCGTCATCGCTTTTCTCGGCACCGAATGTCCGCTCGCCAAACTGTACGGAACGCGACTCGCGGAACTGGCCCGCCACTACGAACCGCAGGGAGTCGTTTTCTTTGGTGTAAACTCCAACTGCCAGGATACGTTGCGGGAAATAGCAGCCTACGGACAACGCCACCAGATTCCGTTTCCCCTGCTGAAGGATGTTGGAAACCGGTTCGCTGACCAACTGCACGCCCAGCGGACACCCGAAGTGTTCGTCTTAGACCAACAGCGAAAGCTGCGGTACACCGGGCGGATTGACGACCAGTACAGCGTCGGCGTCAGCCGCGATCGGCCACAACAACAAGACCTTCGTGACGCCCTAGATGACCTGCTGGCGGGACGTACCGTAAGGCGACCCTGCACAGCAGCGGTAGGCTGTTACATCGGCCGCCTGCAGCAACCTCGCAAGAACGCGCCCGTCACTTACTCTCGACAAATTGCCAGGCTCTTTCAAAAGCACTGCGTGGAGTGCCACCGGGATGGAGAAATCGGACCCTTTTCACTCCTTCGCTACGACGATGTCGTGGGCTGGGCAGACACCATTGCGGAAGTCGTCGAGAGCCGTCGTATGCCACCCTGGCACGCCTCCCCGCGCCACGGTCAATTCCGTAATGCGCGGGTGATGACACCCGCAGAACGTCAACTGATCTTTCAATGGGTGCGTGATGGAGCACCCGAAGGGAATCCAGACGAGTTGCCAGCGCCACGGGTGTTTGTACCGGGCTGGAAGCTACCGACAACACCGGACCAAGTGATCGCAATGCGGGACACACCCTTCACTGTGCCCAGTCAGGGAACGGTCGAATACCAGTACTTCGTCGTCGATCCAGAGTTTACTGAGGATCGCTGGATTTCCGCAGCCGAAGTCATCCCCGGAAATCGCAGCGTCGTGCACCATGTGATCGTCTTCTACCGACCTCCACGACGGACCCGCCGCGCCGGCATTGGCTGGCTTACCGCATACGTTCCAGGCCAAAGCACCCTCGGGTTGCCGGCCGGCCAGGCCAAACGCGTCCCGGCCGGTTCGCAACTAGTGTTCCAAATTCACTACACGCCGAATGGCACTCGACAACAAGACCTCACCCGCGTGGGACTCACGTTTGTCGATCCCGAGTCGGTTCAGGAAGAGGTTTTCACATTGATCGGAATCAACCGCGACTTTGAGATTCCGCCACATGCCGACCGCCATCGCGTAACCATGATATTGGACAAATTCCCTGCCGATGCTCGGCTGCTGGCAATCGCGCCTCACATGCATTTGCGCGGTCGGTCGTTTCGTTTCACAGCCCGCACAAGGGACCGACAGGAGGTCCTCCTGGACGTTTCCCAGTACGACTTCAATTGGCAACACGCCTACAAATTTGTGAAGCCGCTCGAGTTGAAACCTGGCCTCGAAATTGAGTGTGTCGCTGAGTACGACAACTCCAAACAAAACCTGGTCAATCCCGATCCCACCGCAACCGTTCGCTGGGGAGATCAAAGCTGGGAAGAAATGATGGTGGCCTATTTGGAAGTCGCCATTCCTCGCGATTCAGCGCAACCCGACCGACGGAAAGAAACCGAACGTTCCCAGGCAGCGCAATTGCGAGCGCGACGACGGGCAACCCAGTTCCTGGAACGATTCGACAAGAATAATGACCGCCGAATCGAACGTGACGAACTCCCCAAGGCAATGGCCCGTTTCGCCTTCGAACGTTTTGACCGAGACGGCAACCTGGTTATCGACGAAGCAGAGGTATTTCGCACTGCACTGCAATCCAAACAGCAACGCAACGACCGCTGATTACACCATGCCTGGGACTTGTCACTATTCAACGTGCGTCGCAACCGCCGCCCCGCAGGTCGGCCTGCTGACGGTAGACTTCTCGTGACCCAAGTTGGTTGATGTGGACCATCTCGCCTCGCTACTGATTCAACACCGACGCTTCGTCTGGGCAGGAATTCTCTGCTTGACAGGCCTTGCGTGCTACGGATTGCTGTACCACCCGCCACCGCAAGCGCCAGGCGGCCAGCAGGAAGGGGATGCCCTGCAGACGTCTGGGGCGTCGTTTGATCTGCCGCGACCAGACGCTCTGCTGGTCATCGAAGTCGAGAATTTGTTTGAACCCGCAACGGTGATCGCATTGCGTGCGATGGCAGCGGCTGTCGAACAACTCGATTACGTAGCAACACTCAACTGGATTGATCGTATTCCGGTCTTGAATACGTTTGGGCTGGAGGACCCGCTACTACCACCCAACGACGCGTCCCAGGAACGATTTGCGCTCGCCCGACAAAAAGTCCTCCAGCACCCGGTGCTTGTTGGACAATTGATTTCCGCAGACGGACGAACGCTGCTGATGCCGGTCACATTTGACTGGCTGGCAGTGACCGATGATGCGGACTGCACCGAACAACTACTGCGTGTGGCTCGCGCTGCCATTGCCGACAGAGGTGGCTCCATCCGGGTTTCCCTGACCGGGCCCGTCCCCTTGTTCCTGGAACACGACGATGCGTTTCATCGCAATCGCCGAAAATTCCAGCTGATCGCCTACAGCCTGGTGATCGCGATTTCCCTGTTCCTGTTTCGCAAACTCTCAACGGTACTGATCGTCTCCGCCGGTCCACTGCTGGGTGTCTTCTGGACTTGGGGCATCCTGAACTGGATGCAAGCGCTTTCCAACCCGTTGACCACCGTCGTCTTGCCCGTGCTGCTGACGATGATCGGAATGACCGATGGCCTGCACTTGATGGTCCACATCCGACGCCTCCGCAAGGAAGGGGCCACGCCCTTGCACGCCGCCCAGTTGTCCATCCAGCGGGTGGGAACCGCGTGCCTGCTGACCTCTGTGACAACCGCCATCGGTTTTGCGTCGCTGCTCCTTGCCCATAACGAATTTGTCCAGGGCTTTGGGCGCTCTTGCGCGATCGGTGCGATCCTAACATTAGTGGCAGTGATCACCGTCATCCCGCTGGCCAGTGTGACTCGATTAGGGCGTTTCGTCCATCACGGCCATGGGCATCGGCTGGTCGACCAGGGCCTCCAGAAGTTAACCTGGCTGGTCGATTCGTTGATCCACCGGCCACGTCAAATCAGCCTGCTGGGAATCGTGCTGACACTGGCGCTGGCAGCTATCTGTTCGACGCTCCGCCCGGACAACCGTACCCGGGACGCCCAGCCTACGGGAAGTCCGGCCTACGCCGCGCTGGCGCATTGCGATCGGGAATTGGGTGGGATTGAACTGGTTCATGTGGTCATGCATTGGCCCGATTCGATCCCTCATGATTCCGGTCAGATCATGCAAGCACTCCTATCAGTCGAAACGCTTATTGATCGCGAACAACCACTTCTGCAGTTTCCGCTGTCGATCCGCAACCTGCTCGATTCAATTCCTGCCAACGCGCCACTGGAGCAGCAGATGCCACTGTTAAGCCTGCTTCCCGATTCAATCCTGCAGCCGTACTACAACACCACGTCCCGAAAAGCGCGGATCACAGTCCGCATCAGTGATTTAGGAATCGCCCGCTACGAAACTGTATTTCGCCGCCTGGAGAAAGACTTTAGTAAGCTCGCAACAGAGTACCCGGGATTTCATTTTTCCCTGGAAGGCGAGCCCGTCGAACGCGGCCGCGCGCTGCAAGAAATCGTCACAGATCTGGCTGCCAGTCTGGGAACCGCCTCGGTCATCATTCTGATCGTCATGACCGTTGTCTATCGCTCCCTGCGCGTTGGCTTGATCACGATTGTTCCCAATCTCTTTCCGCTGGCTGTCACGGGTAGCATGTTGGTCATGATGGGTTGGCCTCTCAACGTCGCCAGCGTCTGTTCTTTCGTCGTCTGCCTGGGAATCGCGGTAGATGACACGATCCACTTTCTAACCCGCTACGGCTACGAACGCGCGGAGGGACAATCTACGCCCACAGCCATTCGCAGCGCTTTTGTTCACGTCGGAACCGCACTCATCTTGACCACGTTGATCCTGGTAGCAGGTTTCAGTACGGTTTTGACCAGTGATCTGGCAATCCAGCGCAGTTTTGCTGCGATGGCGTGCTCCACGATTCTCGCGGCTCTGGTGGGCGACTTGATCTTTCTGCCGGCAATGCTGATGTGGTGGGATCGCAAGCGGCCCGACCCGGGCGATTCTTGACAGCCTTTCGGCCGCCCCTTTCAATAGTTACTCATGTTCACCCATTGTGACACCGGCACTAGGCTTCCAGGAATTCTGCAGGACAATACGCATGGCTCTCAGGACGTGTTCTCTCTGTTTTGCTGGTTTGTGTCTGCTGCTGGCATGGGTGCCCCCTCTGCCAGGAGAGCAGCCAAACCAATTGACGTCTGCAGAACGCGCAGCCGGATTTCGCCTGTTATTCGATGGCAAGTCCTTCAACGGCTGGAAACAACAGGGAAATTGGACCATCGTCGAACAAGCCCTCTACCGCGGGCGCGGCGGCGGCGGACTGACCTGCGTGGCTCAGCAAATCCCCGACGACTTCGAATTGCGGTTTCAATGGAAAGTCGCGCGGGGCAGCAATAGTGGGGTGTACTACCGACCCGGCCAGTATGAGTACCAGATTCTCGACAATGCAGTACACATCGACGGCAAGAACCCACGGACCAGCGCCGCTTCCCTCTATTTCTGTATGGCACCATCGCGGGATGTAACACGACCCGTAGGAAAGTGGAACGATGGACGCATAGTCTGTCAGGGGTCCATTATCCAGCACTGGCTCAACGGCCAGAAAGTGATCGACTTTGACTACACCGACAAACGCTGGTCACAGCCGGTCGCACTGCTCAAGAAACGCGGCGGCACTTTGTCAGCGCGCGGACGAGCGCTGTTTCTGCAGGACCACGGAGACCCGGTCTGGTACCGCACCATCCGCCTGCGGACGATTCCCAAGGCAGAAACAATCCCACACCAAACCGTGCAGCCAGCGCTCATTCCACCCGAAATCCGCAAAGCTGAAGAGGAAAAACTACGCCGCATTATCGAAAACCGACGCCGTCAGAAAGCGGCCCCCTAGGCAGTTTCGCAGCGGCGTCTCGCCGCTACCGGCGTACGGTTGGCCTGGGACTCAGCGACCTGGGACCCGCGAGTCGCAGCGTCATCCATTGGTGGCCCTGCGGTTCGCTGCGGGTCGCAAAACGCCCCGCAACTCCCTGTTGCCTGACCCCCGCAACCAGCCCGTCGCCGGTGCTGCCGGCCGTATTTACGCACCACGTTATTTACGCACCACTTCGAAACCTGATCTTCCATGACCACTCCCCTGACGCTCATCGCGACAACAGCATTTGGACTGGAAGCTGTCGTGAAACGGGAGCTGGCTGCGTTGGGATACGAGGGACAGGTCATTGCTCCAGGATGGATCCGGTTTACGGGCGACGAGTTAGCGATTTGCCGCTGTAACCTGTGGCTCCGTTGTGCAGACCGCGTGTTGATCCAGGTCGCCCGTTTTGAGGCCGACAATTTCGACACCCTGTTTGAAACGACCCGTGCGCTCAACTGGCACGATTGGATTTGTCCGACCGGTGCCTTTCCGGTCGTCGGTCGATCCCTGAAGTCACAGTTATCAAGTGTGCCTGCCTGCCAGCGAACCGTCAAAAAAGCTGTGGTGGAAAGCCTGCAACGCGGCCATCAGTGCCAGCAGCTGACGGAAGATGGCCCTCTCTTCAAAATTCAAATCGCGCTGTTGGACAACCAGGCAACCCTCACGCTGGACACCACGGGCCCCAGTCTGCATAAGCGCGGCTATCGCCGGCACGCAGCTCCGGCACCACTCAAGGAAACACTTGCCGCCGCGCTGTTGGAATTGAGTTTCTGGAATCCCCACCGGCCTCTGCTTGACCCTTTCTGCGGAGCCGGGACGATTATCATCGAAGCGGCGCGGATTGCCCGCAACATGGCTCCCGGACTGGAACGCCCGTTCGTCTCCGACAGTTGGCCCTGGCTGCAGAGTGCCTACTGGAACGCAGCGCGCACAGAAGCCCGTGACCTGGTGCAGCCGCCTCCTGCTGAACGCCTAGTTGGCACCGACCAGAGCGATCGCGTGCTGGCAGCCGCGCGGCAAAATGCCGCCGCCGCCGGTGTCGATGACCAGGTTCATTTTCAACGGCGCATGTTTGCCGACTTGAGCAGCCGACGGCAATACGGCTGCCTGGTGACCAACCCGCCTTATGGACAACGCCTGGAGAGTGGGCCCCTCGCCGAACTCTACCAGTCGATTCCAGAAGTCCTTCGGAAACTCCCCAGCTGGTCACACTTTGTCCTCACCGCACACCCAGACTTCGAAAATCTCGTCGAACGTCAGGCCGACCGGCGGCGCAAGTTGTACAACGGGCGCATCGAGTGCACCTACTACCAGTTCCACGGACCGCGGCCCCCCCGTCCTGATTCCCGTCCTGATTCCCGTCCTGATTCCCTGCCTACACAGCAACTCCTGTCGGACGATCCGGCAGCAAAGACAAAACGGCCAGATACCTCTGCGGCCTCCCCAGAGTCGCCAGCCGTCGTCAACACTGCCGTTTTTGGTGGCCTGACCAGCAAAGGCAAAGAGCAAGCAGCGCTGTTCCACAATCGCCTCGCTAAACGGGCCCGTCACCTGCGTCGCTGGCCGGGAAAACGGGGCATTACTTGCTTCCGGATCTACGACCGTGACATCCCGGAGATCCCGCTGACCGTCGACCGCTATGAAGACTATCTGCACCTCGTCGAATTCGAACGTCCCCACAACCGCAGCCGCGCTGAACATGCCGACTGGCTCGACTTGATGATGCAGACTGCGGCCACCACTTTGGGGGTCACAAGGAAGCATGTGTTCCTGAAGCGCAAACAACCGCAACGCGGCAAGTCCCAGCATCCGCGACTCGACAACCAACGGCATGAAATTACGGTGCGCGAAGGGGGGCTGCAATTCCTGGTCAATCTCTCCGACTATATCGACACAGGTCTATTTCTCGATCACCGAACCACGCGGTCCATGGTGCAACAGGCGGCCACAGGAACACGGTTTTTGAACTTGTTCGGTTACACGGGTGCTTTCACGGTGTACGCCGCCCGTGGTGGCGCTGCCACCACGACCACCGTCGACCTCTCACCGACCTACCTGGACTGGTCACGGAGGAATCTCAAGCTCAATGGCTTCGAAGCACCAGAACACGATTTGGTGCGCGCCGATGCGTTGGATTACATTCGCGGGCTACGCCCGGTACCCAGCTTCGATCTCGCCGTGGTCGACCCGCCCACCTTCTCCAACAGCAAACGCACCGAATCGGATTGGTCGATTCAACAAAACTACGCAGAACTGCTCAACGGGGTACTGCGGGTCATGCAGCCCGGCGGCACAGTCTTCTTCTCCACGAATTTTCGTCGCTTCAAATTCGACCCGGAGAGCATCGCACCGGCCCCGACTATCGAGATCAGTAAACAGACGGTCCCCGATGACTACCGCAACCGACGGATTCATCGCTGCTGGAAAATTACCGTTCCCGAGGAACAAGCCAGTCACTCGTAAAGCAATTGGCGGTCCGCAGCGGATCACTTGCCTCGAGTACCAGATCGGTCCATCGAGAACGTCCCTTGGAACTTGCTCGAGGTGTAGGTGGATTCGAAATGGCCGTCGCGTACCGTGGCATCGTATTCGAAGGTCCCGTAGCGGCGACTGACAAAGGTTGACCCACGCAGTCGAATGCTGCCGTCCTCTTGCTCTTCTGCGTCCAAGACAACCGTATATCGAAACGGCAAGACAAGGAAAAAACGGCCGCGAAAAACGACCTGGTACTGGCTGTCGTTGAGCGCAGTAAATCGGCCTCGCAGCGGACCGGTATGTCGGTTGTTGCTATTGGACCAGGTCCCCTTCCAGGCACCACTCAGGTCCTCCGCCGACACTGTGGAGTACCAGGCCGCAGAAGTCATGAAGAAAACAACCATTACCAGCAAACGCATCATTTTCATCGCGGAGGCTCCCTGGTTCGTCTACAGACGGCACGGATCGGACCTCATGCACTGAGATCAACTGCGACCGGTACCGCGCGCATCCCAAAATCCACAACCGGTATACCAAATATGTCTATCCCTGGCATCTTCAGAAGCGGTCGCTCGACTGCGTTGACGGCTTCGGGTTGCCAGATCCGCCTGCGATCGTCGCAGAATAGCAGGGCCGCCAGACTGCTGGCGCAGTCACGTGCTAACGGACAGGCGGGTCGTGAGGAAAGCCATGTTGCTCGCTTTCACGGGCCATCTGTTGCCAATGGTGCTGCGGTTGCCAGCCAAGCATCGCCTTCAACTTGGCGCAATCAATCAACCCCGTGCGGTCTGCCAGGACGCCACGTACATCCCTGATCTGGGGCAAATGTTCGGCGAGCAATTGTGCTGTGGAAATATCGACGCACACGTCGTCGGCCGCCACATTGAATACCTCACAACCTGACAAATCGGATTCGATCCAGGCCAGGCAAGCGGATGCCACGTCACGGGCATCGACATAGGACCAGAGCGCATCCACGGCCGCACCAGGATCCCCGGTAAACCGGCGAAATCGCCATTCGTAGGACTGTTCGTAAACGATCCGCTGTGGTCGCAGCGCTGCGATGGCAATCCCGTACCAACGCGCGTAGTGAGCAGCCAGCGTTTCCAGGTTTTGCTTGGCTGCCCCGTAAATACTATCCGGATGCGCCGGGCTGTTCTCATCAACAGGCAGGTAAGGAACACGCATCAAGTCCCCATAAATTTCGGGGCTACTCGCCAGCACGAGACGCTGGATTCCCAACCGGGCCGCGGCTTGGAGAACATGGAACCCACCCAAGGCAAGGTTTTCGTACGCAGTGTGCCAACTGGTCCACGCGTCAGTCGGTAAACTTCCGAAATGAACGATCGCATCCGCGCCCGCGCAGATGTCGTAGAGGCTCGCGCCGTCCCGTAAATCCACTTGGCGATAGCCGGTTTCCCAAATGGCACAGGGCTTGAGATCGAGCCCTAATACATCCCAGCCCGCCGCCTCGAACGCAGAGACAATCGACGGTCCGGTCCCTCCCTTCGCTCCCGTTACAATCACACGTCCCATCGAACACGCACTCCCTGTCAAGAAACCTCGCTGCGCAACTGTTTTGCCGCCAGCCCCAGGCATTTCAGTTTTTCATACGCTTCATCGAGCGGCACATCGTGGTCCTTGCCAGGCGCAAACCCGCAATCAGGGTTCAGCGTCAGCCGCTCGGGCGCCACATGTTCCAGCGCACCGTGGACGCGCTGGACAATCTGTTCTGACGACTCGATCTCCGGAAAGCGAACATCCACACACCCCAGGCCAATCAAGCACGATGCGGGCAGCTCGCTCAGGATCGCCACGTCGCCCGCAACCGGAATACTGAATTCCAGCATCAGCTGATCGACTTGAAGTTGTTGGATGTAGGGCAGAATTGCTTCGTAGCCCCCGGCCGCACCCCAACCACGTCGACCCCAGTTACGACGACAGAGATGGACTGCCAGACGGACGCCAGAGATTCCCTCGACAATGGCGTTGATCCACTCCACTGCGCGGGCCATCTCGGCCTCCGGGTCTGCAAAACGCGCGCGGACCTGGGGATCGACAAGCACGCAAAGGTGTGGCTCATCCAACTGGATCACATCGACACCCATATCCCGGATCGCCAGCAATTCAGCACGCAGCGGATCGATAAGCGCCTCGCAAAATTGCTCCCTGCGGGGATACGCCTGCTCCGAAACACCGGGAACCCACATCCGCTGCCCGATCAAGTACGGTGACGGAAGACACGCTTTCACCTGGCCCTCCGCTGCCGCTTTGAGGAATTGCGCCTCACGAGCCACGATGCCGGGATTCCAGACTTCAACGGGGCGCATTACCACCTGGTGGTAACCAAATTCTTCCCGTTGCATCCACTCAAACCCTGAGAGCAGCTCGGCAATCACGTCGACGTACGTTTCCCGGCGCCATTCACCATCAGAGACAATATCAATACCCGCTTGTTCCTGAAGGCGCACACAGTAGCGGACCGCATCATCCATCCGCTGTTGCCACTCCGGGGAAGTCGCACCAGCAGTACGCGAACCGGTGGCAAACAAGTCCTTCACGAACGGCGGTCGGGGCATGCTACCGATCACCGTCGTGGGAAAAAGAGGAGACGCCGTCACCATGATCTTCCTGCTCCCTGCGAATCAAACCCGTACCAGTGATTGCCTTATCAACGCCTCTTGATTCACGCAATGTTAGAGGGCCACGCTGTGATTCGCCAGTCGCAAAATGTGCCGCAACGCAAAGGGCGGACGCGTCAATCCACAACACCGAGCGAAACGTAGCCTACCTATTTTCACAGAGGATTTTCGCGTTTTTTTTTCACTAATGGTAGAACTCGTTTGACGTGCTGATAATTGTCGCTACGTTGCAACCTGCGATGCTTGCATCGATCGAGAAGGATCTGACACTGCACGCCCGGGAACAAATAGAAAACGGAATCTGTCTATGTCATCGAGCATTTCACAAAACGCGGGGCAAGGCCACACGCTGGACGATCAAGACCTCAAGATGGCCGAAAACCTGGCCCAGGAGTACAGCCGGCTGACAACCGAGTTATCCAAGGTGATCGTCGGGCAGGACGAAGTCCTGAAGCAGGTCTTGCTGGCCCTCTTTTGTCGTGGCCATTGCCTTTTGGAAGGGGTTCCTGGACTGGCAAAAACATTGATGATCTCCAGCATTGCCGAGTTGCTTTCACTGGAATTCAGTCGTGTTCAGTTCACACCAGACCTCATGCCCTCAGACATTACGGGCACGGAAATTCTCGAGGAAGAGGAGGGAACCGGCCGCCGTCGTATGCGTTTTGTCAAAGGCCCTATCTTCGGCAACATTCTCCTGGGCGACGAAATCAACCGGACACCGCCCAAAACCCAGGCGGCCCTGCTGCAAGCGATGCAGGAATACAAAGTCACCACAGCAGGCAAGGATTACCCCCTCGACCAGCCGTTCATCGTACTGGGCACACAAAACCCGATTGAACAAGAAGGCACCTACCCCCTCCCCGAAGCCCAGCTTGATCGCTTCATGTTTCGGATCCATGTCGATTATCCGAATTTTGAACAGGAATTGCAGATCGCGGAAATCACGACGGCTGACGGTTTTCCCGAACTCACTTCGATCCTCGACCGGGACGACATCCTGCTGTTGCAACGGATTGTCCGCAAAGTACTGATCGGACGTTCGGTATCGGCGTTTGCGGTTCGCCTCGTACGGGCGACCAGGCCCCTGTCAGAAGATGCGCCCGACTTTGTCAAGAAGTATCTCACCTGGGGTGCCGGCCCGAGAGCCTGCCAGGCAATCCTGCTGGGCGCGAAAGCGCACGCCCTGTTAGACGGTCGGATCAACGTTTCTACTGACGACATTCGCTACATCGCATATCCAGTCCTGCGGCATCGCCTGGTCACCAGCTTCGCTGCGGAAAGCGACGGCGTCTCGACCGACAACATCGTAGAAATGCTGATCAAAGTGACCAGTGAAGAGTAAACCTGGAGGCCGTAGCAGGAGACGAACGCAACCGTAGCAGATAGTCGCTTTTGTACTCCGCTGTCTGAAATCTAACGGATTCTTCATTTCACGATTGAACTGCCATGGCTGCTACGCGTTATCTGGATCCTGCTGGACTGGCCCGTCTGGGAAATATGGAACTCGTTTCCAGGCAAGTCGTCGACGGCTTTCTGACCGGCCGTCACCGTAGCCCTTACCATGGATTTTCGGTGGAGTACCTGGATCATCGCGCCTATACACCCGGCGACGACATGCGGACCATGGACTGGAAAATGCTGGCCCGCAGTGACAAGTACTATGTCAAACTGTTTGAAGATGAAACGAATCTCCGCGCGTATATTTTGCTCGACTGCTCAGAATCGATGGGTTTTCGCAGCGGTGAAATCAGCAAACTTGACTACGGCGCGTTCCTGGCTGCCTCGCTCAGTTACCTGCTGATTCGACAAAATGACGCGGTAGGTACGCTGTTGTTTGACTCCGACATCCGCACCTATGTCCCGCCCCGCGCCCACCCCTCTCAATTCCGCCGCATGCTGGAGACACTCGAGGGTCTCCAGCCGGGTGGAGAAACCAGTATTGGCTCCATCCTCAATCTCGCTGCCGAACGTACCAAACGGCGCGGATTGATCATCCTGATCAGTGACTTGATCGACAACGAGGCCGAAATTGCCCACGGCCTGCAGCGGTTTCGTCACAGCCAACACGAAGTCATTGTATTTCACGTCATGGACGATGCCGAACTGACCTTTCCCTACGACCGGCTCACGCGATTCAAGGATATGGAAGGCGCGGGCCGCGTGGTCACCAACCCCAAGAACCTCCGCAAGCGCTACCTGGAACGCATCCGCGAATTTCAAGCCCGCTTGCGCGGTGACTGTCTGGAACGCAAAGTCGATTACAACTTGGTGAAAACAACAGAACCTTACGATAAATTTTTGTCCGCCTACCTCGACAAGCGCTCACGCATGGGATGATCCGGTTAGCCGACAGATAAAGTGGCAGATCAGTCACCACTCCCGGCGCGAGTATCACGTCGATTCACTTCTTTGAGAAGAGAACCCGGTTTATGAGTTTCCTGCACTCGGGACTCCTGTGGGTTTTGCCTCTGGCGCTGATCCCGATCGTCCTGCACTTGTTGACCTTGCACCGCATTAAAACGGTGGATCTGAGCACGTTCCGGTTCCTGTTCGATAGCTATGTTCAACAGCGCCGACGGATGAAATTCCTGGAAGTACTGATTGCCATGCTGCGGACGGCTTTCGTACTGTTTCTCATCTTCAGCATCGCGCGACCCGTAGTCCAGCATTGGGACTCCCTGCTGGGCGGCGGCGGCGGACGTGACATTGTTTTGATGATCGACGGCTCGGCCAGTATGGCCGCGGCCACCAAAGGCGTGACATCGATGGCCCGGGCGCGACAGGCCGCCACCAAGATTGTCGAACGGCTCAGTAAAGACGACCGTGTGACCATTATCCGCGTAGGAGCCCGGCCAGAAGAAATCTGCAGCCGCTTCTCCGGCGATGCCAAAGCACTGACCGCCGAAATTGACCAGCTCAAGTCAGGCTCCTCACGCGGCAACCTCTTCGCCGCGCTGACCGACGTGTTCGGTGAAGGTGCCCGGGAGTTGAACAATCCGCGTGTCTACCTGTTAACCGACCTGCAGGCCAGCGACTGGAAGGAATTAAAAGATGGTGTGGCCGACAACCTGGTCCCTCCAGAAACCGAGGTGGTGGTCGTCAATATCGGTTCCAACCAGACCATTCCTAATCGCGCTGTCATCGGCAGCAAACCGGAAAAATCACGCGTGCTGGTCGGGCTTCCGATTCATCTCCGCCCCCGCGTCGTCAATCACACCATGCTGACCGCGGATAACGCGGCAGTCGCAGAAAAAGTCGAAGTGGTCGTGTTATTAAATGAAAAGGAAATTGCTCGCAAGAGCCTCAGTCTCAAACCGGGTGAAACGAAAGAAACTGAGATCATCTACCGGCCAACTGAGCCGGGGCCTTTACGCGGTCGGTTTGAAATCTCGTCCGATCGATTCACCCATGACGATCGTTTTCGGTTCTCCATGGAGGTCGTTCCCAGAATCAAGATCTTGCTGGTCAATGGAAATCCGTCTGCCAAACCGCTGGAAAATGAAGGCCTCTATCTACGGACCGCCATGTATTCCACCGCAGCCCAGAGTGACTCGACCGAAGACCCGGAAACAACAGGTCCGGCAAGCACCCCCGCGATCCCCTTGCCACAACAGGAGTTGTTGCAGGCATTGGATGTCGTCGATCTACCGGAAGCAAATCTCAACGCGGAAACGTTGCGTGACACCGCCGCAGTCATTCTGGCAAACTGTGGGGCCCTCAACGCCGCGCAGTTTGCCCTGTTAAGCGGTTTCGTGGCCGACGGAGGTGGCTTACTCATCTTCCCAGGCGATAAAGTCAACCCCGACACCTACAACAAACAGCTCTTCGTCGGGCCCACGCTGCCCGAAGAAAAACTGATGTCCGCCGAACTGGGAGCGATCGTCGGGGATCCAGACAAAGCGGAAACCTTTCAGCGATTTGGTGCCGTTGACCTGGCCCATCCGATCTTCTCGGTGTTTGCCAATGCGGACCAACCCTACATGACACGGATCAATGTCTATCGTCGGTTTCCTTTGACAATGGCGGAGACCGACGGCAATGCCTGGCCGACTGTGGAATTTTCTGATGGCTCCCCCGCATTGCTGGAAAGTCGCTTCGGCACTGGACGGGTTCTGGTGAGCGCGTTCCCCCTGAACACGCGCTGGAGCAACTTGCCGATGACCCCCGAGTTTGTGCCACTGGTGTTGCGGATGATCAGTCATGTCCGGAGGCCTGACGACCTGGATAGCCCGGCGGTCGTCTCAGCGGGCGGCACCGCGGAATTCACGGTCGCGCCCACCTGGGCACCCGCCAATGGAAAAGTTACCGACATTCGCGGACGGGTTACCCCGGTTAGTTTTCAACGCTCCAACTCGCAGCTCAAAGGCGCTTTCCACGAAACCACGACCACCGGTTACTACACCGTGGAGGTCACTGGTGGAAGAACTGAAGACCCCAAACAAGGAACCGTTTCCTTCGCCGTCAACCTGTCCGAAGACGAATCCAACTTCAGCGGTTTACAGCCTGATCAAATCGAACGCATGCTGCCGTCGGCCGACGTCACCACGATTGACGCTTCTGCTGAAGCACAACAAGACTACGGCAACATTGGTAACCAGCGGGAAATCTGGCGACCGCTGATCCTGCTCATTCTGGCAATTATTGGAGTTGAGTTCCTGCTTTCCACGCTGGGTGGCCAGCACGTCGCTGGGGAGGAACCGCAGACGACAGCCGCCCGCATTCGCCACCTGGCAAGTGGACGCTGGGTCGGCAAGATGACCGGTGCGGGCGTCGAAGAGATCGCCGCGGAAACCGTGGAACCATAGGGACAACTGACGGGTGTGCCATTCAGCACAACCGGCCGGTGGTGGCCGCGAGCACAACCAGACAAATCAAGCAGCAAAGAACAAAACTCACTGACATCGAACAGGCTGCCAGGGTGAATGGAAATGATTGACTCCCTTAGGAGATTTGTCGAATACCGTGAAAATGGGAAGTTACCAATGATCGGCCGCTTGTACTTGGAACAGCTGCAGCGATGCCTTGTGCCTGCCGGCACTCAACATCGTTGCTAGTAGTGGATAAGAAACGTTATTCCCGGGAGATAGCAGAACCATGGTGGGACAATCTGCACACGAGAATTCAGATCAACAACCAGGCACACCAGGTGTCCTCGACACGTCCAAAATCACTCAGCTGATTCATCGGACTCGTCTCCTCTTGCGGACGACCTGGCTGGCCACTGGAGTCGGGGTGACTCTCGGCTTGCTGCTGGCGACACTGGTAACCGTCAGCCTCACCGATCTGTTGGTCTACACGCTACCGCCGTGGCTACGCTTGACCGGCCTGCTGTGCATCGTGATTCCCACGTTGTGGGTCTTTTTTCTCGGGGTTATCCGGCCTTTGTTCCGCCGTTTGACCGAAGTCATCGTAGCCCGTCACATCGAACGTGAAATTCCCGGCATCCACAATCGTTTGATCAGTTGCATCGACCTGGCACGCAACGGCAGCACGGAAACGGGAGTGCATTCACAGGCATTCCACGTCAGGCTGGTCAACGAGGCGCTCTCGCGGATTGCGGATTTCAGTCCGCGGAAGGTACTCGACCTGATCAGTTTGCGAAAATCGATCCTCTTCGCGGTGGCGACTACCGTGACCCTGGTCATCGCATTTGTCGGTTTTGACGATCGGCTCTCTACAGCCGTCGCGCGTATCGTCTACTTCTACCGCGACATTCCGCCTAACTCGGGTGTGGGCTACCAGGTCGTCACCGGGGACCGAGAGCAACCGGGAAACGACCAGACTCTCCGTGGTGAAGACGTCCAATTCACCGTTACCGTAACCAAAGGCGACCTCGGTCTCTTGAAGACTGATGCGTTAACCCTGGAAGTGGAAACCACCGACAAAGACGGCAACCCGACCAGGATGGTACACGAGTTTCCCGAACTCAAAGAAGTCGATACCACAGCGGCGGACCCACCAGACCCGACGGAACGCATCACCCGACAGACCAGTTTTTCGCTCGTTGGCATGCAACGTAATTTCCGCTACCGCGTCCGCGGCGGCCAAACCTGGACTCCCCAGTTTCAGGTCACCATGCTGGAAAGACCACGGATCGTCGGTCTGCAAACGGTGCTGCATTACCCGGAATACATGCGGATTGCGGAACCACGCTATGGCGCTCCTCAAACCAAAGACGTTACCGGACCCAAAGACAGCAAAGTCGAAGTGATCGTCCAGGTCGAGGGAGATGTGGCAGACGGAGAGATCGTACTGCTGGAACCACGCATGACACGGGTGGCCATCACCGACCGACCCGAACGTGAAAGGATCTGGTTCTCCGATGCCCTGCCGTCCGGGGCCACCGCCGAAGGAACCTGGCAATGGGATGAACAGACAGCCGGACGCAAAGGACATTTTGACGCTCCCGCAGCCGGTCCTCATGCGCACGGTTTCAGTGGTGTCCCGGTGGGCTATCAAATTCAACCGGAGGAGGTGTTATTCGCCAAAGTCTGGGTTGTCGATGGACAGGTGCCCGAACAAATTATGCTGCAGTGGAACGACGGCGAAAACTGGGAACATCGCGCGTTCTGGGGCGCGGACAAGATCGCCGAGGGGACCTTAGGTACCCCCAGTCGGCACGCGCTCGGCGAGTTACCCGAAACGGGTGCCTGGGTCACTCTCGAAGTCCCCGCCGACGCGGTGGGACTCACCGGCAAACGCATCACGGGCATGCGATTTCGCCTTGTCGGAGGCCATTGTATCTGGGGCGCCACCGGAACGCTGCCGCCGACCGATCGGCTGGTGCGCAAACTGGTTCCCACCGAACGATTCCCCGTCAAAAAGCTAACACGCAGTACCGACGATCCGGTTGCCAGCAGCGGCGGGTCAGCTAACGGATCCGGCAGTTCGGCCCCCGAACCGGCAGCCGCCAGCGTCAAACAAAGTCGCTGGTCCGGTACGTTTGACCTGTTGAAAGACGGCTACTACCGCGTGGAGTTGCGTAATCAGGCCGGCTATCCGAACCAGAGTATGGAAGAGGGGAAGCTCGATGCCATCGTCGACGAGGCCCCCTGGGTCGAAATCGAGCGGCCAGGTATCGACCTGGTCGTCAGTACCCCCGTCAAGGTGCCTATTTTTCTTCGTGCTAGTGACGATTACGGTATTGCCCACGTTGAGCTGGCGGTCCAGAAGGGGGAAGAAGAGGCATTCCAGGGTCGCCCCGTGGAGAGCTTTGACCAGCCGCCACGGTCCGTGACTCAAGTGGTCACTTTGGATTTAGCCGAAGAAGCTCTGGCGGTCGGCGCCAGCCTGAAGTACCGCATTGTTGTGCGCGACGGCAAAGGTAGTAGTGCCACCTCACGGGACTACACGATTCGCCTGGCCGATGAGAGCAAAGCCGCGGACAAACAGTTCGAGCAATATGAAACGCAAACCGATACCTTTCGCGAAAAACTCGCCGAGTTGATTACCGAGCAGGACAAGATTCGTGAATCGGCAGAGCAGTTAGTTGAAAAGTACGAACCGCTCACCGAAAAACTGGAGGCCGCTGCTGCCGAAGCAAAGCAGGACGTTGACCCTGCCGACCCACAGGCCAAGCCTGCGCCCCTGAAATTGGACGAGGAAACGACCAAACAACGCGACGAATTGCGCGAGGAGCTGACCCAACTGGCAGCGCAGGAAAACAAGAATGTAGAACTCGGCAAACAAGTGGCCAACGACCTCAAACAACTCGCCGAAGAAGCCAACAACCAGGCCTTCCTGCCACCGGAAATCACCCGCCAACTGGAAGCGATGCAGGAGGCTTTCCAGGATCTAGCCGTCGAGCCAATGCAGCAGTTAGCTAACCAGGCACAGGCGGCCGCCCAGCCGCAAGAAGAGAATCCTCCGCTGGAGACCATTCAGCAGCAGAGTGAAAAGGTCCAGAAAAACCTGGATGACCTGCAGAATCGCCTGGAATCGCTCGCCGACGCGCAAACGGAAAGCCGCACCGATGCAGAGTCCGCGCTCACCGATTTGCGGCGCGAACTGATGCAGCAGGACGCCCAATTAACCGCTTCAGACCTGGCCGACCTGCGTGACGTTCTGGAAGCCAAACGGGCCGACCTCGATACGTTGCAAGGCAGCCAGGAGGAGTTGCTCGAAGACGCCACCCAGGACCTCTCGGACCGCGGCTTTCAAGCCATCGAGGAGGAACAAACTCAACTCGACGTAGAATCCAACGACGAGCTCGAAAGTGTCCGCGACCTGCTCGAACAATTACGGGAGATCAAAGATCCTCCCCAATTCCCGGCGAGACCCAATGATCCCAAACAGGAAGCCAACAAGGCCCCCCCCATGGAACAGGATACTGCCGATACGGAAAACGATAAAAAGCAAGCTGAACAGGCGCCCGAACCGGCGCTGGAAGCAGACGAGGGTGAGACCCCAGAGACAGAGCCCGAGTTGTTTCGGCCGGCACTCGGTGGGCCGGTTCCCGAAATGGACGAGCGATTTGCTGACAAGCTGAGTGATCTGAAAGAACAAGTCAAACAGGCTGATGAGCGGCAAGCCGATCAACCGGGCCGGAAAGAAATGCGGTCGCGTCAGGTGGACCGTGTCGAAGAGCTGGACCAGGCCCAACGGGCGCTCGGTGCGGACAAGAACTCGCTCGAGAAACTGCTCGAACAACTGGAAAACCTGACGAACCAGTCCAATCAGCCGATGTCTCCTAGCCAACTGGACCAGCTGGACCAGAAGATGCAAGAACAGATGCAGTCGGACGCAATGCAAGCAGCGCGGGCGATGATGCAACGTCTCCAACAAATGCTCGGTCAAGCGGACACCCCCCAGGATCAGCAGCCGGAGGGCCAACAGCCGCCACAACCGGCACCGCCACCAACTCCCAGTACGCTGAGCGAAGCGGCCAACGCAACGGCCGTCGTCGACCAGATCGTCGAAGAACTGGGGGACTTTGACGCTGGTACACGTTCGGTGATCATCGGTATGCAAAAACGTCAGCGTGAAGACTTGCTGCAAAGCCTCAAAAGCAAGGGGCCCGAAGGCTATCGCGCCTTTGTCAGAGAGTATTTTCGCAAACTCGCCAAGGTGAAAGGCGAGCCAACAGGCAAGTAATCAGGCGTCCCTGGGTCCGCCGGACTGGAAAACCGGCGCCAGTAGCAGAATGGAAATTCGATGGAAAGTTTTCTTCGCTCAATTGGCATCGCCGACGAAGTGGTCAACAATCTCGACCAGGTGACAATCACCGTCCAGCGACCCGTGGTGTTGTGGGTCGGTCTGATTCTGTTGTTCCCTCTTGGCTATTTCATCTACCGGCGGCAGCGCGAGAACCTCAGCACCATCCCGAAAAAGTACCGGGTGGCTTTGAGCGCCACGCGCATCCTGATTCTGGCCATCCTGATAGGTGTGCTGGCGGGACCTTACCTCGAACTCGACCACCGCGAAAAACGCAAGCCTATCCTGGCAGTGCTGCTAGACCACTCCCAGAGTATGCGACTGCCTGCGGGCCCGTTCATCTCCAACGATGAACTGCTGAAAGTGGCCGCCGCCGCGGGCTACGACACCAGCGCGGGAAGTGTCGCGCCCGATGCGCGCAAAGCGCTCAATCGGATTGCCCGTTCTGAGTTGGCAACCTCGGTGATCGAAACCAGTAAACCGGGGTGGATCGAACCCCTGCAAGAGGATTTTGAAGTGCGTTACTACGGGTTTTCACGCCAAGTGACTCCCGTCTCCATCACGACTGGAGACGACCAAACCGAGGCGGCAGGCAGCACCTCCGGTGGCAACGCATCCCATCTGGGAGACGCCATTTTCCACGTGCTCGACGAGGCCCAGGGACAGTACGTTTCAGGAATGCTCTTGCTCTCCGATGGCCAGAATACAGGCGGGCGATCGCCTTCCCTGGCAGCCCGCGCCGCGGCATCCGCCGAGAGCCGTATCTTCGTCGTGCCTTTGGGATCGACTCAGCCGATGCAGGATGTATCGATCGTCGATGTCTACACCAGCGGTCAGGTCGCCGTCGGGGACATGGTCAGCGTCCATGTGACACTGGCATCCCAGGGCTTCGATAGCCGTCCAGTCACCGTCGAATTGAAGGAAGGCGACGAAGTCCTGGCCAGCAAGCAGGCCCTGGTCCGCGACAGGGAACACCAGCACCTGGAATTGACCTTTGAAGCCAAGCAGGCGGGTGAACGTCTGCTGACAGTTCACGTGCCACCACTGAAAGAGGAAACCGAAGCGCTCCAGGCCAACAACACGGATTCCGCGTTCGTGCAAATTAGCGAAGAGAAGCTGCGCGTGCTGCTGATCGACGGACTGCCCCGGTGGGATTTTCGCTTCATCAAGAACGCCATCCGTCGAGACAACGGCCTGGCAGGGCGGACCGGCGATCAACCCGACATCGTCGTGGAAACTGAATGGCGACGCCTCCCTGATCCAGCCCGGGCTGCCGCGCTGCCGCGCACCCTGGAAGAGCTGACCGAATACCACACCGTCATGGTCGGCGATGCGACACCCGAATTGTTGACGCCCGAATTCTGCGCACTTCTGGCCCAGGGAGTCGAAGAAAAAGGAGTCGGGCTGATCGTCTCCGCTGGCACGGAAGCGATGCCGCATCGGTTCGGGCCGGTTCTACACAAGCTGCTGCCGGTCGTGCTGAACCCAAGCGACGATGGAATCGAAGCGGTCGCCCGAAATGAATACGGTGGTTTCCAAATGGAAATCAGTCCCGCGGGTATCATCCACGAGACGATGCGGCTGTACGACGACCCGGGACGTAATCAGAAAGTCTGGGGGGATATGCCGGGTTATTTCTGGTGCGCAGCCGTGGAGCGGCTCAAGCCAGCAGCTACCGCACTCGCCTACAACCCACTGCGTGAAGGGGGTGGAATTCGCGAGATGCCACTGATTGCCTGGCATTACGAAGGCAGTGGCAAGGTGATGTTTGTGGGAACCGATTCGACCTGGATGTGGCGTCAGAATGTGGGCGATCGTTTCTTCTACAAGTTCTGGGGACAATCCATTCGTTTCGTAAGCCGTAAAAACGAAGACGAGGGTCAGAAAACCCAGTTCCGGGTACGGCCGGTTCGCGCCCAGCCTGGCGAAGAAGCACAACTCGAATTACTCGCGTACACGGCCCAGGGACGCCCTCTGGAAGACCCCACCCAATCCGTCGTGCTGCTCAGCCCGGGAACACGGGAAACTCTCACCCTGCAAGCCGACCCCAATGAAAAGGGACGTTACACCGGAGCCTTCACGCCGACGGATGCCGGCAAGCACCTCCTGGTTTTCGACCCACGGAATGGCACGGAACCTGTCGAAACGTCTCTGCAAGTTCTGATCGCACCCGAAGAGTACCGCAATCCCAATCTGAACCGTCCTCAACTGGAGCTCCTGGCGAATACTACGGGGGGACGGGTGATCGACCTCGACGAGCTGGATACGGTTCCCGACCAATTGGAAAATCGTGCTCCCGAAGAACGCCAATTACATCGGGAAGCCACACTCTGGGACAACTGGCTGATTCTATTGATCCTGGTTTTGACCTACACGCTGGATGTGGGCATTCGACGTCTGATGGGACTTTCGTAATGGATTCGAAAATCGACAAGAAACACCCGGCGCCAACCGACAGCAGCCGCGCCAGCGGACGCCCTCTCAGGCTGGCGGGACTGGCGTGTCTGACGGCTCTCGCCGTCGGAATTGCCGTACCACGCCCCGGCCTGCGGGAGCCTGTGCAGGCCCAGCAGAAAGAAGCCTCCGGGAAGTCCAGTTCGGCGGAACTGCTCACCGAAACCGAAGTGGTCAACCGCGTCCGTGGGTCTGTCACAAAATCACTGGAATACCTGGCGATCCAACAGCGGCCTGACGGCGCCTGGGACGGCAACAACGCGCCCAACGCGTTGGCTCTGCTGGCGTTCATGGGGGCCGGACACGTGCCCGGACGTGGCCCCTATCGCGACGTCCTGGAAAAAGGAAAACGATTCATCTTGCGCACCCAGAATGAACAGGGGGTCTTTGTCCCCCAGCGCAATGCCGGTTCCGGGCCCATGTACCAGCAGGGTTTGGCAACGCTGGCCATGGCAGAACTCTACGGCATGGACCCGGACCCAGAACTGGAAACCAAGCTCCGCAAGGCGGTCGATCTGTTGATTCGCTGCCAGTCTCCCAAAGGAGGCTGGCGCTATCAACCCAATCCAAGCGACCAGGATCTGAGTGTGACCGTGATGCAGATCATGGCCCTCCGGGCAGCCAACAATGCCGAGATTCCGGTACCCGCGGCCACCATCGAAAAAGCCGTCAACTACGTCCGCTCCTGTGCCGACCCGAAGGGGGGGTACGGCTACCAGGGCCCCAGTCGCAAGCCGCCCACATCGGCCGCTGGCATCGTATCACTCCAATTACTGGGTTATTACGACGACCCAACCGTGAGCAAGGGGCTGGAGTACCTCTCCACGTTACCCGTCGAGTGGGGCACGGGCGGCAGCATCACCTACTGGTACTACTTTCACTATTACGCGATCCAAGCGAACTACCAGGCGGGTGGTCAGCGATGGGCCGATTGGCATCCGCGGATTCGCGAGTTATTGCTGGAAAAACAGAACGACGATGGGAGCTGGGACCTGCCTGGTGGATCCGAGGGGGCAAATGTCGTCGGGGTAAACAAAGTCTACTGGACCAGCATGGCCACGCTGGTGCTGGAAATCTACATGCACTTTCTACCGGCCTACCAAAGGTGATTGATATGCGCGAGCACCTCTATCACCTGGCCAGCCTCGTCGGCGGCATCACATTACTTCTGTCTTCTGCCGTATCGAGTGCCCCACCTGGCAACGAAGGTACCATTCCGGGACAGCGCGTTCCGGCCGACAGTGCGGGTAAAGTGGTGCCTTTCCACCGCGCTTCGGGCAAAACGTTTTCCGGAAAAGTCGATTCGCAAATAGGCTCTTTCTCGATCGGGCCATTCCCTTTCAAAGGCATACACGCCTGCCGGATAGACTTTGCCACCAGCTAACTGGAAGGCAGCAACCTGCAGGTCCCCCATCCGACTACGTGGAAGAACAACCACTCTCAGCAGAAGATCTGGCGACAACGTAAGACTGGTCGAATTTGACCCCAGCAAACACGGTGTTGAGTAACAGCTACGACTCCACTGATCCTGACCTTTCGTCTCCAAACTACAACAGGAATGTCGACCGTGAAACACGGCAACCACATCTCGACTGCTCGCACACACCGACTCTGGCACGTCCTGGCGGAGCTATCCACACCCAAATGGCAACGAACGCCTGGTCGTATATTGGTAGCGTTACTACTGTCCTTGGCAGCTTCCACAGGCCACACGCAAGCTCCCCAGAAGGATACGGTAGCCACACGCAAATACAGTGTTGCACTCGGTTTTCAGAAGAAAAAACTGTTCGACCAGGCAGCCCAGCGCTGGCAACAGTTCATCAAGGATTATCCGCAAAATAAACGAGTACCGACGGCATATCACCATCTGGGCGTCTGCCAGATCCAGTCTCAAAAATTCGTTGAAGCCGCCGGCGCATTCCGTACTTTGCTATCCACGTTTCCTCAATTCCCTGCACGTGACAGTGCCCAATTCAACCTGGCAATGGCACTCTACAACGCGGCCCTGGCAAGTACCAAACCTGCCGACTTTAACGCCGCGGCGGCTGGCTTTGCCACGGTCACTGCACAGTACGGAAAGAGTCCCCTGGTCGATCAGTCGCTTTACTACCAGGCAGAATGTCTCTGCCTCGCCAAAAAACAAAGTGAGGCAGTTCCAGTCTACGAACAACTCATCGCCCAGTTCCCCAAAAGCAGCCTCCTTAATCAAGCCCATTATTCACTTGCAGCCACCCTTCAAGAATTGAAAAAAGAAGAACCAGCAGCCACAGTGCTGGCGACTTTCCTAACCAGGTTTCCCAAAGACCCACTGATTCCCGATGTCCAGTTGCGGCTGGGACTGTCACTGTTCAATCAGGGAAAGTTTGCGGAGTCCGAACCCCTGTTTGTCCAGGCAGCAAGTAGTAAAGAGTATCCCCACGCTGATTATGCACTCATGCACCAGGGCCAAGCTTTGTTCGAACAGGACAAGGTTTCGGAAGCAGCCACTGCCTACGAATCCGTGCAACAGCGATTTCCCAAAAGTAGCCTGTTACCGGCAACACAGCTGGCGGCGGGCAAGTGTCGCTATCGACTCGAACAGTTTCCACAAGCGCAACAGCAGTTTGGCGCGGCAGTCGCCGCCAAGGGCGAGGATGCGCCCGAAGCCGCCCATTGGCTGGGACGGACGTTGCTGCGGCTGAAAAAGCCTGCCGAGGCGATTACCGTCCTCGATCAGGCCATCGCCGATTACCCAAAGAGTGCGTCTATCCCCAATTGCAAGTATGCGCGGATTGACGCCATCGCCATGATTCCTGATCGACAACCCGAAGCGGTGAAGCTCTATGCTCAATTTTCCGAGCAACACCCGGCACACCCGAAGGCTCCTGACTCACTCTACCAGGCCGCCTTTATCGCCTTGCAGCTGACCGATGTGGCTGCGGCACAAAAACATTGCGAAACGTTCCTTGCCAACCCCACGAACTTGAAGCATGCGATCGCACCCCACTTACTCTTGACGGCGGCGGACGCTTACCTGCAAGGAAAAACCCCAGATCCTCAAAAGTCCGAAGGATTCTACCGCCAAATCGTGTCCGGATTCCCGAACCATGAACGGGTACCCCGCGCGCAACTGGGAATCGGAATTTGCCTCCGCGCGCAGCAACAGTGGGACGCCGCAATCAAGCAGTTGACCACCAGCGAAGCTGCCTTTCAACAACCCGCTCTACTGGCCGAATCACGACTCCTTATCGGACAAAGTCACCTCGCTGCCAAACGACCACCTGACGCCGTTGCGGCTTTACGTTCGGCAATCGCCGCCAAACCTGACTGGGAACATGTGGACGAAATTCGTTTTGTGCTAGGTGTCTCACTGCGGGCTGCCCAGGAAATGGATGCCGCCATTGCCGAACTGGAGCAGTTCAACGCAATTCACCTTAAGAGTACCTACCGGGATCAGGCTTTGATCCAATTAGCAGAAATCCAGTCACTGCAGAACAAATACGATCTGGCAATCGCCACCTATGGAAAGCTTATCGCCGAACTGCCGACGAGCACACGACTGCCAGCCGCGCTTTACGGTCTGGGATCTGGACAATTCGAACTCGGGCAAGTGCCAGCCGCTTTGAAAACTCTCGATCAGCTTGTGGCGAACCATCCCCAATCCGACGTGATCCCGCGTGGACGCTACTTGCGAGGTTTATGCCGACTGAACGCGCAGCAATACGCTCCAGCGAGCGAAGACCTGCAGGCATTCTTGAACAGTAAACCCGATCCGGAACCACTCGCCGATGCGCAATTCGCACTCGCCCGTTGCCAGCTGGGTTTAAAACAAGTCCAGCCGGCCACGCAAACCATGAACGCTTTGCTCAAGCAGAATCCCAATTACCCGCGTGCTGATGATGTCTATTACGAGTTGGGATTTGCTTATCTGGAACTCGAGGACAACAAACAGGCCATCGCTGCGTTTACCACCCTGGCGAACAAATTACCAGACAGCCCACGGGCAGCTGAAAGCGCTTACCGTGTTGGTGAACTTGAAGAACAGGCCAACCACTTTCCCGAAGCTGCAGCCGCGTTCCAACTTGGTTTGCAACGCCCGGGTGAAGTCGTGGTTCGCGAAAAGCTGTTTTATCGGCTCGGCAATCTTCAGTACCAGCAAAAACAATACGACGAGGCAGTGGCCACGTTCGAGAAACAGCTGGCCGAAATCCCCACAGGAGAATTGAGCTTTGCAGCCATTTACCTGTCCGGAGAAAGCCGATTTGCGCAAAAACAATTTCGCCAGGCGTTGGACACGTATTCGCGCATCGTCGAAAGCAAGGCAGAAACCGCGCGTGAATTCCAGGCACGTGCCTTGTACCGCGGTGGTATCTGCGCCTCTCAGCTCAGTGATTGGCCACTCAGCGAACAAAGATTTGCGGCCCTCGTCCAGCAATTCCCCAAGTTCCAGCAACTGGGCGAAGCCCGTTACGGACTGGGAGTGGCAATGCAAAACCAGAAGAAGCTGGACGAGGCCAAGAGTGTATTCGGGAAAATTACCGTAGACCTGCCAGACACGGAAACCGCTGCCAAAAGCTGGTTCATGATGGGGCAGTGTTGCTTCGCACAGAAACAGTTTGCCGAGGCGATCGACTGTTTCTCCGAAGTCGCGTTCGGTTTCAAACATCCGGAATGGCAACCGTTGAGTTACTTCGAAGCGGGTCGATGTTATGTGCAATTGAAGAATGTCAAAGCGGCGCGCAAGATGCTAACAGCAGTCGTCAAAGAATTCCCCAAACACGCCCGTGTGAAGGATGCCCAGACAATCCTCAAGCAACTGAAATGACACCTGTTGAACAGCCTGGGAAACCACCTTTCCAATAAGAAGGCACTATGAACATGAACCAAGACAAATGGCA
>PBOG01000229.1 GCA_002724245.1 Planctomycetaceae bacterium
CCTGGCCTAGAAAAAAATCTAAACCGTAATGGAATAGGAAAACGAAGCCGATCAGGAAGAGGCCGATGGGTATCAGTACCCACGCGCCGATCCCGATGGGATTCGGTTCCTGGGCATCGTCGTTTGGTTGATAGCGGTTCATCTGACGTTTGCGTTTCGGTGCCTGCCTGCGCTGTTCGTAAGTTTTTCAGCTGGCCCAGTACCAGCTAACATTCAACGAAAACGATTTGATCCAGGTTGCCTCAAATGTCCGACCGTAGGCGCAGCCAGACCTGCTTGCGGCACGCCATTTCACCAGTGGGCACTTTGTCAAGAATAGTCAGAGAGCCCTCTGGAATCGACTGTTTCGTGTTTTTGCTGACGGGCGACCCGGGCCGGGCTCTGTCGGCGCTGTGCAGTTGATCCGGCGGAATGCTTTCCCTTTGCAACGTTTCGCGTAACCGCTCTGTCCCTGGCGCGTTTCACGCGGTTAGTGCCGGTGGTTCCAGTTGTGACGACTATATCGGTCCCGCAGGAGGCGTTGCGTGATTTCACGGGGCCAGTCGCACAATTCCTGATCGGCAGACCAGGCGTTTTTCAATGCGCGGCGAAGTGTTTCGCTGCTGGCGGGGAAATTGGTGACAAAACTGGTATGGTCACGGCGCTCTCGATATGCCGGTTGGCGAGGTGGGGATCGCAACAGTTCACTGATCCAGTTCAGTGGGAAATCGTAAAGCAGCGTGCCGTGGTAGAGTACCGATTGGCTGGTGCATTTAAGGCTGTTGCCGGAGAACTTGCGTCCGTTGAATGTGAGGTCGCTGGTTCCGTCACGTTGGACCGGGGATGTTAACGGAGAGAGGGCGCGTTGTAACGGGTCAAGTGCGTAGTCGTGAGCGGTGGAAATGCTTCTGAGCTGAGGTTGTTGCGCGTACTGCACGATCAGCGAGTACATCAGGCATCCCGGCCCGATGACGACCGCGGCGCCCCCGCTGCACCTGCGCAGAACGGGGATGCCGCGTCGCTGACAGGCTGACAAATCAACTTCCTGGTCACCTTGCGAAGCCCGTCCCAGAATGACCGCAGGTACACTCGATTCCCACAAACGTAAGACCTCACCTGCCGCATCGGGTTCGGCTGCTCGCAGCAGTAATGCCTCGTCCAGTGCCAGATTGTGGGCGGGGGATTCGAGCGTCAGATCGAGTAACTGCATAGCCCTCTTTTTCATGCTGATCGCGGCCGCTGTCAGAGAGTCGGCGGATGTGTTGCGTCTGGAGGTCTCCGGGTAAAGTCGCTTCCGATTCCTCTCCGACGTTGTGTTGTGTCTGCACAGCTGCAGTTTGGTTTGTCCTGTTACTCCTTGGGCTCAGACGCCAGGTATGCCTCCAAGTCAACTAGCAACGGATCGATCGTTTTGGCTTGAATTTGCCGGGACGGAATCCAGTCAAACCATTGATAGTCCGGGTGTTCGGTCACTTTGATATTCACATCGCGCACCAGGTAGGCCAGGAAAATAACCAGCGTTTTTTGACGGACTTTTCCTTTTTTCTTGCTGACGACCGGGTATTGAGTAGTGAATCGAAAGGCATGATCGATTTCGATGTCGTTGGAGGTAATTGAGGTCTCTTCTTCGAGTTCACGCAATGCGCATTGGAGTTCGGTTTCACCTGGGTCAACATGGCCTTTGGGGAGGTCCCAGCGATCTGTGTGCCGCATGAGCAGGAAGTCTGAGACAGGCTGGCCGCGCACAATCAGGAATCCACACGATTTGACTTGAGACATATCAGGATTGGCTGTGGTGGTGCCTGTCAAACAAAAGAGGTGGGAAAGTGTGTCGAGCTTCGTGGCTCGGCTGGCAGCCGTGGCCTGTCTACTCGATCCCGGTCTACTTGATCGGTGTGCCGAACGAGAAGGGCCCCAGGTAGTCCGCACGACGCGTGTCGTGCAGGTGCGGATCTTCAGTTCATGACGCCTTTATTTTCCTTTTTTGTTTTTCCTTTATTATATGGTCTGGTAATGCACGGCAAGGGTGCCTCAGGAGACAAGCATTTAGCATGAAAATCTACACGCGTACCGGGGATGAGGGCGAAACAGGTTTGTTTGGGGGGCCTCGTGTGCTGAAAGACGATGTCCGAATCGAGGCATACGGTACGATCGATGAGTTGAACGCGGTGGTCGGATGTGCCCGCCACGAGCTGCCAGCGGACTGGAGCGATTTGCTTGGTCAAATACAGCATGATCTATTTTCGCTGGGGGCTGAACTTGCCACACCGGATCCCACAGCCCACAACACTGCCCTGGTGGGCGATGCTCAAGTTGATTCTCTGGAACAGGCAATTGACCAGGCCTCGCAAGATTTGCCTCCGCTGCAGCAATTCATTCTGCCTGCGGGTAGTCGGGGGGTGAGCCTGCTGCATTTGGCTCGCGCTGTTTGCCGTCGCGGTGAGCGCCGGCTGGTGACTTTGGCCAGTAACGCCCAGTCCCCGGTTTCAGCTGTTTTGCTGCGGTATGTGAACCGATTGAGTGATTTACTGTTTGTTTTGGCGCGGGCGGTTACTTACGCTGAGGGCCGTGAGGATGTCGGTTGGGTCAAGCCGACAGAAACGCGACGCTGATGGTAGCACGATCGAGCTTTACTTCCGGTCAAGGGATAGGTAACTTTTCCCAATATGCGTCGTAGCCATCAGGTTGCGCATGGCGAATCTCACCTGCGCGGTTGTCGGGTCGAACTCGTTGTCTCGGTATTGGACGAAGGAATATGCGACCACGGCCAATATGGCGAAGGAATTGCTAGATGAAGAAAGTCGAAGCCATTGTCAGGCATTTCAAGCTGGAAGATGTCAAGAACGCATTGAACGATCAAGGCATTCATGGCATGACGGTGACTGAGGTCCGAGGATTTGGTCGACAAAAGGGCCACACGGAGATGTATCGCGGGACCGAATATGCGGTCGATTTTGTTCCCAAGGTGAAGATTGAAGTAACGTGTTCGGACACCGCTTTGCAGTCGGTGATCGATACGATTTTGCGGACTGCTCAGACAGGGCAAATCGGTGACGGCAAAATCTTTGTTGCAGACCTTCACGAAGCGATTCGTATCCGTACCGGTGAAACAGGCGAGGAAGCGCTCTGACCAGGGCTCGCAGAAGGTGGTTTGCGACGTCTAGTTTACCAGACTCGTGTGGAATACACGCTGGGCACGGTCAGGGGCCAGCGGCGGCCCCTGCAATGAACGCAGCAACACCTATCGTTGTGATTGCCTTGCAGGCTTGCTGATTTGCGTTTCTCCTATGTGGGGCAATGCGCGTCAGGGCCTGCGGTTTTTCCCGATAGGCCCTGATTGATGGCCGCGAGAAACTGGCAAGTTTTGTCTCTGGGTGTGCTGGGGAAGGAATGTTTTTGAGATGGCTGTCTGTCCTGTTCAGGCTGTGGCCATTTGCGTGGTGGCAGGATCGACCGAGCGGGCTGACTTGCTGACAGGGCCTCGCTGGATTCAGCGAGGTCCGTCGGGGCACGGCAAATGACTTCAGGTATCATTATTTTGGTTAGCCTTTAACCGGGCATCTCGCAGCGTCGCCAGATTGCCCCCATCCAGTTGGGTTCGTGGCGCTGTCTGCGACTTGCTCGACGGACGCACGCATGTCTACAGGATTACGCTTACGACCCGCGGTATTGGCTGCTCGTGAAGAGCTGGCAGAGGGACGGGAGAAGCTGCGCAGGCAGCATCAGCGTGGGTCGCCAGGTGTCCAGTTGTGTGCCCGTCTCACCGACCTGTTTGATGGAGTGGTGTTGAAGCTATACCGGGCAGCGGTCGAGGATCTGGAAGGCGATCCAACCGAATTTGGAACAGTTCTGGTAGCGCACGGCGGCTATGGGCGCCGCGACGTGGCTCCTTTTTCCGATGTTGACCTGATGCTGCTCTATCCGCCAGCACTCAAGGAGCAGTCGCGACCATTGGCGCAACGGCTTGTCCAGGATCTGGGAGATGCTGGTTTGGATCTAGGATTCAGTGCCCGCACGATTCGTGAATGTTGCCTTATGGCATTCAGGGATATAACGATCTTCACGACACTGGCCGAGGCGCGATTACTGATCGGCAGTGCTTCTTTGTACACCCGCTTTGTTTCACAGTTCCGCGGTCGGGCTTTGCGCAGGTCGCGAATGCTGATCACACGGATCGATGCATCGCGGCGGCAAGAACGCAGGAATTATGGTGACACGGTCTACTTGCAAAAGCCGAACATCAAGCGTTCCAGCGGTGGCTTGCGCGACTTGCAAACGGTGCGTTGGATTGGGTTCGCTCGATACGGCGACCCGGAGCCGGACTCGTTATTTCAACGTGGATTCTTGACTCGTGAGGACTTTAATGTCTTGCGAGATGCACGCGAATTTCTATTGCGATTGCGGAATGAGATGCACTTTTTTGCCGGCCGCGCACAGGATGTGCTGGATCGTGACGAACAAGTGCGTCTCGCTGAACGTCTCCATTATGAAGGAGACAGGGCAGTGCGTCCCGTCGAGCGTTTTATGCGCGACTATTTTGAGCACACGAGCGCCGTTCGCTATGCCGCGAATCACTTTGTGGCATCCTCCCTTACAAGGTCGACGGCGTTGGCAGCGTTTCATTCTGTATTGAGTCGTTCTGTGGATGACGGTTGTTTTCGTCACGGTCCTTTTCAAGTCGGTGCCACACGACTGGGCCTCAGTAAATTGCCGGGTAATCTCAATCTGGTATTGCGCTTGCTGGAATTGTCCAATCTTTTTGCGAAACGAATTGACCACAACACCTGGCAAGCGATCCGCGCAGATATGATGGCCCGCGACGCGGTTGAGCTGACGCCTCAGGCTACGGAACGGTTCTTGTCACTGATTTCCAGATTGGGCCCGTTGGGTGACAATCTTCGGCGACTACACGAATTGCGCGTGCTCGAAAAGCTTGTGCCACCGTTGTCGCACGCGCGGAATCGAGTTCAGTTCAACGACTACCACAAATACACTGTGGATGAACATTCGATTCGCGCGGTCGAATGTGCCACCGAATTTGCGTCGGATCCACATCCGTTGGGTGATGCCTACCGAGGGCTTAAAGAAAAGCGTACGCTCCATCTGGCGCTGTTACTGCATGACCTGGGCAAAGGCTACCCGGATGATCATAGCGTGGTAGGTGCCCGCCTTGCCCGAGAAACTGGAGAGCATCTTGGACTCCAGGAGAAAGAGACGGAAACTCTTGAGTTTCTCGTGTTGGTCCATTTGCGCATGTCACACCTGGCGCAACAGAAAGATCTCAATGAGCAAAAGGTGATTGTTGATTTTGCTGTTGAGGTGGGATCGGTAGAACGGTTGCAGATGCTGTTTGTCTTGACGTGTGCCGATTTGGCCGCCGTGGGTCCCGGTGTCTTGAATAATTGGAAACGCGACCTGATCACAGAGCTTTATCTGCGCACTCGTGCGCATCTGGCGGGTGGCCCGGACTCGTCGCAATTTGCACAGCGGCTGGAAGCTCGCCGCGAGGAATTGCGCGGAATGATTTCCAAACCAGAGGAAAAACCGTGGTGGGATGAGCAGGTTGCCGGATTGCCAGCGGGATATTTATTGAGTTCGCAGCCTCAGAAAATGGTTGACGAGCTGATTGCGCTCCAGAGCTTGTCTTCTACGGACGTTGCGACCTGGTCCAGCTATGATCCGCAGACAGAAACAGTTCAATTCACTGTAGGTGCCCATGAAGGAATTGTGCCCGGCATTTTCCACCGGCTGACGGGTGTTTTGACGAGCTGCGGTGTACGGATCTTACGGGCGGAAATCCACACTCTTGCGGAACATCGGGTGTTGGATCGTTTTGATGTACAGGAACAAGAGTATCATTTAGAGCCACCTGCCGAACGGCTTCAAGAGATTGAGGGGAAATTGCAACGAGCGCTCACGCAGCCCACAGACCAGTCACCCGTATTTCGCCGCGTCTGGCAGGATCGGAAGTCTCTGAACCAGGCAATTGCCCATCTGCCGACACAGGTACGTTTTGACAACAGTACGTCAGATCATCACACCCTTGTCACAGTCTTTGCTTATGATCGCAATGGCCTGTTGTATGCGATTTCACGTGCGTTGTACGAAGCTGAAGTGACAGTTTCGGTTGCCAAGATCGGCACGTATCTGGACCAGGTTGTCGACGTTTTTCAGGTAACCGATCGAGCGGGAAAAAAAATTACCGGTACAGAACAATTGCAGAAGATCCAGGCAACGCTGTTTGCAGCGATTGCTGCAGTGGAGGAGCAGGCGGCATCCGAGTAGGGCAGAGCGGTGTGCAGCGCCTCGGAAGGGAGCATGGGGCGCTCAAGCAACCAGAAGTCGATTGCTGACCGGGTGTTGCGTTTCGGGAGAAAAGTGGTTGGCCGCTTTCGTCATCACAGAGCTGGCCGAGCAGCGTTTTCAATGTCCTGAGTGGCCGTCGCCCTGCTGCGGCGCGCAAATCAATGAATAACTCACAGATTGCTACCGAGTTTGAACGATTGGCAGACTTGCTGGAATTTCAGGGCGCGAACCCGTTTCGTATTCGCGCATATCGCGGCGGGGCTCGAGTCATTCGGGATTCAGCGGAAGACATAGCCGTATTGGCAAGGCAAGATCCAGGGCGTTTGCGTCAGCTCGACGGTATCGGCAAAGCTGTCGCGGAAAAGTGCGTGGATCTCGTGACCACAGGAGAGATTCCACAACTTGCTGAGTTATTACAAGAGATCCCTGCCAGCGTTCTAGAAATCCTTCGTGTTCCAGGGTTGGGGGCCAAGCGGGCGGCGATGATCTATCAGCACCTTGGGGTGGACACGCTTGACGCGTTGCGGCTGGCTTGTGAATCGGGGCAAGTGCGCGGCCTCAAGGGTTTCGGTCCGAAGACGGAACAGACAATTCTGGATGGATTGTCCTTGGCTGCCGCGGCCGGCCAACGCATTTACTGGGCACAGGCCGATGAACTTGCTGCGGCGATTCGTGAACATCTCAGCAGCTGTCCGAGCGTTACCTCGCTGGAGTTGGCGGGTAGTTACCGTCGTGGCAAGGAGACGGTCGGGGATCTGGATATCCTGGTCGTATCGGAGTCCGCGGATGAAGTGATGGATCGCCTTGCCGCGCTGGCCGGCTGTGCGTCAGTCTTGTTGCGTGGCGAGACCAAGATGTCGATTCGTCTGGATAGCGGATTTCAAGTGGATTTGCGCGTTGTTCCGGCCCAGTCGTTTGGCGCCGCTTTGCAGTATTTTACAGGTTCCAAGGAGCACAATGTGGCGGTGCGCGAGCGCGCTCGGCAGCGCGGGTTGAAAGTGAATGAGTGGGGTGTTTTCCAGGTCGTCGATGGTCAGGAAGATTACCTGGCGGGCGCGACTGAAGAAGAGGTCTATAAAGCTCTGGGGCTTCCCTGTATCACGCCTGAACTGCGCGAATCACGGGAGGAATTCAAGTGGGCTGAAGCAGGTGCGCTGCCAGAACTAGTGGAATTGTGTGACATTCGTGGTGATTTACACATGCATACCACGGCGACTGATGGTAAGGCGAGCCTCGAGGAGATGGTAAGCGCCGCCCGGGCGCGCGGGTTGGAGTACATCGCAATTACTGACCATTCAAAACGAGTCACGATGGCGAATGGATTAGATGCGGCGCGATTACGTCAGCAATGGAGTGAAATTGACCGTATCAATCGTGAATTACGGGGTGAGTTTACTGTTCTCAAAGGGCTCGAATGTGACATTCTTGAGAAGGGTGGCCTGGATCTTCCGGATGATGTTTTGGCGGAAGGCGACTGGGTACTGGCCTCAATTCACTATGGCCAAAAGCAATCACGTGCACAGATTACAGAGCGGTTGCTGGAGGCCGTGGAAAACCCATGTATCGCAGCGATCGCACATCCTACAGGGAGGCTGTTGAACCGCCGTGCACCGTATGAACTGGATGTCGAAGCACTATTCCAGGCGGTGCGTGCTTACGGGAAAATTCTGGAACTGAATGCGAATCCCGCTCGTCTGGATCTCAACGATGTCTATTGCGCGGCAGCCCGTGAGCAGCACATCCCGATTGTGATTAATTCCGATGCGCACAGTGTCGCCGGCTTGGACGTGATGCGGTATGGGGTAGTTCAAGCCCGCCGCGGTGGTTTGACGAGAAACGATGTCGCGAATGCCCGTAGCTGGCGGGAGCTTCAAGAGATCGTATCACCCGCCAGAGACAGCTAGGGCCGCGCGCCATCACGATTGGGGACGCGAGACGTTGAATCGGAACCGGACTGAGGGGCGGTCGTGGCTGGTGCGGCTGGAAATGCCAGGGTAAATCGACTCCCTTTTCCAGGAGCACTCGTGACCTCCGCGGTCCCATTATATTCCTGCAGAATTTTGCGCGTGACTGCCAGTCCCAGTCCGGTTCCGCGCGCGCCCTTCTTCGACTCGAACAGGTTAAAGATGGTTTCCTGCTCGGAAGGTGGAATTCCCGGACCGTTATCTGTAATCACCACGGCCGCCATTCCTTTGTCAGGGTCGTAACTCGTTTCCAATAGCACAGATCCTTCTGGTTTTTGTTCGCAGGCATCAATCCCATTGGTGACCACGTTAAGAATAGCGCGGTGTAGCGATTCCGGGTCAAACAGCAGTGTCGGCAGGGTTTCTTCGAGCTGGCATTGGATGGAGACGTTGGATTCGTCTGCACGAGCCTGCATCAACTCAACGATGTCTGTGACCAGAGTGTTGAGATTGGCGGGAACCAGTTCGGGGTCACGATCTTTGCTGTAAGACAGCATATCCATTACCAGATTTGAGATCTTCTCCTGATTTTTCTCAACGATGTTCCATCCCTTGCGCACGATCGCTGCGTCGTCATCTTGTAGACCTTCGTCGATCAGAAAACTGCCGCCACGGATCCCCTGCAAGATGTTCTTGATGTGGTGGGATAGTGTGGCAATGGTCTGCCCCACGGCAGCCAGGCGCTCGGCTTGGACCAGCGCGGAGTAGTAGGACGTGTCTTCAATGGCTAGCGCCGCCTGGTGTCCAATGGCAACCATCAGTTTGAGGTGGTCTTCCGAAAAACGGTGGCCGACATCTTTTTGTAGTACCTGGCCCGGTGGTGTGTAGGTGTCAATGTAGATTACACCAACCACTCCGTAGCGGCCTTGCATGGGGACGCAGATGGCCTCACGCACCCCAAGTCGCACAATGCTTCCGGTCGCGTTCCAGCGGTCGTCTTGTCGGGCGTCGCTGCTCCACACTCCCTCGGTGTGTTCCGTGACGTAGTCCAGGATGGTACTACTGATTTCGATGGTTGCTTCGACTTGGGCTCCTTTGCGATTGTGGCGAACTTTGGGGACCAGTTCGCCTGTTGGGTGATCCACCAGCAAGACCAGTCCTCGGTCAGCTTCGACCCACTCGAAGATCAGTTCCATGATGCGTTGCAGCAACTGGTCGATGTCCAGGGTATGGCTGACTTCCAACGCGGTGCGGTACATGACCTGCAGGTTGCTGCGGGCCCGGTTGAGCCAGGGGTTGGTGGATTGTTCCGTATCGAAAAATGGACTGATGTCGTCCGGAGTCGCCGTGTGAAGAATGCGAGATTCCGCTGCGTTCGCAGACGCGGACACGATGTCGACACTGCCGTTGACTTCGCCTCCCGAGGATTCCTCGAGGTGCGTATACAGCATCAAAGTGCGTCCAATTTGAACACGGTCACCACTGCGCAGTAGCTGCTGCTCGATCGGCTCGGCATTAACGAATGTGCCATTGGAGCTCGTGCAGTCAACGAGTCGGTAGCCTCTTTCTACTCGTTGCAATTCTGCGTGCTGGCGAGAGACCTCTTCGTCATGCAGCTGAATCGTATTTTCTGCGTCGCGGCCGACAGTGATTTGACCGTGGCGCAGCTCAAAGCGTTGGCCTTGATCAAATCCTTGGATGACAAACAGTGTTTGCATTTCCGCGTCCCCTGCCAGACGGAATCACAATGTTGACTCGAGTGTTTTGTCGGGAGAAGGTCGATGTGGATATTTTGACAATGAGTCGCGAATTCGACTTCAATGTCTTGGCAAGATGTCAGCGCAGCGCATCATCGTAGACGTAGCATCCGTTGTGGAAGGTCGACACGTTAACGCTGGAAGTCTGCTAGACGCCCGTTGCGAACAAGTCGACAGAGCATGGCAAACCGGTTGTAGATTGGTTAGCGTTGCGCGGCGGAATACGGCTCTTTCGTGTTCGCATTTGCCGACTTGGCGCATAACGATTCGATTGTACGAACCAGCGGTGCGAAGTGGTAGGGCTTGCGATAAACCCGCTCGACTGGCAGTGTCGATTGACTCCAGCGTAGCTGTCCCAGCACGATTAGATTTCCGGTTTCTGCGTGTTGTAACGCGTGGCAGATGGTCTGGCTGTCGGCGGTTTCCACATCGGTATCGACAATGGTAACACGTGGGCGACCGCGTTCTAGAAAATCGGTGATACCGTCTAGGCGGTCTGTGGCGAAAATCCGTATGCCACGCCTGGCGAGCGCGGTAGCCAGGACACCACGTGTTTCACTACAGACATGAATCAGTAACACGTCAGTGGCTTGCTCGGTGGGAGTACGAATCACTCGCACAGCTCCTTGGAAATGGATTTCACGCCCACGGACAGATCGGTGCGTGGCTGCACACAGAAAGGAGGTGGGACAGAAAGGAGGTGGGACAG
>PBOG01000230.1 GCA_002724245.1 Planctomycetaceae bacterium
CGCGGACCCAGTCAGGATTGTCCTGGGCCGGCAGTGTTGCGGTGGTCAAGGTCAGGGCCAGTACGGTCAGCATCACGCGCCGCATGGTGGTTCTCCATTTTCAGGCATCACGGCAAACTGAATTCCGCTCCACGGCGGGGGACAGTTTGCCGCATGGTCCCCAGGCAAGCGTTGTTCTTGGATTGCTGGCTCACTCGCTGCATCCAGTAACAGTCACCATGGGGGGAGTGTAAAAGAAGTTCCATTTTACACTCGGCGCCTGCATCAGTGGTTCCTATTGTTTTTGCCAGTAGCCGAATAGCCAGCCGTGATGACGTGCTTGCTGGCGGTCAAGGGCGTGGTACTTCGTTGCGCGCCGCCGATTGCGGTTGTCGCGTTGTGTGCGTTGTCATGAGCGCTCGTCGGCAGTCGTAGATTTCAGGAGTGTGACTCAATGATTACTTTATTTGCGTTTTTCTTTACCTTTTCGTTTTCGTATGTGATCACGATTGGGGTGGTCTGGCTAACGGCGGATGACAATGACAACCCGTTTACCCGGTTTGGTACGAAAGGCATGTTGCTGCGCTGTGCTGCTTTCGAATTAATACCTTGGATTGCTGGAATCGTTGCCATTGTGGTTATAGCGGTTGCGTCTGGCATGATGTTCATTTTTGCGGGGCTCTTGGGCCTGGCAGTGTTTCTGGGGATTATGAGCTGGGCGGCTGGGCTGTTGTTTGAGCGGGAGATAGCGGACGGGCTGATTCTCTCCGTTTCGATGATTGGCGTGAACGTGGGACTGGCTTATGGTATTCCGCACATGCTGAGTATGATGTTGTCGTGATGGCAACAAGCAACCGATGACAGCAGGCCAATCGACGTAGCACGCGAGTTTCAAAGCGACCCGATGGAGGCGGCAAACCACGATGATTGAAGACGTGGGATGACTACCGGTGGGCCACGAAGGAGCTGCGGGTGTTTTTCCTGAATATCGTTTTCGCGTTGGTATGTCTGGATGTGGTTATAGGCCTGACCGCGGTCGTCTGTTACATCCTGGTGTTGGTCAAGATGTTTCGTTACGAGGAATCGACACTGGCGATTGTCTGTCTGTTGACGACACCATTTGGGATCGGTCCAGTGATCGCGCTGATTTATGGCTGGACGATGACGCGCCAATGGGACCTGAAAGTCACCATGGTGGTCTGGTCGGTTTCGATGGGGGTCTGGGTTGTCGTTGCCTGCCTGGTACTGTTTTGGGTCGCCGCTCTGAGCGGGTCGTCGTAATGGAGATCGGCTGGCATTTCCCGGCAGGGCCAGCCGCCTCGTTTGTAAACGCAGCGGCTAACGGTCCTGTTCCATGCGCGCCTGGCGGCGGGCGATCGCCGCCGCAATTTCCTCTTCGATGGCCGCCAGCGAGTGCAGCGGTGCCAGTGGATCGGCGCAGGGGGTGACCCGGTTGCTGTCCGGGTCCCAGTCGACCGGACCGTAACGGGCGGGTCCGGTCTGGCCGCCCAGCACGTGCCCCAACGCATCGCCCTGATTGAAGTGCCAGAATTCGAAGGGAAAGTGGATGAAGCCGTGGTCTTCCAGGACCGCCGTGATCTCCAGCCGATTGTGCAGTTCCTCCGGTGTGACGAAAGGCGAACGCATCGGTGTCCGCTCGCTCATCTCCAGGTAGGGCCCGCCCCGCCAGATTTCGCCGCCGTTCTGGCGATCGAGCACCGAGATGTCGATGGCGGATCCTGACATGTGGGTGCCGGTCTTGGGAATATTGGCAATCAACACCATGGCACGATGAAAAATCAGTTCCGATGCGGGCACTTCCCCATTATTTTCCCAGATACACTTTTCCAGAATGGCGTCGAACACGTCCTGCTTGCGGACCAGTTGTCCCTGCATTTCCAGCGACCGAAACGCGTCCTCGATTTTCAGGATCCAGCCCCGCGCGTTCATCGCCTGGCCGACAGTGATCACCTGGTCCACCAGTCCTGCGCGGATGAAGAAGACCCGCTCCAGGTCCCCGGCGATCTTGGTGCCGGAGAATTCCATTTCCACATCGGCCGTGGCGGCGGCGTCCACAATCGAGGCGAATGGTTCGTGGCATTCTACAATTTCGAACGGCAGAACTTGCTGGATCAGGTCGTAGCCCGCCTGCATCTGCTCGGCCCAATAGGCGCGCCGCGCGGCACCGTCATTGTCAGGAGTCATCAGTGGATCTCGCGAGGAGGAGAGAAACCGAGCCCAGTCGCTGTGAGCTCGACGGTCAGTTGCCAGGAGGAGAGGAATTGCCTTTAGGTGTCTCCGACCGAACCATCGGGCCACTGCAGCGTACCCCGCGTTCTGGCGAAGGGCCGCGCTGGATGCTTTTTGGCCTCTTCTTCGTCGATGTCGATGCCCAACCCGGGGCCGGGTGGCAGAGATGCGTAACCGTCTTTGTAGGCAATGTGGACACCGCCGTAGAGATTCTCTTCCCAGGGTGCGTATTTTCGCGCCTGGTTGAACTCATGGATCACACAGTTGGTGCTGCAGGCGTTGACGTGCAGCCCAGCCAGCGTCATTACAGGGCTCTGGGCGTTGTGGAGCGCTACATCGATGAAGTGCGCGGCGGCCATCGAAGCGATCTTTTTGCATTCCGTAATCCCGCCCGCGTGAATCACGTCGGGATTGACGTAACTGACCAGGTGATGGTCGATCATCTCTTGCACACCGAACTTCATGAACTGGCTTTCTCCCTGGCACAGGGGGACCCGTACGCGATCCGATAGCCACTTCATTTTGCCGATGTCCGAGGTCAGCATCGGTTCTTCCACGAAGAAGGGCCGCAGCTCTTCAACACGGGTGCAGAATTCGAGGGCCATCTCTGGTTTGAATTGCGTATGGGCGTCGTAGAGGATATCGAAATCGTCACCACCCGCGTCGCGCATCTGTTGCAGCCGGACGATTTCCGCTTTTACATCCCAGGGCTGTTTGATGACGCCGTTGACGGCCAGACTGGGACCTGTCTTGATGGCATTAAAACCACGTTCCTTGGCCTGGTGAACACCCTCTGCGGAACCACCGTGGATGTAGAGCCGGATCTTGTCCTTGGCGGCCCCTCCCAGGAGCTGGTAAATGGGCGCGTCGAGGACTTTGCCCGCGATATCCCAGAGTGCGATATCGACAGCGCTGACGGCGCTGTTGAGGATCGGGCCACCCCGCCACCGTGGCCAGCGGTACATGGCTTGCCAGTGCTTTTCGATCTGCAGTGGATTCTTGCCGACGATGTAGCGTTCGTGTTCCTGGATCGCTGCAATCATCGTGGCAGCACGTCCCCGGATGCCCCCTTCACCCACACCGGTGACTCCCTGGTTGGTATACAGCTTGACGAAGATGTAATTCATCGAGCCGGTCCAGACCGGGATCACTTTGAGTCCGGTGACTTTGAGGTTTTCCGGTAGTTTGGCTTGCACTTCGGGGGGAAACAGCTGGTAGCCGCCGAGCGCGTGGGCTGCGCCTGCGGCCAGGCCTGTCTTGGCAAAGGTTCTACGGTCCATCAGGGACTCCCGGATCGGTCAACAGAGTGCTGGCTATGCGCGGGGTCGCGACAACCGGGGTGGCCAAGGCGGTGCTGTCCGGTCCCCGGCCTGGTGTGCTGTGGTGCCTGCGGCCTGCGCAACGAAGCAGACAATCCTACACCACGGGTGCGCCGGTTGCACCGTCCCTGGCCCTGGAACCTGCCCTGGAACCGGCCCTGGGATCGGCTGCCGGTGGGCGGTATCATCGAGCACAACCCGTGCCATTCTGGATCGATGTGGCAAGCGTGGTGTGCTCCGGATCTGATGGCCGTCAAACCCACAGGAGATTCCCATGTGTGGCGATGCAGGTTCAGCTCGAAGGAGTGTGGTCTGGGGCACGGTGTTTTGTGCCGTCTTGGCGGTTTCCGCAGGTGCCGGAGGCACGGCGCCGCGGCAAGAGATCGTGATTCGTGATTTGCGCGTCTGCCAGCCTCAGACGGCACTGGCCGAAACGCGTCGCGCCGGAAAGTGGCAAGTGATCAGTTACGCCTCAGGTGCCATTGAGGGACACATGCTGGCGGCTCCCTCGCTGGTCGAGCCGCCTACGGTGACGCTGCCCCTGGATTACCAGGGGTGGTACCGTGTCACCGTAGGAATCTGGAACCCACTTTGGGGTTATGACGGCCGTGAGTCGGTGTTGAAACTCAAACTGACCGATGACCCCTGTTTTCGGGTTGTCAAGTCGACGGGACCGACGGGCTACAAGGGCACGATTTTACAGGAATACGAATTCGGTGCTCGTGATCTGAGCGGCCAGGATTTATTGATCAGCAAACGTAACGGTCAGAAAGGCTATCTGGCATATGTGCGGCTGGCGCCGCTGGCAGCAGACCAGGTTGCCGCGCTACTGGCGCGACGGGCAACGGCAACCACCCGTGTCCTGGTTGCCAGTCATGATGGCAGCGGGTACCTCACACGCGGTGGTGGCATTGCGATTACCTCCCGCGCCGACATTTGGGCCGAGATTGAGCCCTACCGGCATACCGACGTCAAACGTATCAGTTGGGCCGTCAATTACAGCCACACGACGAATTGGCCCTCGCGTGTGGGGACGTTGTTCTCACGCGAGTTTATCCCTGGTAACCGGGCGGAGGCGACGTTATTTGAGACGCTCAACGGATTGATCGATCAGGGGATCAATCCTCTCCAGGAGGCTTGCCAACATGCTCACCGTATGGGGATTGAATTCGATGCCCAGTTTCGCATGGCCCTGCTGGGCAGGACGCCACCCGATTCGCAGCAGGGCTTCGTTGCCGAGCATCCGGAGGTGCGGATGGTGGCCCGCGACGGGATCGCGATTGAAAAGGCCAGCTACGCGTTTGCTGCCACGCGGGACTTCCTGGTTTCCATGGTGCGGGATACGGTCACGCAGGTCGCAGTTGATGGCGTCACCCTGAATTTTATCCGAGGAGGTGATTACTTCGCCTTTGAGTCACCGGTGCGCGAGGCCTTTGAAGAAAAGTACGGTAGTGATGCCCGTCAGACTGAGCCGAATGATGCCCGCTTGTTACGTATTCGTGCGGCGTTCATGACACAGCTAGTGCGTGAGGTTCGCGCCGAACTCAAACGCGCGGGTCAGGAACAAAACCGGGAATTCAAGTTGCATGTGCTGGCCTATCCGACACGTGAGGTCAATTTACGCCATGGAGTCGACATTGCAGACTGGATCCAGGAGGACCTGATTGACTCCATCATGGGGCCCGGTGAGGAAGCGATCCGCGCGCTGGCCCAGCCGCACGATGTCGAGTGGATTCCCGGTGTTGGGGGGCGTAGCATTGCCAGTTACCTCCGCGCTTGGGACCGTTGGCACGGCAAAGCAGATGGCTATTTTGTCTGGGACATAGACAACGAGATCGAGAAGGCCGCGGAATGGCAGGTACTCAGTCAGATGGGACACGACGAGGCAATGCGTGGGTTTACCAAACGCCAGCCGAGTGAACACCTGTCGACCCAACGCTTGACTGAGGTGGGAGGCGTGGAAGTGATCAAGATCGCCAATGAAGAGGCCGGCTACCCGCAGAAGTTTTTGTTCTTGTTCAGTGGCGGCTGACCACGCCGTCATTACTCACCGAGTGGTCCTGCCCCAGCGCTTTCAGTGGCGTTCCAGGAAATGACCGGGAACCTAACGCCAATGCCCTGCGGCACGGGAATCCTGGTAAGTTTTTCAGTACGGCGTTGAATGGCACGTTTACGTTCGTTCAGGAACAAGGAGCAGATGATGTATTGCCGACGGTCGAGATTCCAGACGGGGTGGCTGTTTCTCTGGCTGGTTGCGACTGCCACGGCGCAATCGAACTTGCCACCACAGCGGGTCTACCAGAATCGATTGACGCGCATCGAAAATCCAAAACCTCTGTTGGCAGACCATCCCGAGTTCTTTGAACCGATCATTGAACAAACGCATTTCGAGGCACCGCCGCTGGTGGTGGACCAGGGGGCCGATCTGCACGTCCGCGCCTGGCGATTTTCGTACAACGCACGCGGAATCATCGAGATTCCCAACCACTTGAAAGCCAGTCAGACCGCGGTGATCATGGTGCATCCATGGGGAATTGATGACGGTCAGGGATGGAATACACCTGAACCTGCCGGCGTGGCCGATTTCTGCACCGTACAAAAAAATCACCTGGCAGCGCGCCACACGCGCCAGATTGTGCGCCCGTTCATCAATGGTTTGCGCGAAAAAGCTGCCTGCGTCATGTACAGTCTGCCGGGAGCTCGAGACCCGATTCGTCATAAACTCTACCGGTCTCTAGTGCACACACCGACTGCCGAACAGCGCCGCGCCGGGGCGGTTGAGCTGACCGCCAGGCTGCGTTCGTTTGACTACCGTGGCAAGCCGTTGCCAAAGCAGTTTTCCATCTCGCGTGATCAGCCGGTGGTCGACTATTTTCGCCAGTTTCCCGGCTTGGATGCGGGTGCCCGGTACAACAACGCCGGCTTTTGGAGTTTGCCTGTTCCGGTGACTGCCGATGTCGATGTGCATCCCGACGACATTGTGATCTATGATGCCGAGGGCTATGGGCCACTGAAAAAGTATTTGAAAAGTCAGGGCGTTCGGCATGTACTGTTGACCGGATATGCGACAGACATGTGCTTTTGTGAGACGACTGCCGGGTACCAGAATCTTTCCAAAGACTTTAACGTGTTTCTCGTAGGCGATGCCTCGTTGGCTACATTTCCCGCCAATCGTTCTCCCCGGTTCGCAGTGAATGCCGCCATTTCGTTTGCGGCGCTCAGTCATCTGGTGACGCAAGTTTCCTGGGTCCAATTCGATCGAGAGAACCAATGATGAAAATGCAATGGGAACGGACAAGAAGCAGCAGCCGGGCGCGCTGGCGCTGCAGCGTCGTAACCGGATTGCTGGTGGTTGGGTTGGGCATGACCTTTGCTTCCGCGGCAGAGTGGCGCGCCGGGATCGCCCGCGCGGTGATTACGCCTGAAAAAGCGGTCTGGCTCGCCGGCTATGGGTCGAAACGCGTTCCGGATGGCAAGCTACATGACTTGTGGATGAAAGCGCTGGCCCTGGAAGATCACGCTGGTCAACGTGTGGTGTTGATCACCAGTGATTTCCAGGGGGTTCCTAAAGGCATGAGCGATCGTGTGTTCGCGCGGCTGAAAAAGGAACAGGGGATCGAGAGAACACAGGTCATGTTCACGTTTTCCCACAATCACTGCGGACCGCGTCTGGGAAACGATCTGGTTGACTACTACCCGGTGGAAGCAGAACAGGTGGCGCTGGTGGAGGAGTACACGACGCATATGGTGGACCGTTGTGTGTCTATGGTGGGACAGGCACTGGCCCGTTTGGAACCCGCCGCGTTAGGGCTAGGACAGGGGAAAGCGACGTTTGCCGTGAACCGTCGCAATAACCCGGAGGCGCAGGTTCCCGCGCTGTTAGCAGCGGGGAAACCACTCAAAGGTCCCGTTGATCACACCGTTCCTGTGCTCACAGTGACCCGCCCTGATGGCAAACTGGCGGCGGTCCTGTTTGGCTATGCCTGTCACCCGACGACACTCAGTTTTTTGACGTGGTGTGGTGACTATCCCGGATTTGCCCAACTGGCGCTGGAACGTAGTCATCCGGGAACTGTGGCCATGTTTGTGAATACGTGTGGTGGTGATCAGAATCCGTTACCGCGACGCAGTGTTGAGCTTTGCGAGAGCTATGGAAATCGATTGGCTGTCGCGGTCGAAAAAGTCCTCAAGCAACCGCTCAAGCCTGTTTCCGCAGGAATTCATACTGCGTTTGAATACACCTCACTGCCGTATCTGGAGGTCGTCTCGCGCGAGAAACTACTTGGTTTGCTTCAGGACCGGAATGCGATTCGGGCCCGTTGGGCTGCCCGCATGCTGAGCCGTCTGGATAAGAACGGCACGTTTCCCAAGACGTATCCTTACCCGATCCATGCCTGGCGCCTGGGAAATGAGATGCTGATGATCGGGATGGGGGCTGAATCGGTGGTCGACTATGCGCTTCGATTTAAGCGCGAGTTTGGTCCGGGTACCTGGGTTTGCGGTTATGCGGACGACATGATTGCCTATATCCCCTCTCGCAGAGTGTGGGAAGAGGGAGGCTATGAAGGTGGTTCTTATCTTTACGAGTACGGCCGACCGGCGTTTCGTTGGTCGGGTGATATCGAAGATCAGATCAGCGGAGTGGTCCACCGCCTGGTGAAACAGGTACGTCCCTGAGCACTCCGTATCGATACCTACTGTATCGGCCGGGGTTGCACAGCTGGGCGCGTGGAATAGTCGGTGCCAACGCATCCGCAGGCTAGAGCGCGCACGGGTGGTTGCTGGGAACGTCGTTACCGGGAAACCCCGTTGTGGGGAAGGTCAGTCGACGGGGAACCCGCGTTTGCGTAATAGCGCGTCGGTGTCGACATCGCGGCCACGGAAAGCGCGAAAGCCAGTCTCCGGATCAACCGTATCGCCGACAGACAGGACTTCGTCGTAGAGACGTTGCGCGATGGCTGAATCATAGAATCCACCTGCCTCGGTAAACACCTCGGCGGCGTCTGCTGTCAGCGCATCCGCCCACAGGTAGCTGTAGTAACCCGCTGAGTAGCCATCACCCGAGAAGATATGGGCAAATTGTGGCGTGCGATGACGCATGACAATTTCGGTTGGCATTCCCAGTTCCGCCAGAGTTTCACGTTCGAAGGCATCAGGATTGATCTCCGTGTCACCCGCCAGATGCAGCCGCATGTCAACCAACGCGCTGGCCAGATACTCGACGGTATTGAATCCCTCGTTGAATGTTGCTGCCCGTTTGATTTTTTCCAGCAATTCGGTGGGCAGCGGTTGCCCCGTTTGATAGTGGATGGCGAAGCGATTGAGAACTTCCGGAGTCGACAGCCAGTGCTCGAAAATCTGTGAAGGAAATTCGACGTAGTCGCGTGCCACGGAGGTACCCGACTGTGAGGGGTAGGTTACGTGGGAGCACAACCCGTGCAAAGCGTGGCCGAATTCATGAAACAGCGTTTCTGCATCGTCCCAGGAAATGAGTACCGTTTCGCCTTCGCTGGCGGCGACGAAATTCGAGTTGTTGGACACGATGGGAGAGACGGCTGTGCCCAGGTTCTCTTGAGCGCGATAGGAAGTCATCCAGGCGCCGCTACGTTTGCCTTCGCGGGCAAAGGGGTCCAGGTACCAGAGTCCCAGGTGTTCGTCTTGTCGATCGAGCACTTCCCAGACCCGTACGTCTGGATGAAAAACAGGTAAGTCCGTGAGCGGCTTGAATTGCAAACCAAACAGCTCACCTGCGACCCAGAACATCGCTTCCCGAAGTTTCTCAAATTGCAGATACGGTTTCACTTCATTGAAGTCGAGGTCGTATTTTTGCTTTCGTACTTTTTCGGCGAAGTAGCGATAATCCCAGGGTGCGATCTTCAGATCGGGATCCTCGGCATCGGCCAGGGTTTGCATGTCGGCGACTTCTTCACGCACACGGGCGACTGCTTTGGGCCAGACTTTCAGCAACAGGTCCATCGCGGCCTGGGGCGTTTTCGCCATTTGTGGCTCGAGGCGCCAGTGCGCATGCGTCGGATATCCCAGTAATTGTGCACGGACGGCGCGGAGCCTGAGAATTTCGGAGATGATCGCGTTGTTGTCGTGGTTGTCACCGTTATCGCCACGGTTGTAGTAGGTACGCCAGACGCGTTCGCGATGTGGACGATGGTCCGCATAGGTCAGAAACGGGTCCATTGCCGACCGCGTATTGGTAACGGCCCAGGCATCCTGGCGGCCGTGTTCGGCCGCAGCGCGGGCCATCGCGTTGACGACGCTGGGCGGCAAGCCGCTGAGTTCCTCTGCGTTTTCGATCCAAGTGATGTGATTCTGTTCATCGGCCAGTAAGTTCTGGCTAAAGTCGGTGTAGAGTTGCGCCAGACGCTGGTTGATCTGGGAAAGACGCGCTTTGTCGTCGTCGGCTAGTTTGGCGCCACGCCGCACGAACGATTTATAGCGATCATCCAGCAGTCGCAACTGCGCCGACGAAAGCCCTGCCTGGGAGCGGTTCTCGTAAATCGTAGCGATGCGGGCAAATAATTGTTCGTTTTGTGTGATACGGTCGCGGAATGCGGCCAGCTGGGGTGAGACGACTCGTTCCACATCGGGAATCGGGCCCAGGTTCAGGTTGGAGGCATGCACGCCCAACAGCACTTCCAGCCGTTCGAGTACGCGACCAGCGGATTCCAGTGGGACCAGCGTGTTGGTGAAACTGGGAGCCTCGGACTGTTCCGCGATGGCGGTAATTTCCTGTTCGGCCTCAGCGATCGCTGTTTCAAACGCTTCCGGAAAGGCTTGTGGTCGCACCAGGTTCCAGGGTGGGACGCCTCCGTACGGCCCTCCCCACGGTTTGAGCATCATGTGTTGGTCCTGTTCTTGTCCGTGTAACGTCGCCAGTTGGTTGTTTCCGAACAGCGCGATAGCGAGTAGTAGTGATGCCTGTGTGATGTTGCCGCGTGGGAAGGTTTTCATGCATCATCCCGCCGGATGTACGAAAGGGAGATTACGAGCCGCCAGTCTAACAGGTGGTGCCGGGCTGTCTCCCCCTGGTCCTGCCCGGGTTACACTCTCTTTCAGGCAAGGCGATCACTCACAGGTTCGCGGCACCCTCGTCTTCCGGAATGCCGAACGCCGTGGTGGCATTTCGCCAGAAAATTCCCTCGATCTGGTCACGTGAAAGTTGGGCGGTTTCGGCTGCGAATTTCAATGACATCAACTGTTCGTAGACCGATAGGATGGGACGTCCGTCGCAGTGAGGGAATTGCAGACCGCCCTGGTCTGCGTCGTAGTGCTGCCAGGCACGTCCCAGCGCTGCGTAATGCCCGTGGAAAAAAGCGGCCCCCACGCCGTCGGAACCCCAGAAGATACGCTGTGGGTCCTCTTGGGTCAGCAGTGTCACGTAGGGTCGCACATCGGTTACCGCCGAGGTGTCGTAGTAAATGTTCGGCATGTCACGTAACCGATTAATCGCCTGGCGGATTGGCCAGTAGGTAAAACTTCGAGCACAGTGGGCCAGTAACCAGCGGATGTTGGGATAACGTCGCGTCGTGTATTCCTCCAGGTCGTCCAGGTTGTGCCGGTCAGCGCAGCCGTCGAATCGGGAAAGGTGCATCGTGACCCACCAGCCGTGCTGGTTGGCCAGTTCCATCTGCTCGTGCGGCAGGAATTCGTGGATGCGGCACTCGGCGATGTCGCCAGTTACGGAAAACGTTCGATAGGGCTTCAGGCCAATGAACTGTGGGTTCTGCAGGTCGCGCTCAATGTCGTCGAGTTGGCAGCCGGGAGTGACCAGGCGGTTGTGCCGGATTCCAGGTATACCAGTGATTTCTTGCCGAACGGATTCGACATGCCGTTCCACGACGGGATGTCCAGAAGGGGTGCCCAGGATGAGATACTGCAGTTGGCGTCCCGGGTAGAGAACACGGGCCCAGTCGTTGAGCGTAGCCAGGTTGTGGTCTTCGTGTACAAACCCAGCGGGAATATTTGCCAGGTTCGAATTCCAGAAGAAGTGAATGTGCGCGTCGAGCATCCGTTCCGGCACAAAGTCTGCGAGCTCTTGTTCCCAGATTTCTTGATCGGTAACGCGGTAGTCGATAGCGGTCGCTTCCATTGTGGCTGCTTTGATGTTCAGGGATGCGTGCGGGAATGTTTCTTGTCGGTGAACATGCTGGCCCTCTGGCCACACACGGCACCAACGCGTCAGCGTTCAGGGCCTGCTCGGTTGCTTGTCTGGAGTGGGTTGCATTGACTGAATCAAGGCGATGACGTCAGCCAGATCTTGTGGCGACAGGTCTTTTTCCAGTCCCTCGGGCATCAGTGAGACACCCGTTGCCGCGAGTTCCTCGATCGTATTACGGAGAATGACGTCTTGCCGCGCTTCCGCCCGCTTCAAGGTAATACTGGTGGCGGTCTCCGCGGCGATGATCCCATTAAAGATGCGACCACTTTCTGTGACCACCGTATAGGTATTGAAATTGGGTTGTGCTTCCCGATTCGGGTCGAGGATCGCGAGCAGGAGATCGGCAGCAGATTTGTTCTGCACTGAAGTTAACTCGGGTGCGACGCGATAGCCGGTGTCACGAATCCGGTGGCAGGTGGAACACTTCTTCTTGAAAACGATGAAGCCACGGTCGGCGTCACCGCGTAGTTCCAGGACACCACGGAACTGCTGAACGACCTGGGCGCGATCGGAATTGACCTCACCGCCGAGAATCTCCTGACTGCGCTCACGAATCGCCCTGTTGGGATGTTTCAGCAAGAGTTGTTTCTGGTCGCGCCCCAACTCGCTGCGACGCACCGTTTGGGAAGAGACGGCCGTTAACAAGAGCGCGATCCGGCTGGGGCTGGAAAGCAGCGCATCGGCTGCATCTCTCCGCAACTGAGGGCTGTAGGTTCTCCAATGGTCAAGCAATAAACGGCCTGCTGACTCGGACGATTGCTGGGCCAGCGCGGCCACCAAGGCGCGTTGCAGCAACTGCGGACTTCTGGGCGAGAGCAATTGCGGTGCCAGGGAAGCAACGGCTTCAAAGGAGGCGAAGGCCAATACGCCAATGGCCTGGCTGCGCTGCATCACAGATTGTCTTTCGTCAACCGCGGTTTGCTGGGCCCGCTGAAAGGCTGTTTGCACCTGTTGGCGGACGGCCACGGGGGTTGATTTTGCGTCTAGTAACTGGGTTAGTGTGGCGCCCCGGCGGCTGAGTCCCTCCCCGAGTCCTGCCAATGTGACTTGCTGGACTGCGGCGAGAGAGTCCGCCGCAGTCGCGCTGGCCAGCAGGCGTACCGCGGCACCCGGGTCACGGTCCGCACCGGCCAGCAGGCACAGTTCGGATAACCAGGACAGCACCTGCTCGCGTTGCGGTCCACTCGCGTCAGGCAGTAGTGCTCGGCCAATGCGGTCTGCGTTCTGACCCACAGACGAGAGCAGCGCGGTACGGATTTCCTGACCGGTTTGCGGAGCGCGGGCAAGTTTCGCCAGGGTTTCAATCGCCACATCGCCCGAGGCTTCGCCGAGCGAAAAAGCCAGTTGGAAACGAACGCGATCGTCCGGATCACTGTGCAAGGCAGCCAGTGTCTCGATTAAATCAGGCGATTGGGACAAGAATGGTTCAGCGAGTCGTACCGCGTGCTCTCGAATGCGAGGATGCGCGTCGCGTGTTGCCAACGCAACCTGCTGCGCGGTCAGTACATCAAGTCCAGCGAGTGTGTACAACGCGTGTAAACGAGCCAGTGGCCGCGACGAAGATGTGAGTGTGCGCAGTAGTGGCCGGGTCGCTTTCTTGTCGCCGCGTTGCCACAACAGGCGCTGGGCGGTCTCTCGATTCCAGGCATTGTCCGATTCCAATTCACGCACGAGCTGATCGCTGCTCAGGTCACCTAGCGGGACGGTTTGCATCCGTTTGATACCGGGCGGAACAATCCGGTAAATGCGGCCTCGATCGCTGCCGTTTTGGAGGTCGAGAAATTGTTTGATTTCAGCCGGGATGGAGTACGGATGTTCGACCGTCTGGCGATACATGTCCAGCACGTAGAGCGTGCCGTCAGGGGCATTCACGAAATTGACAGGCCGGAACCAGTTGTCCGACGAACGGATCATTTCTTCCTCTTGATCGGCGCGCTGCGCAGTAAAGAGTACGCCGCGCGGAGTAAGGGACTTGCGATGCACAATGTTGCCACCCACATCGCCTACGAACACGTTGCCTTGAAATTCAGCCGGGTAGGCGCCGCCTCGATAGACGGTGATGCCCGTTGCCGAAGTGAAGTAACCGACGGGGTATTCCGTGGGAACGACGCCTTTTTTGCCATTGGGGTCGAGCGGCAGGAACTCCCAGGCTCCCTGTTTATTGACAACCAGTTTGTAGCCCTTGGCGGCGGCCCGCCATTGCTGGCGGATGATCCGCCAGGGTTCCGGAGGACTAGTACGGAAAACGCGCGCACTGGCTCCATCTGCCGCAATGCTACGAATGGAATTTGAGACGGCCAGGGCCGGGTTGCGAGCCAGATATCTGCGGGGAAAGACGATCTGTTGCACGTGATTACTGTTACTGCAGACGAAGCGGTTTCCCCAGTCGTCCATCGAATGGCCGAACTGCTGGCCGCCCGTTACGACTTCGAACTGTTCGGTCCGCGGATCGAATCGCAAGTCGGCACCTTGCACCGGAAAGAGTGATTGATCGCGGTGCTTCAGGGTGAGCGGGTTGCGACCTGCAGCCAGATAAATCTTTTGATCCAGGCCCCACTTCAAGTTATTGGCTAGCGATTGGACATTGTCTCGCCCAAAGCCACTCAGGACGATTTCACGTACATCGGCGCGCCCGTCTCCATCGGTGTCTTTGAAGTAGTACAGGTACTGGGGGGCCAGCACGAAGAGTCCGCCGTTGTAGCAACAGACAGAGGTAGGCCAACTAATCTTGTCAGCGAATACGACGCTTCGATCCATCCGTCCATCACCGTCGGTATCTTCCAGCAGGCGGATGATACCGGCGTCTTTCTTTCCGCCTCCCTGGGGGTTCAGTCGCGTTGGTTCCTGCGAGAAGGGGTAACCATGCATTTCAGCCACGAACATCCTGCCCCAGGCGTCGAAGCAGGCGTCGACGGGGTCTGCCACCAGGGGTTCGGCGGCCACGAGTTCCAGGCGGCAACCTTGGGCCAGCTCGAACGTATCGAGAGCCTCTGCAGGTTCGGTGGCGGGGACGGGTGGCAGGTCGGCAGCGGTGACGGTGCGGCGGTTGGGTGCTTCATCTGCGGCGAAGACCAGGCGGGTGATCAGCAGCCCACAGAGCACACCAGCCGGAATTTTACAGGAGAGGGCCCCGGTACGTCCGGGGGCTCGAAACGATGCTGTGTTCATCGATGGGTTCTGCCAATGTGAGGAGTCCAGATTCGCAAGTCTGGGAGCTGGGACCGCGCCGGTAGACCGGGCAACGGGCTTATTTTAGCAGCCGTGTGCAGGCCGAGCACCCGGTGCGGTCAGGCAAGTGTTCCCCCAGCGATACGACGGTACACACTCTGCTGTGTCATCGTGGCGGTGGTTCGAATTAACGTTCTTTTTTGTCTGCCAGCAACTCAACGGTGTCGGCCACCAGATGCCAGTAGACGACGTCCTCGGCGAAGGAGGAGGTTTCCAGTGCAGGGACGGGAAAACCGGGGACTTGTAAAACCGCGTTGTACTGGGCAAAACGCAGATCGATGTAGATCCGGTTGTCACCTTGTGGCAACTGGTCGAACGAAGTGGGGTGATACAGTTCGCCGACCTCCCCATACAGGGCCGGCTTGGGAGGCGCTTCATCGACGAGCGTGAAGCAGAGGATCTGTCGGGCTTGCGCTTTGTCGACGGTCTTGGCGAGCCGCCGTGGAAACCAGTTGTAGCCAACGAAGAAGGCGACGTCGTTTGGCTGGAGGAGTTTATCCATTTGTGGATAGTAGGCGTTGCCTTCACTGAAGACCTTGAAAAGACCCGGGTCACCGGGCAGATTCTCCGGATCAAGCCCATGGATGAGTAGCGCGTAGCTGGTTTTTTTCTGGCGAGCTGCTTCTGCCAGCCAACGGGCAGCCTGGCGAAATTTATGGCGTTGCCCATCAAGAATACGCCCGACAATCCGATCGATGTGACCCAGGTAGGTGTGCCCGAGTTGTCCCGCTGGGACCGAGGGCACGTTAAACGCAGGTACGAATTTGTATTGATTCAGCAGGGGTTGGTTGAAGACTTGCGGACTTTCGTAGGTCACCGACAACAGGATTCCGGGCATCTTTCCTCGCCGCAGGAAGGCTCCGATCAGCTCGGCTTCGAAGGTCCACAAGTAGAGACGGTTTGCGATGCTGCGCCCGGAACAGACCTTTTCCGGCCAGCCATCGATGGCGAGCACTCCCCCGTCTGGGACGGTGTGTGTGACGGTCAGCAGGTTTTCATTGGGACCTACGGCTGCGGTGAGTCGTTGGGCTCCTTTTGCGGAGCCAAAGAAGATCACCAGGGCTTCCTCTGCGAGCAGTTGTTGTGCCAAGGGAACCGCGTGCTGGAGCTCTTCGGTTTCATTTTCAAATCCCAGCAGCACCACGTCGTTACTGGTTGCTTTTTGGACGGTGAAGTGTTCGACAAATCCCTTGGTGCGGTAATAGGGCACTTTGTCTTTCGGTGAATCGAGCTGCTTGAAGCCGGCGGCCGATCCTGGCGGTGTGTATTGACGTGAGAAGGCGATGCCGCCGGCTCGCCACACAGGTTCCAGTGAGAAGCTCTGGTCACCCGCCGAGAGTAATTGGCCATCCAGGTGAACGATGCGATCGGCGGCGAGGTTGGCGGCGCGGGTGATCCCTGGCAGGCGTTGCGTTGCCGCCGCGATTTCGTTGAGCACGAAATTAACGAACCGGTCTCCGGCCTGTTGGACGTCAACCGGGCCGGTCTTCCGCGGTCTGGCGGCGGGGGCGACACAGCGGAAGCCGGTATACAGGTTCAAGTTGCCTGCCGCGGCACCCTGCCGGTCGGCACTCCGCAGGTGCAGGGCAACGTTGGCCCACGAGCCGCCGCGCCGGGCACGCAAAGTGGTTTTGGTGGGCAGCGTGTCGGTCTGGTAGGGGAGCTGATAATCGAGGCACCATTCCCAGGCATTCCCGGCCATGTCGTCGATCCCGAAGGGGCTTCTCGACTGGGGGAACGCACCGACTTCCGTCGTAAGTGGGTAGGCGGTCTTTTCCTGGCCGTCGTACCATTCGTTCCAGGCCTGGGCGCTGACGAGATCATGGCCTGCGTGATACGAACTGTTGTTGCACAGGAGACGGTCCCATTGGCTGCCCCAGGGGAAGCCAGGACCAGGCTGCAGCTGACCTTGATTATCTTTCGTACCAGCGCCGCGGGCCGCGTATTCCCACTGGGCCTCACTGGGGAGCTGCGTTCCGGCCCAGCGGCAATAGGCACGAGCGTCGTTCCAGCTGACTTCGACAACTGGATGATTTTCCTTGCCCGCCGGTGGTGTTGCGCCGTTCCAGTGGGGTGGGCTACGGTGCCCCGTGGCAGCGGTAAACCTGGCGTACTGCGCGTTGGTTACCTCATAGCGATACATATAGAAGGCATCCATGGTCCGCGCATGTCGGGGGGCTTCATCGTCGGTGTATTTCTTCCAGTCTTCTGGTAGTCCTGTGCGGTCGAACTGCGGTCCGATATCTGCGGGTGTCGAGCCCATCAGGAACCGGCCGCGCGGTACCAGCACCATTTCGGCTCCGTCCTTGGCGTTTTGCGCGGTGGCTGGTGGCGTGGGCGGGTCTGCAGCTGAGAGTCCGGTGATGAGCAGCGGGAAACAAAGCAAACCACAGATGCGGTAGCAGCGTCGTTGATGAGCCTGTCTTTGTTGATGCGCGGACACAGGAACCCCCTTAACCTGGAGTATTGAACAGGTGTGAGGCTGCATCTTAACAGAGAAATCAGCCACATTCGACGTTGGCCGCGCGGCTGCGAATCACGCCTATTGACGGGTGCAAACTGACCGCAGCCAGCGAGCGCGGCTGCCGTCTGCGGTCCTAGAAGATTTCCTGAACCACGCGGCCGTGAACATCCGTCAAACGGAAATCACGGCCCGAGTAGCGGTAGGTCAGCCGCTGGTGATCGATACCCATCAGGTGCAGGATCGTGGCATGCAGATCGTGCATGTGTATTTTCTCTTGTACGGCCATATGACCGAATTCGTCGGTGGCGCCGAAAGCGATCCCCGGTTTCACGCCGCCTCCGGCCAGCCAGACCGTAAAGCCATTTGGATTGTGATCGCGCCCCGTACCCCTGTCCTGGGCATAGGGTGTGCGGCCAAATTCAGCGCCCCACCAGACCAGTGTATCTTCCAGCAGCCCACGTTGTTTGAGGTCGGTCAACAATCCGGCAATCGGTCGGTCGACACGACGTGCGTGGTCGGCGTGTTTGGGCAGGTTCGAGTGCTGGTCCCAGGCGGGGTTGGCCCCACTGTCGCCGTACGTGACTTGAATATAGCGGACGCCAGCTTCGCACATGCGTCGGGCCAAGAGGCACTCTCGACCAAAGTCATTTGTTTCCTTTTGATTGATTCCGTAGAGCCGCAAGGTTGCCTCGGTTTCGCGCTCCAGGTCGAGTACGGATGGCGCATCGCGTTGCATACGCCAGGCCAGTTCAAAAGACCCGATTACCGAATCGAGGGTTGCGTCTGCACTGTGCCGAGCCAATTGCGCGGCGTTCAACGCCTGCAATAAGGCGTATTGCTGTTGCTGTTGCCCGGGTTGGTAACGCTTATTGACCAGGTTCTTGATCCGCGCATCTGCTGCCGGCCGGCCAGCGCTTCCCAGCGTCGTACCTCGATACATGGGAGGCAAGAACGCATTGTCGTAGTTGCGTGCACCGCCATTTCCAGGAGATGGGCAGATGGAGACGAAGCCAGGTAGGTTGTCGTTTTCGCTCCCCAATCCGTAGTGCACCCAGGAACCCATGGAAGGCCGGACCAGGTTGGTGGCCCCGCAATGCAGAAACAGTGTTGCCGGACCGTGTGCGATCCCCTCAGTGTGGAGCGAGTGCAGCATGCAAAGCTGGTCCGCGTGGCTGCCGATCTCCGGGAACAGGTCGGAGACCCAGCGGCCCGATTCTCCGTACTGGCGAAATTTCCAGAGTGATTTCTTGACCAGCTGAGAACTGCCCCGTTTGCCAGTCTTGGCGATTGTGCGGGCGTCGTCGAAGGCCAGGTTGGTCCCGTGTCTTTTTTCCAGCAAGGGTTTGTAGTCAAACGTGTCAACCTGACTCGGTCCGCCTTGCATAAATAGAAAAATGACCCGTTTGGCTCGGGGCGCAAAATGCGGGGTCTGGATGGGGGCGGATGCACCTGCAGAGGCGGGCAAAAGTCCGTGGAGCGCCAGTTGTCCGAATCCGCAGGCGGCAGCACCTAGTGCCTGGCGGCGATTGGCGGCGAATGGCAACATGCCGGTTCTTTCTGGCTCAGCAGGCAGGACTGCCTGAATCAGGGTAGATAACGAAAATCAATCGAACCAAAGAGCGCGTGAATAACCTGGGTCCAGCGCAGCTGGTGTGTCATTTTATCTTGAACGGAGTTTGTCAGGAACTCCAGCATCGCCTGGGCTTCCGCCGGTTCGGGAGGTCGGCCGACGGTGGCTAGAAAGACGTATCGTAAACGTTCGGCATCGTTGAGTTGTTTTTCTCGCAAGAAATGGTCTGCGGCGCGCTCGGCTTGTTGCAGAACCCAGGGATTGTTCATCAGAAAGAGGGCTTGTGGCGCAGTATTACTAACATCCCGTTTGCCGGTGACCATACTCGGATTGGCGAAATCGAACAGTTCAAAGATCTGCGGCAGCGAGTTGCGGAGCACTGGCCAATAGACGGCGCGGCGTTCCCCACCGTGCTGGTAGCCGTAGTCGTTCGCCGTCCCGGTTCGGATGGTGGGGCCGCCCACCTCGCCACGGAGCGAACCATTGACCGTGAGCATCGCGTCCAGCAGGCTCTCCGCATCGAGTCTGCGGTGGTGCATCCGCCAGAGCAGGATATTCTCCGGGTCGAGTTGGGTACCCGAATCCAAGGGCTGAGAGGAGAGTTGATACGTTTGGGACAACACCATTTCGCGGAGCACGCTCTTGATGGACCAGTTTCGTTCCAAACTACGCGCGGCCAGATAGTTGAGTAGCTGTGGGTGTGATGGTGTGCCGCCGGTGCGTCCAAAATTATCGGGCGTGCGCACCAGTCCGAACCCGAATAGCCACTGCCACAGTCGGTTGACCAGTACCCGAGCGGTCAGGGGATTCCTGCGACCCGCAATCCAATCTGCCAGTTCCCGCCGCCCACTGTGGTCCTGAGGCACCGTCGGTTGAGGTCCGATCATAGCGACCTGCAGGAAGCCCCGTGGAACCACGTCGCCCAGGGTATGCACGTTTCCCCGGATATGTATCTGAGTATCTTCGATTTGCTCTTCTTCCTGGACCGACATGTACTTGGGCCGCGCAGCCGTTTTGGCCGTCAATGCCTGCAGTTGCTTCTCCAGTTGGCTCAGTAATTCTGGTGACGCCGGCTGCGGCTTCGCCGCGGCGGCCGGTTTCTTATCGGCCAGTGCACGGGGCAAGAACTGGACGGCGTCGATAATGACGACGCCAGTGGTGCCGCGATTGTCGACCACAACTTTGGCTTTTTCGTTGCGGACAAATCGATACCTTCCCAGTGAGATAAAGCGACCACCGATGGGTGGCCTTTGTTTTTGGTTGACGGTGACGGTTTTTTTGCCATCCGCGTAGAACACCGTCACGGGAACGGCGGGACTGCGGTTTTGACCTGGCGTGTAAGCGAATCGCACTTCGTAGGTGTCGTCGGCGGGCAACAGAGCCTGGAAGGTCGCGTTTTTTTCCCCCTTGCCTTCACCACGGTCGTGCTGATAACCGGTTCCCACATAGCTCTTGGTAAATTGTGACTGCATCCAGCTGCCGGTTTTTTGGGCCTGCTGGTCATCGACCACAATACCGGCCACTTGTTTCAGCGGTAGTGGAGTGGCGCCACCTTGGGCGACCGTTTTGAGCTGCGCGATGCGTTTTTTGAGCGTGGCGGCTTCGGTTTCCCATTGCCGTAATTCGGCGGCGCGGTCGGCAGAGACGGGCAACGGCAATTCAATCCATTTGGAGACGTTGGCATGCTTCAGTGTTCTGGTATTCCGCAGAATACCGGCCAGGGCGTAATAGTCGCGAGTTGGAATAGGGTCAAATTTATGGTCATGACAACGCGCACACCCAATCGTCTGAGCCAGAAAGCCGCGGCTGATAATCTCGAGTTGTTCGTCGACCACGTCCATCCGTAACTTGGCTTTATCCTGATCTTCAAGATTGTTGTTGCCGAGGGTCAGCACGGTCGTGGCGATGGCGGCCCGTTGTTGTTCCTCCAGTGAGGTCGCGGGCAGTAAATCTCCAGCCACCTGCTCGCGGATGAAGCGATCGAAGGGGAGATCGTTGTTCCAGGCGTCGATGACGTAATCCCGGTACCGCCAGGCCTCGGGGAACAAGAAACCGCGGAGTGTGATCGATTCTGCAAATCGTACCACGTCCAGCCAGTGCCTTCCCCAGCGCTCACCGAACCGAGGTGAGGCGAGTAGCTGACTGACCAGTCGCTCGGTGGCAGCGGGTGACTCATCCCGCAGGAAACGCTCGATTTGGGATGGAGTTGGGGGGATGCCAAAGAGGTCGAAGTAGAGACGTCGGACCAGGACCCGGCGGGTTGCTACCGGGGCCCGCGGCAATTTGGCGGCTTCTCGGCGCGCATTGACAAACGTGTCGATGGGCGAAACAGCCGAGGCTCTGGCTGTGCCGGGAAGCCGAGGTTTTTCGATCGGTCGGTAGGCCCAATGAAGCCGACCTTTTTCCAGATCGATACGGGGCTTGGCCGCTGTGGCGCCAGCACGTGGATCCGGTGCACCCCGGGTAATCCACAATTGGAAATTGGCGATCACGGCGGCAGAGAGCGGCGCGCGGGGTGGCATCTCCAGAGTCTCGTAACGTAACGCCTGCAATAACAGGCTGGCAGCTGGTTTCCCTGCAACAATCGCTGGTCCACTGTCTCCCCCTTTGCGAATCCCTGCACGACTATCCAGACGCAGGCCACCGCGCAGTTGTTTGTTTTGGGCGGCCTGCTCGGAATGGCAGCTGTAACAGGGTTCGACCAGGACCGGACGAATCTTTTTTTCGAACAGCTCGGTGTCCGCGGGAGACAGGGTGTCAGGTGGTGCGGCGGCAGTGGCCGACAGCTGACCGCCCAGGACCAACGGAAGCAGGAAAAGACGGAACGACATCAAAGCTGTTTCCGAGGGGGGCCAGGGGAATGAGAGCAATGCAAAACCAGGCTCTTCATCTTACCCTATCGACGGTTGGTGCGCTGGCTCCAGATGGCCGCCGGATGAGAGGCCTCAGAATCGGCAAAATCCCAAATCAAACCAGCACAGATGTTGCCGTCGCTACCCAGGGCTGGTGGCAACCAGGATGCACGCCGCGGCTGGCACCGCTATCCTGGTGTGGGTACTTCCGCTTCAACCGCGATCCAAAAGGGTGATGATGAAAGCGTGCAGACTGAAAAAATGTGGTGCCGTCGTCTGGTGCCTGGTGATCGGTTGGTCGGCTGTCCTGATCGCTCAGCAGCCCGTGGCACGCTGGAAACTGGTGGGCGATGCGCAGGACTCTGCGGGGAATGGCCAGCATTTGCAGGTTCAGGCCGTGGATTGGAATGTCAAGGGTCCGCGGGGCCAGGCCGGCGGCGCGGCCGGCTTCAACGGTCGTGACAGTCTGCTGACCGCCTCATCGCCACAGCAGTTCAATCCGGGCCGGCGGGCATTCAGTGTCTCGGCCTGGGTACACACGGAAGCAGTACTGGATGATGTGCTGGGTGATGTGATCAGCAAATTTGATCCACGACGGCGAACCGGATTTGAACTTTCGATCAAGAATAACGTGGGTGTGACCAATACGTCGGCCAACTACCGACAGGTCCATTTTGGGATCGACAGCGGGCAACTCGAGTCGGCTTGGACGGATCACGGTCGTCCCGGAAATAACATGTATGTGTTTTCGTTGCTGGTCCACCGTGGGCAGATGTATGCGGGTACCTGCGAACCGGGAATCGATGAAGCCGGTCATGTCTACCGATTCGATGGAACTGACGCCGATGGCGGCCGTTGGGTTGATTTGGGAATGCCGGACCGTTGCAATGCCGTATCGACACTCTGCAGTTTTAATGGAGAGTTGTACGCCGGCACTTCCAAATACCGCCTGGGCGGCTCTTCGTTGCCAGAGTCTCCCAATCCCCATCCAGGCGGAAACGTATTTCGCTATCTGGGCGGTCAGGAATGGGAACATTGCGGCAAACTTGGTGCCGCGGAATCGATTTACGGGACAGTGGTGTTTCGTGGTCAGCTGTACGCCTCGGCGCTCTACTCTCCGGGCTTGTTTCGCTATGAAGGTGGCACCCGCTGGACTGACTGCGGGACGTTTGCAGGAAAACGTGTTGAGGCATTGGCCGTCTACAATGGTGCCATCTATGCCAGCGGGTTTGATGAGGCTGGCGTCTATCGTTATGACGGGACAGACTGGGAGCATCTGGGTGTGGTCGGTGAAAACACGCAGACCTATGGATTTGCGGTTTACCAGGGCAGTCTCTACGTGAGTACCTGGCCGACCGGCAGTGTGTACCGTTTTGCGGGGCCAGAACGCTGGGAGTTTGCCGGGCGTTTGGCGATGGAAAAGGAGGCCATGCCCCTGGCCGTCTACAATGGCATGCTTTACTCCGGTACGTTGCCATTGGGAGGTGTCTTTCGTTATGACGGCGAGACCCAGTGGACTTCGCTGGGGCGTGTCGACAGCACGCCCGATGTGCGCTATCGCCGGGCCTGGTCGATGGCTGTGTTCCAGGGGAGGCTGTACGTCGGCGCCTTGCCTTCGGGTCAGGTAAAGTCGATTTCTGCAGGTAAAAGCGTGACGTTTGACCGGGAGTTACCCGCGGGCTGGGTCCATCTGGCAGCGGTCCGCGCCAGCGATCAGCTGCGGCTGTTCGTCAATGGCCGGCAGGTTGCCCACTCGGATCGGTTTCGATCCGTCGATTACGACCTTTCCAATGACGTACCCTTGCAGATCGGCAGGGGCCAGCACGACTATTTCAACGGACGGATCTCCGATGTCCATTTCTATGACCGAGCACTGTCGGCTGACGAGATTGCCAGGTTGGCACGCCGTTAAAGAATTGCCGGCAGCGGTCACGCATTCAGGGCAATGTCGTATCTATTGCGAAAATCGTACCTGTAATCGGAGCGGGTTACGCTGTGAGGTGTGTTGCCGAAATTGCGGCTCCGTATCGACAAGTTCGATCTTTTTCCACCGCGCTAGCAGCGCTTGCAATGCGAGTTCTGTTTCCAGTCTGGCCAGTGGTGCACCCAGGCAGTAGTGCGGTCCGAGACCGAATGCCAGGTGCGGGTTGGGGGCACGGCTCAAATCGAGGTGATCCGGTCGGGCGAACTGATCGGGATCGCGATTCGCGGCTCCCAGGAAAGGCATGACGCGGTCACCGGCGCGAATCCTCTGGCCACCGATTTCGAGCGTCTCGGCAGCGGAACGGGTTTGGTGTTGAATCGGGCTGTCGTAGCGCAGCAGTTCTTCCACTGCGGTGGGGATGGCGGCGGGGTTTTCCCGCAATTGCTGCAACTGCATGGGATGTCGCAGCAACGCCAGTAGTCCGTTGGCCAGGAGTGCCATGGTTGTTTCGTGTCCGGCGACCATCAGAAAGCCACACATCCCCAGGAGTTCCTGCCGGCTGAGACGATTCCCCTGGTCTTCGACTTGAACTAACTGGCTGAGCAAATCGTTGCGAGGCGCCAACCGGCGTTGCCGCGCCAGTTCGTCGAACAAGGAAGACAGGGAGGTAGCTGCCTGGCTGGCTGTCTGGGCGACCTGGGACTCTGCCTGTCCGGTACCCGAATAGGCAGTTAACGCGTTGGACCAGCCGATCAACTGCTGGCGGGCTTCACGCGGTACGCCGAGCATCCGTCCAATGACGATGGCTGGCAAGGGATAGGCGAAGTCGCGGACAAAATCGACCGTTTGGCCGCTGGTGATGCCTGCCAACAACTCTTCGATGAGTTGTTCAATTTCCACGCGCATCGCTTGCACCATACGCGTGGTAAAGGCGGCGTTGACGAGTCGCCTCAGCCGCGTGTGGTCGGGTGGATCCATGTTTCCGATCCAGGTGTCAAACTGGTCGAATAAGGGTTGCAACTGGGAGCGTAATTCGGCGGACAGCTGTTGGGAGTAGGAAGAGACGCGCCGACTGGAAACGAGTCGCCCGTCTTTCAACGCGCGGTACACGTCCTGGTAACGCGTTAATACCCAGGCGTTTAGACGCTGGCTAAAGAAGACGGGTGCTGTGTCTCGCAACGCCGCGTAACTGGGGTAGGGATTGGCCAGATACAGGGGCGTCAGCAAGTCGGTATCGAAGTCGTCAGAAGACGCGGTGGGCATAAGAAAAACAACTTGTTTACAGGGGGATTGTCTCGTTTTCGCCGGTGTCAATGGATGTCGGTTGCCAGGCCGATCGACTAGAATAACATCTGGATGGCACGGCGGTGCTGCGAGTGGTTGTTTGCTGTTGCTGGAAACCTGGTATGACGACTTTCCTGATGGTACTAGGCCTGTTCGGGGCTGAGCCCGAGAATGCCGCGGAAGTTGCTTTTTTTGAGAAGCGCATTCGTCCGGTTTTGGTGGAGCACTGTTACCGTTGTCACTCCAGTCAGGCCAGGCTGCCCAAAGGGGGGTTGCGTCTGGATAGTCGTGCTGCCATTCGTCGTGGTGGCGAGAATGGACCGGCGGTGGTGCCGGGAGACAGCGCAGCGAGTTTGCTGATTCAGGCGCTGCGCCACGAAACGTTTGAGATGCCACCAGACCGTAAGTTGCCGGAGCGCGTGATCAACGATTTTGTGGCGTGGATCGGGCGGGGGGCTGTGGATCCACGTGACCATCCACCTGCCGACCAGGCCACCACGTCTTGGCCTGACGTCCTGGCCCAACGGCGGAAGATCTGGAGTTTACAGCCGGTGACGCACTCCGCACCGCCGTCGGTAGAGGATCCAGCCTGGTCCGGAGATGCAGTCGACCGCTTCGTCAAGGCGGCACTCGATCGCGCCGGCTTGCAGCCAGCTCCCTTGGCCGATCGTTACGCGCTGTTGCGCCGCTTGAGTTTGTCGCTCACCGGATTACCGCCTTCTCGAGAGCAGATTGAAGCGTTTGTTCAAGATCCTTCGCTGGTTGCATACGAGCAGCTGGTTGACCGCCTGTTGGCCTCGCCGCATTTTGGCGAACGGTGGGGGCGGCATTGGCTCGATGTGGTGCGCTTTGCCGAGACGTACGGCCACGAATGGAATGGAGAAGTGCGCGGAGCGTGGCGTTATCGCGACTACGTGATCCGCTGCTGGAATCAGGATCTGCCCTACGACCAGTTTGTCCGCGAACACATCGCCGGTGACTTGCTTGCTGCGCCGCGTTTCAATCCAGTCAAGAAAATCAACGAGTCCTTGTTGGGCACCGCGTTTTACCGCTTCGGCGAGGTCGGACACGACGATTGTCTGGAATTTCGTGAAATCAGTCTGGACGTGATCGATAACCAGATCGACACACTCAGTAAAGCGTTTTTGGCGACTACCATGTCGTGTGCGCGTTGTCATGATCATAAGCTGGATCCGGTGTCGACGCGCGAGTATTACGCGCTCAGTGGGATTCTCAGTAGCTCGCGTTTTGTAGCCCGGACGATCGATCAACCGGACGTGAACGACGCTGCCAAGAATCAACTGCAGGCGCTCAAGAGCCAGATTCGCCAGGAGTTGGCGCGGCAGTGGTTACAGGATGTCCAGCGTGCCGAAGACTATCTCAGCGCTGCGCAGTTGCAATTGATGGATGCCACTGCGACGGCCCAGACGGTCGATCTGGAACCAGAGCGCCTGAAAAACTGGGTCGCGGCGTTGAAGTTGTTTGATAAGAAGGTGCCACCACTGGAGCATCCACTGCATGTCTGGTGTGCATTGCGTACCAAGGCGGATTTGGCCGCGGAATGGTCCCAGCTGAAGCAGCATTACCAACGCGAGCAGGAGGTTCGCTCTGCCTTTAATGCGAAGCACTTTGAGGAAGTCGTCGATTTTCGGAACGTCAGTTCCCGGAAGAAGGTACCGGCCAGTCAGAGTGGTGAGGCCGTCTGGCGAGGTGAAGGTCTCGGTTGGGATGACGCCTACTGCCAGAGCGGCGAATTCGCGATCGCCCACGACGGTGACCCGATTGTCAGATCGGTGTTTCGCGCGGGCATGTACACGCACAAGTTCTCGGATCGTCTAAACGGCGCGTTGCGTTCTTCTTTTCTTCCCAAGGATCGCAAGTACTTGAGTGTGGAAGTGCTGGGTGGTGGCGAGAGCGCACTGCGCATGATCTATGATAATTGCCATTTAGGCCTGGACAGCGCAGTGCTCAGTTCCGATCAGTTGCAGTGGATGACCAAATCGACACGAAAACAGTATGTGGACAGTCATGTCTACGTGGCTTTGGTGACCAAGTTCGACAATCAGAGTTACCCCAAGTACAACACACCACACGTTATCGACCACACCAAGATCCGGTCGTATTTTGGCGTAACACGCGCTGTCCTTCACGATTGTGAAGGGCCACCAAGAGCGGGTTTGACGCACTTGCTGCCGTTGTTTACGGAGGCGGCTGCACCTGGGGCAATCACCGAATTGGCGACGGGTTACGGGCGTGTGATGCGCCAGGCAGTGCAAGCCTGGGCTGCGAATCAGGCAAGTGATGAAGATGTCCGCTGGATTACATGGCTGCTGTCCAGCAAGTTACTCTCCAATACGAAATCCCAGAGCGACGTGTTGGCTGACCTGGTTGCCCGCTATCGGGAAATCGAAGGCCAGATTCCACCCCCGAAACTGATCAACGCGATGGCGGATCTCGATCCAGGATTTGACGCTCCACTACGGGTACGGGGTGATCCTTTTCAACTTGGCGATCCGGTGCCGCGTCGTTTTCTGGAAGTGCTCGAAGGTTCGGATACCGCTTGGGACGTTGTGGGTAGCGGCCGTCGTCAACTGGCCGATGTCGTGGCCAGCGCCGATAACCCGTTGACCGCACGCGTGATGGTCAACCGGATCTGGCACCATTTGTTTGGACGTGGGCTGGTGCGCACGACCGATGATTTTGGTGCATTGGGTGACCGCCCTTCACACCCTCAGTTGCTCGATCATCTGGCGGTCCAGTTTGTGCGGCAGGGATGGTCGTTGAAACGATTGATACGGTCGCTCGTGTTGACGCGAACTTACCGTGCAGCCAGTCGAGTGGATGCGGCCGCCAGAGAGGTTGATCCGGAGAACCGACTGTTACATCATTTTCCCCTGCGGCGATTGGAAGCAGAGGCAATTCGTGACACGATGCTGGCGGTTTCCGGTAACTTGAGTCGTGATTTTGGCGGTCGTAGCATCCATCCACACCGTGTCCAGGAACGTAAAGACCGGCGGTTGTTCACAGGACCACTCGATGGTCGGGGGCGTCGCAGTCTGTACACCAAAATGACCTTGACGGAAGAGCCGCCATTTCTGACGGTGTTCAACTTGCCAGAGCCGAAGCAGACTCGGGGGCGTCGTGATGTGACCAGTGTGCCGGCGCAGGCATTGGCACTGCTCAATGATCCCTTCGTGAATCAACAGGCAGTCGTCTGGGCTGAACGCCTGGTGGTGGATGGCTGTGATACGGTAACCGCACGGATCGATGGGATGTTCCTGGCCGCGCTGGGACGTCGTCCTGCGTCGGCAGAAAAACAGCGTTTTGAGATGCTGGTGAATCGGCTTTCCGAGTTGCACCAGGTACGCGCTGCGGAGCTGTTGAGCAGTGCCGCGGTGTGGCGTGATGTTGCGCATGCGATGTTCAACCTCAAGGAGTTTATCTACATTCGCTGACGCGCCGATGGTTCGTGTGGCGAGGAGAGTTGCAAGTGAAACAAAGAACGCGTGCTCAAAGTTGTGGCTGTCCGGGAGCGATCTCGGCGCCTGGTTCACGGCGTGACATGTTGCGGCAAACGGCGACCGGTTTCGGTGCGTTGGCGTTGTCTGCTTTGTGGTCGGAGCACGGATATGGCATGCCCAATGGTGCGCCGGTGATCTCGTCTTTACCGCGTGCGAAACGGGTTATTTTCTGTTTCATGGACGGCGGGGTGTCACACGTCGACTCGTTTGATCCCAAACCTGCCTTGACCCAGCACCATGGCGAAACGGTACACATCGACAAACGTGTCAATCCGACGGCCGCAGGGAGTCGAAAATGGCTGGGTAGTCCCTGGAAATTTGAACGTTATGGTCAGTCGGGGATCCCGGTCAGCTCCCTGTTTCCACACCTGGCGACCTGTGTCGACGATTTAGCGGTGGTCCGTTCGATGGTTGGAGATTTTCCACTGCATTCGCGTGGCAACCTCTTCATGCACACGGGAAGTAATAACGCCGGGAAACCGAGCCTGGGTGCCTGGATCAATTACGGACTGGGGAGTGAAAACGATAATTTGCCCGGCTTTGTGGTGTTGCACAACGGGATGAATATTCCCAGTGGTTTGGAGAACTTTTCGAACGGTTTCTTGCCTGCCCGTTTTCAAGCCACGCTGGCCCAGACCGCCGGTGCTCCGATCGACAACATCGTGCCAGCTGATCAGGACGGGCGAGTGCAACGCGCCAAGTTGGACTTGTTACAGGCCCAGGATCGGGCGTTTTCGGCAGCACAAGGTGATGCAGAGGCGGTGGAGTCCGCGATCGAGAATTATGAACTGGCCTATCGCATGCAGTCGTTGATTCCAGATGTGATGGACCTGGAACAGGAAACCGAAAGTACCTTGAAGCTGTATGGCATCGGTGAAAAAAATGAAAACAAGAGTCGTTTCGGCATGGAGTGCCTGCGCGCCCGACGCCTGGTTGAACAGGGCGTGCGTTTTGTGGAAGTGTTGTGTCCTAACGTGGGTGGCAGTACCGGAACCTGGGATCAGCATGGCAACCTCAAGAAAGGGCATGAAGAAAACGCTGCGAACACAGATCAGGGTATCGCCGCGCTGGTCAAGGATTTGAAGATGCGCGGGTTGCTCGACGAGACACTGGTCCTGTGGTCGGGCGAGTTTGGCAGGACTCCGCATTCAGCAGGAGCGGATGGACGCGATCATCATCCGTCGGGTTTCACACTCTGGATGGCTGGTGGTGGTGTGCGCGGTGGTATGGCCTATGGTGCCACCGATGAATTTGGCATGAATTCGGTCGAGAACGTGGTTACGGTTCATGATTTACATGCGACCCTGCTGTACCTCCTGGGACTCGACCATGAAAAACTGACATTCCGGTTTGGCGGCCGCGATTTTCGTCTTACCGATGTGTACGGTCGCGTGATTAACGAAATTCTTCTTTGAGTGGCCTCTGGTAGTATCGATCGCCGTTGCGGTACCCTGTGATGTTTCCCAATCTACACGGGGACTTTGCCCAGTCTACACGGGACAGGGGCACCGCCCGTCCTGCAAACTCATCTCGTGAGCGAGAGTTCTTTGATGGAGTCTGATCAGCTGGCAGAACAGTTCGCCGCACAGCGATTTGCCAATGGCTACGAGCTGGTTGACGGAGTTCAGATGCATGCTGAAAACGGTGACCATTTTCAGATTCCCCACCCACTTCTCAAGAAGTACATTCGAGCGGATCAGTTCGTTGAATTGCGGATCGATTCTCCCCGATTTTCTGTCCATCCAGATGCTCCTGAACAGTGTACCTGCCCGATTTGCGAGGGTGAGGCAACCAAACCGATTTTGGGACACGAACATCCGGCGACACTCGTGCCGCTGCCTCTCCAGCAGGTTCCTTCACGCGGTTGGGGTGAAGATTTCTGGGTTCGAGTGACTGACCGCCGCGGCCAGTTCTTCGCCGGCGTGGTCGATAATCCGTTGTACGAAGCCCGTCTACACGAGTTAGAGTTGGGCAACCAGATTGTGTTCCACGAAGATCACGTATTGGCCGTACATGGCAGCCATCGCGAGGAACTTGTCCTGGCGATGGCACCGGGCGACTTGCGTGCGTTTATCGAATGGCTGGGGACCTTGCCCGATTGAAGCTGGCCCGGGTCACGTTGTGGGCTGCAGGGAGATCACGAGCCGGCGTCTCCGCCGCTGCGATGGCGCGTCAGCAGTCAGCGATAATCTACGTTTGATGTGAGTTTAACGCGACGTTATTTCAAGGACCCAAGATAGGCGAGCAGGTCTGCGACCTGCTGGGCGGTCAAGTCGCGGAGCAGTAATTCGGGCATCAAGGACTTACCTTGGGGAACCAGTTCTTCAACCTGGTCGGCAGCAATCGTCAGTAGTTTGTTTTGGGCATCGCGGAGGATGATTTCGCGGGCGTCTTTTTTCACCAGTAGTCCCGTCAGCAACCTTCCTTCGTCGGTTTCGGCAAGATAAGTCACGTACTTCGGATCGATCCTCTTGGACGGCTGGAGAATGCTCTCTAGGAGCTGAGCCGGACTGTACTTCTTGCCGATCATGCTCAGATCAGGACCGACCTCCTGTCCTTGTTTCCCGACCCGATGGCAGTTTTTGCAGGCGACTCCAGCAGTGTTAAGAAACAGTTTCTGGCCTCGACTTGGATCACCTGGTAACGCCAGCAGCTGATCGACCTGAACGACACTACCCAGTCGCTTGACACGTTGTTCGGCCGGCAGGAAGCGTTCAAACAGATCGCGGATACGTACATCTTCATGGCTGGTTGCTGCTCCCAGGGCCAGTTTCGCAGTCTCCTCGTTGAGTGCACGATCGTCGAGTGCCTGCAGCACCTGCAGGGCGCCACTGGTCGACGAGAGCAGCTCCTGGACGAGTTGTTTTTGTCGCGGTTGTGGTGCCGGTGCCAGTAGCTGGGTCAACTGCTGTCGTTCGACCTTGCGCAGATTGGTAGCCGTGGTATCGCTGGGGCTTGTTGAATTATTTATGGGGGCAATGGTTGTCAGCCATTGCGACATCAATTGGACACCCCCCAGGTCGACTTCTGTCGAACCCAGGTAAGGCATGCGTCCGCGTCCTAGTTTGGACATCCTGTACAACAGGACTGACCGGAAGGGGTCGCCCGGGGCGATGACTTGTGCCGCGTGGATGCCAAAAGTGCCCTGGCTGGGTCGGACCCCCACCATTTTGGTGTCTTTCAAAGCCAGGTCGTAGTGCATGAGTGAGAGGACCGCGCTGCCCGCGTGCATGCGATGACAGTGGGCGCAATTGACTTGCAAATAGGCGCGGGCGCGGGCCGTCAGGTCTGCCTTGGGGTCGGTGGGATTGGCCAGCTGAGGCCGATTTTCGGCAGGGACCGGAGTTTCCAGTAGCGACATCTGCGAGAGAAGTTCGAGCTGATTGGCACGCGTGTCACCGTACTGGTGTTCCTTGTTCAATTGGGGTGTATTGAAAGCCAGCACTGGTCCAGACCACTTGTTGTGGCAACGCTGGCATTCAGCGCGTCCGGCAAATCGCCAAGTTTGTGTGCGTTTCCCGCCGGGCCCAGCGGGGTCGATAATGGTGAAACTTTGTTCGGTTCCTGTCGCCTCAACCAGCGTTGCATCAGACTGCGCGTCGTTCCATTGGTAGGTGTAAGGTTGCCATTCGCTGCCGTCAAAATGCAGAATTTGTGTTTCGACGCGCCGGCGGCTTCGCGGATTTCCCTGTTCGGTGTCCAGAGACAGGGTTTTGACAAGTACTGAATCTGTGGGGAATGGCCAGCTTGTACCAGCAGGCTTGACCGACAGGGTGCCTGGAACCGCCACGAAGCGTTCACTGATCGCGTGATCCGACCAGGGCTCCGCGTTGATGGAATAGGGAATGACACCCGGTGCCGGGTCTTGTGCAACGACCGAGGAAAACAGGCCGGTTTCGCTCAGCTTGCGCGGAAATTCACTGGTGCGGTCTTGCGCTGGATTGGCAATGAGTTGGTGAAGGGTCCCGGCCGAATGGTCGAGCAGGAAGAATTCTCCCTGGTGGTCTTCGCCAAAACCGACGATCCGTACCGTGGTGTCCGCCAGTTCGCGATGGTCGATTACTTTTCCATCGATGTAGCGGAATCCCCAGATCTTCCCGGTATCGAAATCACCATAGAGATGTGTGCCACTCAGACTGGGTAGCCGCGTTCCATAATAGGTCAGTCCCTCGGTGATGGAAGAGGATTCCGAATGCGGATGATCAATCGTCGGCGGGAGAATAGGTGTCGGGCCACGAGGCCACTCGGGGTTGATCGACTGATTGCCCTCGCGCACGCTCCAGCCATAATTTCCACCGCGCTCGACCCGATCAAGCATCTCCCATAATTCCCAGCCCACGTCTCCGACCCACAGGTCTCCTGTGTGACCATCAAAGCTCATTCGCCAGGGGTTCCGGAATCCATATGCCCAGATTTCACCGCGTGCATTCTCAAGATTGACGAACGGGTTGTCTTTGGGAATCCGGTAATTGTTTTCGCCTACGGTGTGGTCGACATCGATCCGCAGGATCGAGGACATCAGGTTGCTGACGTCTTGGCCGGCTTTCAGCGTATCGGGTGGGTTGGCAGGAGCTGCGTCACCCGTTGAGATGTAGAGATACCCATCGGGACCAAACTTCAGACAACAACCGTTGTGGCCTCCGGAAAGCCAGCTGATGATTTTTTTTTCGCTGGCCATGTCGATGGTTGGGGGATTTGTCCTGGACATGGTGAGCCGTGAGATCTGCGTACCATCGGGAAGTCCTGCCGCCTTGATGTAGCAGATGTAGCAGTAGCCGTTTTCGGAAAAATTCGGATGAAAGGCGAGTGCGTAGAGCTGTCTGGCTTCCGGAATACCCGTCTTGATGTCCACGACCAGGTCAGCCGTTTTCACCCCAGGGTCATTGGGGAACGAAAAGATCTTCCCGTCCTGCTCAACGATGAACAGTCGGTCGCTGCCGGGCGCGCGGGCCAGGTCGAGGCATTTGTTGAATTTGAGTCCTGGAAAGGCGCGCTGCGCCACGTAAGGTAACGGAGCCGTGGGGGACCCCGTCACGTGTGATGTTGTCCAGGCGGTCCTTTGGGGAATGGCAGAGGGTGCGGCAGCCGAACTGCGACGCGTCATCTCTGCTGTGGGCAGTCCGGCGAGAGCCAGCAGAGTTACGAGGACAATGCGTACGACGCGGGGGCAGTTGCTGGGACTGATGATCATGGAATCCTATCCTGGCGATTTGGGTTGACCTGCATGAACATAGTACAATCATTGGCGAATCGGTTGACAAGCAGGGCGCGGAGGTCCGCTGCTGTCCTTTTCTGGCTGCGGTACCTTTGCGCCACTCTGAGGACGTTTCCTCCACGTAGCAGGCAGACTTGCGTAGCAGACAGACAAATTACCCGTTGGCGCCTCGTGTCGCCTGCCGCACGGTCTGTGTGGTCGCACTGCTACTGGCGTGCCTTGGTTGTATTGAGCCGGACAACACCGGGAACTCCGTCGATCCCAACGCGCGACTCGACGGTACCATGCAGGGCCCGAATTTTCGCAAGATGAAGAACAAGTTGCTACCGCAATTTGCAGGCAATGCGTCGGCTGCGCTGGAAGAGCATGGGGTTGAAATCCGCCGGGACGAACAAGGTCGGATCATTGGTATCAATTGCCGGGATACCGAGATCACCGACGCGCATTTGGAACGCCTGAAACCGATGATTCGACTGGAACGTCTGGACTTGGAATCCTGCCACTACATCACAGATAAAGGAATGGTCCATTTGCCGGCAGTCAGGAGTCTCCGTCGTCTGTCCTTGCGAGGAACGTCGATCACGGAGGCCGGTTTGGCACACTTGCAGGGAATGGAGCTGGTGAGCTTGCGGATTCCCGAATCGCTGCGGACGGACATTGGCTTGCAGCATTATCTGCGGGCAATTGCCAGGCGATCTCGTTTTCATCTGGATGGCTGGCAGATAACTGACGCCGGTTTGGGACATCTGCAGGAACTGGTGGGCCTGCAATCGTTGAGTATCAGTGACGTACCGATTACCGATGCTGGCCTGGCCGCGTTGCTGGAGTTATCAGAACTCCGCTCGATTGGGTTGCGGAATCTCGCCATTGGAGATGCTGGCCTGGTGCATTTGGCCCGGCTGTCCAGTCTGAATCAATTGGTTTTGATTCGCACTGGGGTGACTGCCACAGGGATTCAGAGCCTCCAGGCAGCGCTACCCAATTGTCGGATCGTCGTGGTGTATTGAATCGGGTGTCTCAGCCCTCGTGTGGGCGGCGCGTGGAATTGGCGTGAGTGCCCGGTATATACTTGAACACGCCAGCTCTGCCGTTTTTCGGTGTTCGGGTGCGACTCCGGTGGGAATGTTCCGGTGGTGCTGTTCAGAGAGTGGTACGATGCAAGCGACTGTGATCCGATATTGTGGGCTGCCAGTTTTCGTTGCCTGTCTGGCGGTCTCATTGGCTACTGCAGATGATACGGCGACTGACGCAGGTGATGCTTTCTTTGAGCAACGGATTCGGCCGCTGCTGGTCGAGCATTGTTATGCCTGCCATTCGGGTCGCGCTAAGAAGCAGAAGGGTGGATTGCGGCTCGACTTGAGGTCGACGGTGCGCAGCGGGGGCGAGAGTGGTCCTGCGATCGTGCCGGGACGGCCCGAGCAGAGTCTATTGATTTCTGCTGTCCGTCACGAATCGTTGAAGATGCCGCCCGAGCGGAAGTTATCCGACCGAGCCATTGCGGATCTGGTGCATTGGATTGAGCTGGGCGCACCTGACCCGCGCGACGGAACCGCTGCCCCTTCGTCTGATTCCGTTGCTGTTGACGGCCGAGCGCACTGGGCGTTTCAACCCGTTGCACCGCCTGCCCGGCCAGCGGTGCGCGCGACCGACTGGCCTCGTAACGCCCTGGACTATTTCGTGCTGGCACGACTCGAACAAGCCGAATTACAACCCGTCGCAGACGCCGACCGTTATACCTGGTTGCGGCGCGTGACTTTCGACCTGACCGGACTGGCCCCCACGGTCGCAGAAATCCGTGCATTCCAGCAAGATACATCACCCCGCGCCTGGCACGCCGTCGTGGATCGTTTGCTGGCCACACCCGCCTACGGACAGAGGTGGGCGCGACACTGGCTGGACCTGGTGGGGTACGCGGACCAGATCGGCACGTCGAACAACGTTTTTGCGGAACATGCCTGGCGGTATCGTGATTATGTGGTTGCCGCCTTGAACGCGGACAAGCCGTACGCGCAGTTCGTTCGCGAGCAGATCGCGGGTGATTTGTTGACGCCGGAGACACCAGTAGAACGTGCGGCAGGTATCACTGCCACCGGATTTCTGGTGTTGGGGGATCTGGAGATTGTGGAAGCGGACAAGGCCAAACTGCGCGTCGATATCGTCGACCAGCAATTGACGAAGGTGAGTCGGGCATTTCTGGGTTTGACGATTGGTTGTGCGCGATGTCATGACCACAAGTTCGACCCGATTCCACAACGTGACTACTACGCGATTGCCGGGGTGTTTCATAGCAGCCGCTCGGTGTTCAAGACAGACCGCGGAGTCTGGAGCGATGTGCTCGCACGTGAGTTGCCGGAGACGGCCGAGCAGCAGCGAGTGAGCGCAGAGCAAACACAGCGGCACCAGCAGCGATTGACCGCACTAAAGGCGGAACGAACCGAGGCAGAGCGACAAAAGAAGCAGCTGGCGGAGGAGAACAATGGGGCGGACGAGGCGACAGAAGGTAAACAGATCGCCGCGCGCAAAAAACAAATAGACCAACTGGCGAGCAAGGTCAGCCAGTTAGATCGGAAGATTGTGCACGCCGAGTTCTTTGTACCCGGAGCGCCACGTGTTTACGGCGTTGAAGATATCGCGAAACCGGCCGATATGCAGATCACCATTCGCGGTAATCCGCGGGCACTGGGAGAGACCGTGCCCCGGGGATTTCTACAGGTTGCTACTACGGTACCAGCGGCGATTCCGGCCGGTGCTAGTGGCCGAGCGGAGCTCGCTGTCTGGATTGCCAGTCCCGAGAATCCGTTGACGGCGCGGGTTGCCGCAAATCGGATCTGGCAGAAATTATTTGGTCGTGGTCTGGTCCGGTCGGTCGATAACTTCGGCCTGCGGGGGGAGAAACCGTCCCATCCTGGGTTGCTTGACCACCTGGCCCACCGATTTACCAGCAGTGGCTGGTCGCAGAAACGCCTGTTGCGCATGTTGACACTCAGCCGTAGCTATCGGATGAGCAGCGCGCACAGTCCTAGTGGGCATCACGCAGACCCGGAGAATCGCCTGTTGTGGCGGATGAACCGTACCCGCCTGGATGCGGAATCGCTCCGGGATGCCCTGTTGCTGGCGACCGATCAGCTGCACCGGATCGGGGGCGGCTCCGCAATTCCCCTGGAATATCTGGAGAATGTGGGCAATATCGATCCAGCGAATGTGAATCCACCGTCATTCAGTCTCTCTAAATGGCGTCCCGAGCAGCCGTTTTTGCGGACCCTTTATCTGCCGGTGATTCGCTCATCCTCGCAGCCCGGTCCTGCCGAATTACGCAATGTGTTTGATTTCCCGAACCCTTCTGAATTTACTGGACACCGAGTTACTACCGCCGTACCCACCCAGGCGTTGTTCCTGATGAATAGTCCCGTACTCAAGAAACACGCCGCAGCACTAGCAACACGTCTGCACGCTGAGGCAGAGGACGAAACGCAGCGACTCGAGCTGCTCTGGCTGCGGGTGCTGGGCCGTCCGATCAGAGCGACAGAAGAGCAGGAAGCGCGGGCCTTCCTGGCTGCAGTGGGAGATGGGGCTTGGCGCGAATTATCACATGCGCTGTTTGCCTCGAATGAATTTCTGATGAGACTTTGAACACCGAGATCTTGAGCAGGACTCTGATCATGAATCGAGTTGGATTGGGTCGTCGACAGTTACTGCAATCGGCCGCCTGCGGCTTTGGTGGTCTCGCCTTGAACGGGATGCTGGCCGATACGAGTTGTGCTGCCAGTCCGCTCGCGGAACACGCACCTCATTTTCCTGCGCGTGCCAGACGGGTGATTTTTCTGTTTATCGCGGGCGGCCCCTCGCAGGGCGACCTGTTTGCTCCGAAAGCCTACATCAGCAAACACCACGGCCAGGAGATCTCCTCACCGGTTGGCGATGACGGACAGATCCGCGTGGGAGTCGATCGCTTCCTGCCGATGGCACCGGTCGCACCTGTCCGACCGCGGGGGGATGCTGGGCTGATGATGTCCGACCTGCTGCCGCATATGTCGGGCGTGGCGGACGAGTTGTGCATGTTGCGGGCCATGGTCTCTGATAACAAGGCTCACGCGCCGGCGTCGCTCCAGTTTCACACCGGTCACATTGCGGAGGCACGTCCTTCGATGGGGGCCTGGATCAGTTATGGGCTGGGGACCCAGAATGAGAATCTTCCTAGTTTTATTACCATTCATCCGCCGAGCGGTCCGCGCAGCTACGGCGCATCATTCTTGCCAGCCATTCACCAGGGGACCCCCTTGCGCGTCCCCGGAAATGATCGCGATCCGGCGATCAGCAACCTCCGCGATCCGTCCGCCAACTTGCAGATCCAGCGTCAACGGCTTGATTTTCTCCAGGGCGTGAACCAGCGGCTCTTGAATCGCGTCAAAACCGATGCCCAGATGGAAGGTATTATCGAGTCGTTTGAGTTGGCCTTTCGGATGCAGGCTGAAGCGCCCAGCCTGGTGGATCTGACGGGTGAATCTGGGGAGACTCTGGATTTGTACGGTATCGGTGACGGTCCGTCGGATCGCAATGGCAGGGCCTGCCTGCTGGCTCGCAGGTTCAGTGAGTCAGGCGTCCGTTTTGTGCAGGTAACGATGGGTGGATGGGACCATCACGGCGATATCGCGGCAGCCCTTCCTAATAGTTGCCGGGGTGTCGATAAGCCGATTGCCGGGTTGATTGGAGATCTCAAGCGGCGCGGCCTGCTGGAGGAAACGCTCGTGGTCTGGTCGGGCGAATTTGGCCGGACTTACTGGAGCCAGGATCTGTCGGGCAAGAATCCGTTAGTCAAACATGGCCGCGAGCATCAGCAGGAGAGTTTTTGCACCTTGCTGGCTGGTGGTTGTGTCAAACCTGGCTTTGTCCACGGTGAAACGGATGATCATGGTTACCAGCCGATTGAGGGGCGCGTGCATCTCCACGATTTGCATGCGACGTTACTCCATCTGCTGGGCATCGATCACGAGCAGTTGACCTATCCGCACAACGGGCGAGATCACCGCTTGACCGATGTCTATGGCAATGTGGTCGACGAGATTCTTCAGTCAGCCTGATGACCGTATTGCTGGGCGGTGAGCAGCGACAGCAAGGTGTCGACTTGTTCGGGGCGGAGCCGTTGTGTTTGTAGATCCGCAAAGACTGCGCCGCGTACTTCGCTCTCGATCTGCTCCGTAGAAAGTGCGTCGCGGTCATCAAGGTATTTTTCGCTGCGCAAGTACTCAGTAAGTTCTTCCAGCTTATTGGCGCGGAAACCGGTCACGGCCTTCTGGGCAAGCGCCTTGAGGATTGCCTTGGCGTTGCCCGCATGCGTTTCAGCCAGCTTCTCGACGCGGTCGATGTAGGTGTCGGAGACCGCGCCAGACTCCTGCAATGCTCTCCGGTCCACGCTGCGGCCATGACCAACCTGGCGGTACTTTAACACCATTTGTACGAGGCGGGCGGCTGCTTGGGCCCGCCGAAATAGTGTGGATTCGGCAGTCATTCCCTCGATGCGCCCATGCGAGACGAGCGTTTGTAACTGGCCCCACTTGTTGATCCCATTCTTGAGCAGCTCATAAAGGACGCACGGGTCGTCGACCAGGAACCACAAATGGTACCCTCCCGGTACTCCGTCCGGTTCCGGGCAAGCAACCCGCAGTCGGTCACCGTAGGCGAGCCAGTCGAGATCGTCAGGCGAGGGAACCTCTGGCGTTGGACGCGGTATGTAGTCACGAATGGGCAGCCGTTCTGATTCGGCGAAAGCGCGTTGGGTTGCCAGGTCGATGATCCGGTGTTCGACATCCTCACACGCGGCCAGACGTTGTTGCCACTTGGCAACTTCATCCTGTTGGGCCGTAAAATAAAAGACCTGTCGGCCGTCCCGGCAGATTTCCAGGATGGCGTCGATGATCTCTTGTGCCCGCCGCTCATCGCTGTTGCCGAGTGTTTCATCGAGCAGCAGCGGGACGCGGATTCCCTGTTCCTGACGTTCGACAAAGGCGATCCGGGCGGCCAGGAGCAGCTGGAGACGGGTGCCGCTGGACAACTCGGCCAGAGAGAGGCCCACATCACGGGCGGTCTCTTTGGCTCGAAAGGTCGGCGGGTTGCCGTTTTGAACCTGGAGTTCATAGCGACCATGCGTGATCGCTGCGAACAGTTCCCGCGCCCGGCGCAAGATCGGTGGCAGTTCTTCGGCTTGTTCCTGCAGCTCGATGTGGTGTGCCAGGAGACCTCCGACGACCGTGTCACAGTCTCGTTCACGTTGTTCTCGCAGGGCGGTGGCCGCCTGCACCTGGTTGGCTAGCGCCGTTTCCAGGTCGTGGCCACCGCGGGCTGTCTCGATCTCTCGTTCAATGCCTCCGATGGTCTCGCTGATGGTATCCAACTGATCAGCCTGTTCGCGATACTGACGTTCTCTGCTGGCGAGTTCCTCGGCCGAGAGATCCAGTAGTTCGGGGTGTTCGCTGAGCGCTTGGGTCGTTTGTCGATGGCTTCCTGTGGCCTGGTCGCGGTGGCGGATCGCCTCGTCGTAGGCGTCCCGCTGTTCTCCCCAGGCATGCAACTGCGACGTTTGCTCAACAGCCAGACCAACCCGATCGAAGAGGGCAGTCATTGCCGCCTGGGTTTCGGCTTGTTCACTGGCGATCCGCGCCAAACTGGTTTCACCTGTTGCCAGTATTTGGGTCGCCGACTCGTGTGTTTGTTGCCGCTGGGCGAGCTGTTCGACCTGCTCGCGAATCGTATCGGTGTCGTCGACCGCCTGGAGACCATAGGTTGCCAGCGCCTGGTTGATTTCGTCTAACTGAGTCTGGAACTCGTGCGTCGCGGCCTGCAGTAATTCTTCCGCTTCTACCACACGTTGCCGTTGTTGCTGCCAGCGATTGATATTCTGGGCCAGCAACCAGACCGTAAATATTTCTTCAGACGCCGATTGCAGTTGCCCGATCCAGGGTGGCCTGGTTTGTTCCAGTTCAGCGGCTCTGCGTTTCAGGTCGTCGAGGCGCGGTTGCAGGTCGCTCCATTTGATACGCTTTTCCTCTGCGAGTCGGGCTTCAGCGTGCTGCCGCTGTAGGGTCTGGATGTGCGAGAGAATCTGCTCCGTCGACCAGCTTGCAGGGCGCTGCACGGCCTGACTTTCGTATTCGCGGCGGAGCGCATCTCGACGGTCTGCCAGAGAAGGACCAGTTTTCCGCCTGATCCAGAAAGTCCAGGCCAGCAACCCGGCCGCGGCCAGCAGCAGCAAGTACCAGATCGCGTCGACAAAACTTCCCATTGCCAGCCCGACGAGTGTCGTTGCCAGGCCGGGGGCCCAGCGGCTCCACAAACCTGGTGGGCCAGGCTCCGCGGCTGCTTCTTCCAGTGCCAGCCAGCGGTACAGCAGGCGGATGGAATGGGGCAGGGTCTCGGCGTTTTGGGCAGGGGGATCTCCACCCAGCCACTGCTGTAGCGCACTCGCGTGTGCCTGGTCGGCGCGGATCTTTTCGAGCTGTCGCGCGAAGCTGAAAAGCGCGTCCAGCATGGCGGGATCGATCGCGTCCGCCTCCACGAGGTCGACGTGGGGATTGATCTCCCGCAGGGCTTGCGTCAGCGCCGCCTGCGCTGTGGCGGCTTCCCCCTGCTGCCGTTTGATTTCTGCCTGCCGGCCGGCCAGCCCTTCCACCTTGCGTCGCAATGCCGGGACCAGTTCCGCGGGCAGTCCCGCGTCAGGTAACCCGCTGCGCTGGAGTTGGGCCCGCGCCTCGTTCAGTCGTTGCTGTTCGGACTGGTGTTGTTGCTGCTGTGCGTCGAGTGTCTCTTGCAACTTCTGGAGCTGCTGCGCGTCGTGGCGGGTGACAAGTTCGATACCTGGGGGAAAGCTTGCGACACGTTCCTGTGCATATTCCAGCTGCGCGCGGGTTTCCAGGCATTCCCGGGCTTTCTTGATCCACTGGCGTTGCAGCAGGGCATCCTGCGCGGCCTGCTGCTGGTTGCGGAGTTGCGCGAGCCGGCTCTGCTCCGCCAGCAGCATGGCCTGGCGGTCTTGCACCGTATCGTAATGTTTCCTGGAGACCTCATAGGCGTCGATCAGTTTTTTGGGTCGCGGGGCGCGGTCCTGGTAGTCGAGCTCGCCGCTGGCCTGACTGATGTCATAGCCCCCGGCTAATTCTCTGGTGATCCCTTGTGCCAGGTCTTGACCCGTTTCCGCAGAGATCAGATCGTGCAGCGCCAGCAGGTAGCGGTTGCCCAGTTCGCGGGGTGCCAGCGTGGGACAATCCAGTTCCGAACCGTCTGCGCGTTTCTGGCACTGGATACGTCCCATGTTGTAGTCGAGTGACAACGGCGTCGCATCGAGTTCCAGCATGGCGTGCAGGGAAATGTCGTGGGGGCGTTCATCGGCTTGCAGCAAGTAGTGGATCGCGCGCCCCAGGGTCGATTTGCCTGATGCGTTGGGGCCGTAGATGATGTTCACCCCGGAGCAGAGGTTGTCGGCCTCCAGACCCCCGTTGGGAAATCCAGGCATATGGCGGACTTCGGTCCGTCTGAAGAACAGGGCTGGAGAATTCATGGTGACCGGCCCTGCGTCAGCAAGCGGTCGAGCAACAACGTTCCCTGCTGCAGTAGTCGTTGCCGGGTGAGCTGCAGATCTGGCAGTGGATCCCCGCTGAGCGTGGTGTAGGAACGAGACTGGAACACGTCGGCCTGTTTTTGATAAGCCTCATCCAACAATGCTTGCAGGCCCGTGTTGCCGGACCCGGTTTCTAATTCGAGCAGAGTACGCGCCAGGACACCGGGGGGATTGTGTTGTTGCGCCAATTGCTGCAGGTCGATTGCCGGTAACGTCCGATTGGTGACTTTATCGACTTTTTGTGTGACCCGTTCGTCAACCTGTTCGAGCTGGTCGAGCGACCTTGCGTAAGCATCGATTTGTCCACAGAGTCGCGTTCGCCCGGTAAATTCGATTCGCAGAGAGACGAATTCCGGGGGCCTGCTGGTGTGGGCGATGTTCTCGAGGTGATGTCGCGTGCGCTGCAGCAGACAGGTATCCAGCGCGTCTTTGGTTTCCACTCCGGAAAGATCAATCTCGAGTTGGCTGTAGCGTACCTTGGAGAGGGGAGCTTGCCGCGCCGTGATCTGCTGGTGGCCGTGTACCTCGATCAGCCAGGGGCCGTGTGGGCCTGTTTCGCCCGGGTCCATTGCCTGGGGAGAACCCGGATAGAGCAAAGTCGGGCCGGATTCCATTTCATGCAATTGCGGAGCGTGAACATGTCCCAGCAACCACGCCGTGAGTGGTCGCGCTGCCAGATCGGCCCGCGAGACGGGAGCATACCGACTGTCGAGCACATCCAGGTCGGCATGCAGCAACCCCACGGACGGCACCTGATCGTCCACTTCACCAGTCCAGCCTGTCAACGGATTGGTTTCGTAGTGGCGATCCGGAAAAGACCAGCCCCAGATCCGTAGTTCTGGCTTTCCAGCACGGACAAAATCAACCGATTCCCATTGGCCATGACGGCCCAGTAAATGGAAACGGTCCGTACCGACTGCATCCACGATGCGGGGTAGTACGTCGTAATCGTGATTGCCCGCCACGGCGTACGTGTCGATTCCCGCCTGGGCCAGTTGGGCGATTCCCGTCTCCAGTGGGCCGGTGGCTTCAAAAAATCGATTGGCATGGTCGACCACGTCGCCACTGAGCGTAACCAGGTCCACCTCCTCGCGGATCGCCAGCTCGACGATTGCCGACCACATGCGGGCGCACGAGCTCTGCGTGCGAATGGCATCGGGTACCCGTGTCGGGGTCCGACCGATGTGCAGGTCGGCGGTCGAGAGGATTTTGACAGGCATGCGAAAACCGGACAGTTTCCAGCGACAGTGAGTAGTTCCATTAACCGTGGACCGTCTGTGTCGGTAGTGTAGCCCAACCGGCTGCTGCTCTCCACGGCGCTGCTCTCCACGGCGCTGGGCGCCGGGAAGCCCGCTGTGGCGCTACCGCGCCAAGTTCGCTTTGCCAGAAACCGGCGAAATCGCCATAATCCCCCCTGCTGTCTGGTTTGGTTTTCCCGGCAACGCGTCGGTTGCAGCAGCGCACACGGAGTTTGGTACGGAGGTGCACATGGATGTCAACGAGATTTCGATGCCCGACATCGATCCCGGCAAGGCGATTTCGCTCGGTACACTGCTTGTTTTTTGCGTGGTGCTGATCCTGCTGGCGTACAACGGGTTCTACACGGTTCGTGAAAACGAAGAGGCCGTGGTGATGCGTTTTGGGAAAGTCCATGGGACACCCGCGGACCCCGGGATGCACTTTTGTATTCCCCTGGTCGATACGATTGTCAAGGTGAACGTCACTGAGGAGCGGCGGATTCGGCTCCCGTTCGGCGGAGGTGCGGAGCGCCCCACACGTTCATCTGAAGCGGACACATTGATGCTGACAGCCGACTTGAATGCGGCTTCTGTGGAGTGGACGATCCAATGGCGGATCACCGATTCCATCCAGAAAGTCAAGAGTTTTTACCATCCACTGGATCCCACGGGCGATCTGTATCTGAGCCAGGTCATCACACTGGCTTCGCGGACGGTAATGAATCGCCTGGTCGGCGATTACTCGATCGATGAAGTCCTGACTGGAAAACGAAGTGAAATTCGCCAGGCTGCCAAGGAACAGACACAGAGTATGCTTGACGAGTACCGCTGTGGTGTGGTGATCACGGATCTGCAGATGCAGCGTGTGCGGCCACCACGGAAGGTTCGTCCCGCCTTTGATGCCGTGAATAAATCGATCCAGGAACGGGACAAACTGGAGAACGAGGCCAACAAACAGCGTAACCAACTGATTCCTCAAGCCCGTGCGGACAAGGACAAGAAGGTGCGTGGGGCGGAAGGTTATGCCTCGCGTCGCCGGGCTGAGGTGGGTGGGGAAATCAAGGCGTTGCGGGCGCGCTACGAGGCCTACAAAATGGCTCCGGAAGTGACCCGCCAGCGGCTTTATCTGGAAGCGATGGAAGAGATCCTGAGTGGTGTGGAATCCAAAACCATCGTCGATTCAGATCTGCAGAAATCGGTTCCGCTGCTCCCGTTGTTGCCTCTCAATGAAGGAAGTGCACCATGAGTCCACGAATCAGTGTTGCCCTGCTCGTGGTGTCGGTCCTGGCAGCCGTACTATTGAATGCGTCGGCGTACACCGTCAACGAGCGTGAGCAGGTGGTTATCCTGCAATTTGGGGCGCCGCAGGATTCCCACACCGAGGCGGGCCTCTACTTCAAGTTACCTTTTATTCAGGAAGTGCGCCGGTTTCCCAAGACACTTCAGCTCTGGCAGAGTGAGAGTGACATCACCGATTTGCCCACCAAAGATGGCAAGAAGATCGAGGTGCAGGCCTGGGCGATCTGGAAAATCACCGACCCACTCCAATTCGTCAAGGTGTTGCGGACGGTCTCCCAGGGCGACGCGGCGATCAAGGACCGCGTCAGGGCTGCGATCCGCGACGAAATCACCAGTCACGATTTGACCGAAGTCGTTCGCAGTTCGTCCCGTGCCTTGAGCTACTCATTCCAGTTCCAGTTGTCCGGCGGGAGCGATGAGACCGCGAGCGGAACGCAGCCCGGACAGCCCGAAACCCAGGTGCCGATTGTTAAAGGCCGCCAGAAAATCACCGAAGAGATTCAGCAGAACGTGGCCAACCGGTTGCGATCGGCACAGGGAACGGATCCGCAACAGGAAGGCCGTGGTGTGGAACTGGTCGAAGTGGGCATCTCCAATATTGGCTTTGTCCCCGCTGTCCAGGAAGCCGCATTTGCACGGTTGACTGCCTTTATGGAGTCGATCGCCTCGGGCTATCTCAATGAGGGACAGCAGCGCAAGCAAGAGATTCTCAACCAGACGCAGGCGGAAGTCGAGAGAATTCTCGGTGAGGGTGAGGAGCAGTCCAACATCATCCGTGGTACTGTCGATGCCGAGATTATCGGAAATTACGCCAAAGCAATTACGGAAACGGGTGAATTCTACAATTTCACGAAAACACTGGAGGTCAACAAGAAGGCGCTGGCGGGCAAGAGTCGACTGATTTTGACCACCCGTAGCGAACTTTTTGAGATGCTCAAGTCGGTTCAGCCGCCACCGCCACAACCAGCTGCCGTGGCTGAGGAAACGACGGAAACCAGCGCACAACCCTTGCGTGCGCCGTGAGCGTCTTACGGAGTATAGATCCTGCCGAGCAGATCTGGCGGCAACATGGTTGGCGCGTTTTGGCAGTGAACGCTCTTGTGGCCGGTAGGGACTCAGCGTGCCGTCAGGGTGGCATCGGCCGCAGCCTGGAATGCTTGGCAGGCGTCGGGGCTGAAGAGCGCGAACACGATTTCCTGTAGGCTGCCGGCGTTCTGCTGACAGGTTTCCAGCGCAATCCGGGCTGCTTCGTCCAGCGGGTAGCCATACACTCCACAAGAAATGGCGGGAAAAGCGATCCGGTCGAGACCCTGTTCCGCCGCGAGTGCCAGGCTACTGACGTAGGCAGAGGCCAGCAGGGGCGCGGAGGTCTGTGGATCCTGGTAGACAGGGCCGACGGTGTGGATCACATAACGGACTTGCAGCCGACCGTTTCCCGCGGGAGTGATACGGGCTTCTCCCGTCGGACACCGCACGCCCGGACGGCCCTCCGAACCCTGGCGACAGGCTTCGATTAACTCAGGCCCCGCCGCTCGGTGAATGGCGCCATCGACGCCAGCACCTCCGAGCATGCGTTCGTTGGCTGCATTGACGATCGCGTCTCCCGCCCAGACGGTCAGGTCCCCCTGCCAGAGTGCCAGTCGGGTCGTCGCACTCAGTTGGTATTCTCTCATGGCGTCGCTGGCCGCCCCGCTCGGCCATGGCATGCACTTGGTGTTTGCCGAGTGCAGAGCAGCGCTGCCGCACTGGGCCCACGCTGGGCAGGGAGTGGGGTTTTATCTCGAGTGTGTCAGCGGCGGCGGGGTTATTTCAGATCGCCGGCGGTAACAACAATCAACTTACCGGGGATCAGGTGCCGTTTGATGGCGCCGTTGATTTCTTCCTGAGTGACCGCTTTGACACGATTGAACAAGTCATCGTAGAAGAGCACGGTGTCTCCTTGTTCCATCATGTCGGCAATCAAAGAAGCCAGGCGACCGTCGTTGTTGAACTGCAACGAGAATCCCTGAACATAGCTCTGCTTGGCCGCGGCGAGCTCCTCGGCGGTGACACCGTCTTTGATCAGACGCCCAAATTCCTCGTCCACCAGTTCGACCACGCGCGGCGTATTCATCGGGTTGGCGATGGCCATCACGGTGAAGCGGCTGTTTTCTTCTTCTGAAAATGCGCTATAAGAAGAACGGATTCCGTAACTGAGGCCCTCCTTGCCACGGATCCGCTCTCCCAGTCGCGAGGAGAGTGACCCGGCTCCAAACACCTGGCTGGCCATTTTTAGCGCTGCATAGTCCTGGTGGCGGAAGCCGATAGGAATGGTGTGCCCGGAAAAATAGACCGCGTTCTTTTTATCCGGGGTAAGAATTTGCTCGCGGACGGCTTTGGTCTTGGTGAATGTCTGCGCGGTAATTTCTTCGTACGGTTCTTTGACAGCCCAGCCGGCAAAAATATCGGCCAGTAGCGGGCGAACAACGTCGGGGTCGAAATCGCCGACCAGCACCAGCTCGCCGGCGTGATTTCCCAGGAATTGCTGGTAGAGGTCGACTACCTCATCCAGTTTCAGGTTGGTGTAGCGGGCGACGTCATCTTCAGCGGTTGTACGGAAGCGGGGATCCGATTGGCTGTAGGGGTAGAGTAAGCCGTAGAGGCGGCGTTGGGCCTTGCTCATCGGATCACTGAGCGAGCCCTGCAGGGCGGCTAACCGTTCCTGTTTGAGAACGTCGAATTCTTTGGCGGGAAACGTCGGTTGGCGTAACATCCCCTTGAGTAGTTGCAGTACTTCGGGCAACTGGTCGCGTTTTGTGGTGCCTCCAAAGGAAGCGCTGCCCAGAGCGCTGGATCCGGACAGGGTGGAAGAAAGCACGTCGAGCTTGTCTTGAATTTGCTGATAGTCGAACGTCTTGGTGCCGCGCGCCATCATCGTGCCCATCAGGGCGGCCGCCATATTCTTGCCTTCGAGCGTTTTCAACGAACCGAAGTGCAGTGACAAGGATAGCGCGACGGTGTTGCCGCGTGTCTTCTTGGGCAGCAGGCCGACCTTGATGCCACCATCGAGGGTGTAGGAGATCAACCGTTTTTGGACGTTTGTAGGCGTCGGATCAAAGGCCTCGCCCGCTTCTGCCACGGCGCGGCCGCGATAGTCTTTGAGCATTTCCTGCAGGTCCGTGCGGGGCGCGATCGCTACCCGTTGGGCTTCTTTGGTGGGTTCAAACAGCCCCACCGTCCGGTTACTGGCCATCAGGTACTTGGCGGCGACACGCTTGACGTCAGCGGCTGTCACCTTGGCCATCTGGTCGCGGTACAGGAAAAACATGCGCCAGTCGCCGCGTCCTTCCCACTCACTCAACTCGCTGGCTACCGCAGTTGAGCTGGTTAGTGTGTTTTCGTATTTGCGGACGATTTGTTTCTGAACCCGCTCGACCTCTTCGTCGGTCACGCCTTCCGTACCCAGGCGTTCAATTTCCTGGATCATGGTGGCCCGGACGTCCGCCATCTTTTTCAGATCTTTCACCCGACAGGTCATGATCATCACACCTGGATCATGCAGTGCGTAGGTGCCGCCGATAATGCCGGCCGCTTTCTTGGCTTCCACCGTGGTCTTGTAGAGTCGGCCGGCCGGTTCGATAGCCAGAATGGAGCCGATCGTGTCCATGGCGGCAAAATCGTCATCGGGTGCCGAGGGAATGTGGTAGATCACGCTGACCAATCCCAGGTCGCCAGATCGCTGCAGGGTAACCAGTCGCTCACCGTCCTGGGCTGGTTCCTCGGTGTAGGTCAGTTCCAGTTCACGCTCAGGGCGTTCAATGGCACCAAAATATTTGGCGATCAACTCGAGCGCTTTCTTTTCAGTAAATTTGCCCGCTACGATCAGGGTGGCATTGTCGGGCTGGTAAAACTTGCGATAGAACGCGCGCAGCCGCGGGATCGGTACCCGTTCGATGTCGCTGCGGTTGCCGATGGTGGACTTGCCGTAGTTGTGCCATTCAAAGGCGGTGCCCATCATGCGTTGTTGTAACACGCGTGAGGGACTGTTTTCACCGCGTTCGAATTCATTGCGGACGACGGTCATTTCGGTGGCCAGATCTTCGCCCTTGATGAAACTGTTGACCATGCGATCTGCTTCCAGACGGATGGCGAATTCCAGGTTGTCGTCGTTAGCCGGCAGTGTCTCGTAGTAGTTAGTGCGGTCGAAAGATGTGGTGCCGTTGAAGCTGGCCCCGCGGTCGGAAAGCGACTTGGGGATATTGCCGTGCAGGGGAGTTCCTTTAAAGACCATATGTTCCAGCAGATGCGCCATGCCGGTTTCGCCGTATCCTTCGTGACGGGAGCCGACGCGGATCGTCAGATTGATCGTTACGGTCGGTTTCGAGTTGTCTGCGTAGAGCAGGATTTTTAGGCCGTTGTCCAATGCATACTGGGTGACACCTTCGATCGAGCGGACTTTGGTAATTTCCGCCGCGTTGAGGGGAGCGGTCTCCGCTGATGCGATGACGGCCAGCCCAGCAAGGGCGGTGGTCAGGAAAAGTCGCCGCAGGCCAGTGTTGCGTGTAAGCAGGTGGCTTTGCATGGAAAGCGTCTCCAAAAACAAAGGGTTGGGGGGCGACCAGAGATCCGCCCGGATCCGATAGGTTTGATCATTCAATAGGTAATGCAGGACGCGGCTGATCCGCCGCAGACGACCTCACCGATCCCAACATGATCGGGATCGCGAGCGCCGCTGTCAATCAACGTAGCAGATTCTCCCAACTCCCGTGTTGGGTGGTAGGTCATTTTGCCTGCCAGTGAGCAGAGCGTGCGCATTGGCCCGCAATCACCCTGGACCGATTTTGCTGGCGGGCAGCCTCCGTGCCACCCATTTAGTGCTGGCGCGCGTACTAGTCGGTTGGCGCGTTTCCACCCGCCGGCGGAGAGGTCCGAATTGCGGCGGGCTTCCGCGCGCCAACCTTGACAGTTTCCAGAGCTAAACGTTTGCCCGCTTGCATGCTCGCACCGCCGACCAGCACCAGGTTGCCACGCCAGGCCATCATGCGGTGAAAGAAACGGTCCTCCTGGAGTTCCGTAGTGACTTCCCAGCGTCCGGTATCGGCGCTTAGCGACTGCACACGACCTCCGTAAGTGCTGACATAGAGTCGTCCGTCGAGGTTCCAGGCAGCCGAACCAAAACCTTCCATCCCTTCGCCCTGGAGAGGGGCGCCTGCGGACCAAGTTTTGCTGGCCGGATCAAACACCGCCACTTTGGTGGTTGGGCCTCCCTGCTTCTGCATGCCTCCGATGACGTATAGTTTGCCTTGAAAATGTCCCACGGATAAAGCGCGGCGCTGAAAGGGTGGCTGGGGCAAGGCAATCCAACTGGGATTTGCGTGTGACAGGTCAAGTTGGAAAGCCGTCTGGTGCCACTGTGATTCTTCCGAACCCAGTGCCCAGCCGCCGATCACATACAGCTGATCGTCGACGACGACTGCGTCGTGCGACGAACGGGGTTCCGGTAGCGGTGGCAGGGCGGACCACTTTCGGGTTGCCGGGTCAAACGAAGCGACATCCGCCACAGATCGCAGGTCGTGCTCCTCGTCTTCGTTATTGTGGGCGGTAAAGCCGCCGATCCGATAGAGTTTCCCCTGGTAACTGACCATTGCCAGACCTTGGAGTCGGGGGCCTTGGGCGACGACCTCCCAGGACTGCGGTTTGTCGAGATTGAGACGTCGCAGCGTACTCGATTGACTGGTATTGGAATAATGGTGGGCGCGCCCGAAGTGGCCCCCATACGTATACAGCCAGTTCTCCACAACTGCAGCACCCAGGCTGGTGACTCCCTGGGGGAGCTCCGGGAAGGCAGCTTTTTGATTGGCCGCGTCGGTAGTGGTCGTAGCAGAATCTGCGGACGTCGGACCGGCAAACGTCGGACCGGCAAACGTCACGGTGCAATATTGTCGCTGTTCACGATAGTCCTTGCCTGCCAGCTGGCCGGGTTTCTTGACCATCCTCCGCGCCCGCAAACGCACACCGGCCAGTTTTTTGAGACGGCATTGCACCTTGCCTTCGTCATCAGTGGTGAGTTCCTGGTCGTCGCCCGCGGCATCGGTGACGATCAGTTGGCTGGCGGGAACCGGTTTTCCCTTCCACAGTACGGTGACGCGCAGGATGCCGTCTTGCCATTGTGGAACGACATCGAAATCCAGCCTGGCAGACTGCCCTAGTTTTGCGAGGTGTTCCGGTGCGATCGCTTTGGCGTAATAGTGCAGCAGCATCGTCCGTTCGCCTTGGCCAAAAATACCGAACAGACATTCGGCTTCCAGGGCACCGACACCAGCCGAAAGATTGACGTCGAGATAACCGCCGTCATCGGTTGTGACTTTCTTGGCGGGTGCTTTTGTGTACTGGCCAGCGGCTGCGCGACTCCACAGCCGCAATTTTGTCAGTCGATCCAGGTAGGTTGCCTCGTCGGGTGCGGTCGACTCGCCAAAATAGAGATGTCCCTGCGTTGGCTGGCCAGCTTTGGTGTGCAGTGCCAACCAGATAAAGTGCGCTTGCAGCGGCGATGCTAACAGCGCGGTGATCATGAACAGGCCGATCGGCCAGCAGTATTTCTTCATGACGTTTTATTTCCTTTCTGATGGATGTGTCAGCAGTGAGACGGGGTGCCTGGTGTGGTACCTCCCAGCGGTGGCGTCGCCCGGGAGGGTATTACTTTGAAGGTTTCTCCGGCGGTGCGGTGCGCTCCTCGGAGGTTTGGCTGGAAATATGGATGAGTCGTGTGGCCTGACGCACAACCAGACTTCGGTGTACTGCAGCGACGCCATAGACCCGGTCTGCGCACGGGTAGGTATTGGTGGCCAGCACTTTGGGCTGGGAAGTGTGGTCCGCCGACAGGATTGTGGTTTCTCCCGATTTGGAGAAGAAGTAGAGACGGTCTCCGGCAGCAATCGGCGAACACCAGCAGGAACCGGGAAGACGGTGTTTCCAGCGTGTTTCACCTGTTTTCAGCGCCACGCAGAAGGCCACACCGGCGCGATTGACGAAATACACCATGTCACGATAAATCAGGGGCGACCCGAACGACGAGGTGACTTGTGAAGAACGCCACTGGATCCGTTTCTCCGCCGGTTCTTCCAGGCTTCCCTGGCGTAGCGCCAGGTTGTGGCCTGGTTTATTAGCCCCGATGACAACGATTCCTGACGACGCGGTAGGAGACGGAACGTTGTTTCCTTCCAGTCCGTCAACCTGCCAGAGTGCCTCGCCACTGTCGGCCTGGAACGCCTCGACGGTTCCATTGGAACTGACCAGGATTTGTGCTTGCGTTTTGTCGCCCACGATCAGCGGCGAACTCCAGGAGACCTTCGCCTGGCGGTCGAGCTTCCAGCGATTGCGGCCTGTCTGTTTGTCGATGCTCAGTAAATAGGAAGGGCCCGAATGATCGACCAGCACGTAGAGCGCTTCGTCGGTCTGGGCGACGGAGCTTCCCAGTCCGTGGTTTCCCTCGTAGCTGCCGTATTCCTCCATCAACGCGCGTTGCCAGACCAGAGTCCCGTCGTGCTGATAGGCACGCAA